>NZ_BAABGT010000038.1:68310-209373 GCF_039541715.1 Pseudonocardia xishanensis
ACCGCACCCGCCACGGTGCTCGCGGTGTCGTGGGCGGCGCCCGCGACGTGGTTGGCGGTGTCGTGGGCGGAGCCTGCGGGGTCGCTGCCCATCACGGACTCCCGGACGCGGCCCGCGGTGGCCTTGACGCGGTCCACCCGCCGCCCGACGACGCGGGAGGGGTTGACCTTGTCGGAGACGGCGTTGACGTCGCTGCTGAGCCGGGCCTGGGTGGCCTCGATCTCGCGGCGCAGCTGGTCGGGGTCGTCGGGGGTGAGGGGGGTGCTCACGGGGTGTCTCCTCGGTGGCCCTTGAGGGCCTCGGGCACCTGGCCGAGCGTGTCGACGGTGCGTTCGGGCTTGGGGTGGACCTTGCGGAAGGAGCTGCGGCCGGTCGCGTAGAGGATTCCGGCGATCACGGCCCAGAGGGCGGCGACGATGAGCGCGGCCCACCCGGGATCCGTCAGGTTGGACAGGGCGGCCCAGAGGGCGAGGGACAGGAACAGCACGACGAACCAGGCCGCGAAGCCCGCCCCGCCGAACGCGCCCGCGGCCTTGCCGGTCTTGCCGGCCTCCTGCTTGAGCTCGGCCTTCGCCAGCGCGAGCTCCTGGCGCATGAGGATCGAGAGGTCGCGGGTGACGTTGCCGACCAGGTCGCCGACCGATCGCTGATCCGTGGGTGGTTCGCCGGAGGCGGCGTGCCGACCGGTCTCGGCCGGATGGGCGCCGGCTGGGGGGCGTGGTGCGGTCATCGTCCACCACCGGGACCGATCCGGGGTTCCCGACGCTCCAGCTCCTCGACGTACTCGCCGACCGTGGTCGCTCCGGCCCTCGCGGCGTGTGACGGGGTCCGATCCGGCTGCGTCCACTGTGCCTCGGCGTCCGCATCCGCGGGATCGGGGGAGGACCCGCTCTGGCCGACGGGTCGGCTCTGCCCGCCGTAGGGGTTCATGTGCGGCTCGGGTGCCCGCGGCGGCGTGGTGGTCGGCGGTGGCACGTCCGGGGATCCCGGCGTGGTCGACGAGCCGGTGTCACGGTTCGCGTCGATCGCTCCACGGGTGAGCCGTCCGACCAGCAGGCCCGCCGCGGCCGCGCCGAGCAGGAAGGCACCGGGGCGGCGGCGGGCGAACCCGCGGAACTCCTCGACCAGGTCGCCGGGCTCGCGCTCGACGAGCCAGTGCGAGGCGCCCTCGAGTCGCTCGGCCGCCTGCGCCGCGAGGTCGGAGGCGACCCCGGAACGTTCGCCCGCGCCCGCCATGTCGCGCAGCTCCGAGGCGAGCGCCTGCAGGCTCTCGCCCGCCTTCTGCTGCCCGGTGCGGACTTGGCCGGTGGCCTGCTCACGAGCCTGGGCGAACAGGTCCTTCGCCTGGCGGCGGGCCTCCTGGCCCACCTCGGCGGCCTGGTCGACGGCGGTGTCGGCGATCTGTCTCCCGGCGTCGGCGGCACTGTGGCCGATCGCACCGGTTTCGGCCCGGGCGACCTGCGGCAGTGACGGATCGGTCGGGGACTCACTCGTCGGGGTCTGGACGGCCGGAGGCGGTCCGCTCGCGGGCTGGGTCATCGGCGTCGCTCCTCGATGGTTCGGGCAGGGTCGTCTCGCACCGGGCGGCGATACCCGACCGGTGGGCGAGTCAAGCCGCCCGGGGCACGGTACGGCCGAATTGCCGCCGAATGGCGCAATCGCCGGCTCTTTTCAGGTGTCGACCCCGTCGAATCGGGCCGGTGGACTCCGAGAAAATCATCACGGATTCGGGTGTGAAGCCCCCGGTCGCCGGGCTATCCGTCCGGCGACCGACCACTGTGCCACGCCCACCGCGAACTCGGAGAGAATCATGACCTTCAACATCAGCGATCCGTCCACACTGTACGGAAAGACCGTCGTCGGCCGGGACGGCGACAAGCTCGGCAAGATCGACGGGGTGTTCCTCGGCAACCGGTCGGAGAGGCCCGAGTGGGCCGCGGTCAAGAGCGGTCTGTTCGGCAACCACGTCTCCCTGGTCCCGCTCGCCACCGCGGACATCGCCGGTGAGGACCTCCGGGTGCCGTTCGACAAGGACGCCCTGTCAACCGCTGACCCGCTCCGAGGAGCGACTGCACGTCGGCACCGAGACCACCGAGGCGGGCCGCGCTCGGCTGCGCAAATACGTCGTGACCGAGAACGTCACGCTGACCGTCCCTGTGTCGCACGAGGAGGTGCGCATCGAGCGTGAACCGATCACCGACACCAACATCGGCGACGCGGTCGACGGACCCTCGATCTCCGAGGAGGAGCACGAGGTGACACTGCACGCCGAGCGTCCGGTCACCGAGACGGAGGCGGTACCCGTGGAGCGGGTCCGTATCGGCAAGGAGACCGTCACCGAGCAGGAGCAGGTGTCCGGCGAGGTGCGCAAGGAGCAGATCGACACCTCGGGCGTCGAGCAGCCCGAGCGCCACTGACAGTGCGGTGCCCAAGTCGAAAGGACATCACTGGAAAGTGATGTCCTTTCGGCGTACCGGTAGCGGGTTTGTTCGCCGATCCGCGCTTTCCTCGGCGACGGCGTACGTTTTCTCCGTTGCGGAACGCGGTTGTCGCAGAATCCGTCGACGCTGAGTCGTGGCGGGGGCGCTCCTCCGGGAATGCCACCGCCGGCTCCCCGTCGACCGGGCCGAGGTGGGTCACTCGCCGGCCCTGGTCGACGATGGCCGAGATCTCCAGAGGCACCGATCGAGTCCGGACGACGGCAGGTGATCGCCGTCGCGCGGCGTCGACAGGACCTGCCGTCGCGCAGCGTCGACAGGTCCAGCCCGGCGCACTCGCCGATCAGCAGGGCCTCCGCGGTGGCGACGACCTGGCTGAACCACAGCAGGTTGACCAGGAGCTTGGCGGTGTAGCCCGCGCCGAGACCGCCGACGTGCACGAGGCGGTCGTCCTCGCCGAGGACCGCGAGCAGGCCCGTCGGCGGGCGAGGACCTCGGCCTCACCCCCGACGACCAGCTTCAGCCTGCCCACCTCGGCGGAGGCGACGCCACCGCCGACGGGTGCGTCGAGAACCTCGATGCCGCGGGCCAGGGCGTCTCGGTGCACCGGCTCGGTGCCTGCCGCGGAGTTGCTGCTCATGTCGATCCAGGTCGTCCCCGGCTGCATGGCCTGCAGGAACCCGTCGGGCCCGAGGGCGGCGAGGGTGCCTCGACCGGCCCGGCAGCGTGGTGATCACCCATCGGCGCCGTCCGCGGCGGTCGTTGCGCAGTACCCGCGCTCGGTTGTGCCTACGTTGTACCGCCACCCACCTCCTGACCTGTTCGCGCAGGTCAGAGTGGGTGCGTCAGCGGTAGTTGGTGAACTGCAGGGCGATGCCGAAGTCCTTGCCCTTGAGCAGGGCGATGACGGCTTGCAGGTCGTCCTTCTTCTTGCCCGAGACACGGAGCTGGTCGCCCTGGATCTGGGCCTGGACGCCCTTGAGCTTCTCCTCGCGGATGGTCTTGGAGATCTCCTTGGCCTTGTCCGACTCGATGCCCTGGATGATCTTGCCGGTGACCTTGTAGGTCTTGCCGGAGACCGCGGGCTCGCCGACCTCGAAGGCCTTGAGCGAGATGTTGCGCTTGATCAGCTTCTCCTTGAAGACCTCGACGGCCGCCTTCAACCGCTCCTCGGTCTCCGACTCCAGGGTGATCGCCTCCTCGCCCGCCCAGTCGATGGAGGTGCCGGTGCCGCGGAAGTCGAAGCGCTGCGACAGCTCCTTGGCCGCCTGGTTCAGGGCGTTGTCGACCTCCTGCCGGTCGACCTTGCTGACGACGTCGAACGACGGGTCGGCCATGAGCTCCTCCTCGCTTCCGGCGGGCCCCCCTCTGCGGGACCCGATCACGCCTGTCGTATCCTTCTCCCCGCACGTCGGCACGCCGACTGCACCCCGGCAGGTTGCCCGAGTGGCCAAAGGGAGCGGACTGTAAATCCGTCGGCTTAGCCTACGAAGGTTCGAATCCTTCACCTGCCACACCCCAGGGTGAACGGCCCCTGAGCTGCTCGGATGCGGCTCAGGGGCCGTCCTCATCCCGGGGTCGCCCGCTACGGGGGTATCGCGCGCGCCAGGTTGATGGAAGGCGCACGTGCCCGCTCCGTTGTCCACCGTGGTGCCGCCGCCTCGGGACCACCGGCGGAGGTGGTCGAGGTGCTCGGTCCGAGCGTCGCAGTGGGGTGCCGTGCAGCAGGGTGTTTCCGCTGGGAGCAGGCCAGTGGTCGGGTAGGGGCGGTGGCCGGCGACGGGCTCCCGGGGCGCCGGCGGACCTGCATCTCGTCCTCCCGGAACCGACAGCTCGACGGCGCGAGCCCGAGTGCCGTGGGAGGGTGTCGTGGGTGGAGGAGAAGCGGGACTTCAAGCGTGAGCTGGCGTGCTACCGCGCGCGTCGGGACGTGCTGGAGATCGTCGACGTGCCCGAGCTGCGGTACCTGATGATCGACGGCCACGGCGACCCGAACACCCCCGTGTACGCGGAGGCGGTGGCCACGCTCTACCCCGTGGCCTACGCGCTGAAGTTCGCGAGCAGGCGCGAGCTCGGCCGGGACTACGTCGTCATGCCGCTCGAGGGTCTGTGGTGGGCGGACGACATGGCGACCTTCACCGACGCGCGGGACAAGTCGCGGTGGGACTGGACCATGATGATCATGGTTCCGGACTGGACGACGCCGGAGATGCTGGCCGCGGCCGTCGAGCACGCGGGACGGAAGGACCGGCCCGTCCGGCTGGACGACCTCCGGATGGAGGACCTCGTCGAGGGCCGCTGCGTCCAGGCACTCCACATCGGGTCCTATGACGACGAGGCGGAGCTCCTGCGCCGCATGCACGAGGAGTACATCCCCGGGCGGGGCCTCGCGATGACCGGGAAGCACCACGAGATCTATCTCAGCGACCCCCGCCGGGTGGGACCCGCCAAGCTCAGGACGATCCTGCGACAGCCCGTGATCGAGCGGGTCGACGATCCAGCGTCCACTCCCGGCTCGTCTCGGTGAGAGGGGTCCGCCGACCACTCGGCAGCCGGAGGCCGAGCCGCACAGGCTGCGCAGCACCGACGACGTCCGCGGTTCCTGGCGGGCCGAACCCTCACACCGAGGCGCCGGCCCGCGCGTTCGAAGCTCCGGCCGGACCTACGACCGGCTCCGCGACCCGGCGACGAACTCGGGGGAGTGCGGGTGCGGGGACCGGAGCAGCTCGGCGTGCCGCTCGACCGGCAGGTTCCCCTCGCGGACCGTCTGCCACTCCATGCGGCCACGTTAGGCGGTGACGGCGAGGTACCCCAGTCCGCGGACCGTCCGGATGCTGGTCCGGTGCGGGCCCAGCTTGGATCGCAGGGCGCGGACGTGGCAGTCGATCGCTCGCGGGCTCGCGTCCGGCCCACCCAACGCCCCCAGCAGGCGTTCCCGGGAGAGCGGGCGGCCCGCGTGGGCGAGCAGCGCGCGGAACACCTCGAACTCGTGGTGGGTGAGCGGGAGCGGCTCGGTGCCGATGGTGATCGTGTAGGCGTGCTGGTCCAGCTCGAAGGGCCCGACCCGCAGCACGACCGCGTCGTCGACGCGGTCCGACTCGGCGGGCGCCCGGTGCCGCTGGGAGAGCCGGAGCCTGGCGTCCGCCTCCGCCGGGCCTGCGGTCGTCAACAGCAGCTGGTCGAACGCGCCGGCCACGACGGCGTCGAGTGCGGCCTCGTCGACCACCGCCACCACCGGGATGCCCCGGTCGGTCGCGGCGAGCAGCGTGGCGAGCTGGGCGGCCGCGCGCGGCTGGGTCCGCCCGTCGACCAGGACGACGTCGCACGCGGTGGCGGACAGGAACGCCGCCACGGCGGGCGGGGCGGTGTGCACGGTGTGGGGGAGCAGGTCGAGTGCGGGGAGCACGACACGACCGTCGGAGGCGGTCGAGAGGACGAGGACGTCCAACGCGGGTCCTTCCGGGAGGTCAGCGGGGTGCGCTCATCCCGTCCGAGTCGCGTGTCGGGTAGGCGGCCGTCCTGTGTCCGGGAGATCAACGAGAACTCACAGAGTTACAAATCGTGACGCCAGGTGACTATTTACCCGTCTGGACCAGCGGGTCCCACGGACCGTCACGATCATGATCCATGATCACTCACAGGGGTAGACCTGAACCGCGCCCGTGGTGTGAGGAGGGTTCGTGCGGCGGGGGCGGCTGGGCCCGGCTGCGCGGCGGCACCGCGCCGGCGCCGCGACCGGGGACCTCGCCCGGGCCGTGCCGCACATGCCCTAGGGTCCGCGGCGTGGCGGAGTACAGGATCTCGGAGGTCGCGGGCCTGCTCGGGGTCAGCGACGACACCGTGCGGCGGTGGATCGAGGCGGGCACCCTGCCGGTGCACCTCGACGCGTCGCGGCGCAAGGTCGTCGACGGCGCCGCGCTCGCCGCATTCACCCGCGAGCACGCCTCGGCCGCGCCGGATCCGTCGTCGGTGGCCTCCTCGGCCCGCAACCGGATGGTCGGGCTGGTCACCTCCGTCGTCGCGGACACCGTGATGGCGCAGGTGGAGATGCAGTGCGGTCCGCACCGCATCGTGTCGCTGATGAGCAGCGAGGCGGTCGAGGAGCTCGGGCTGGCGCCGGGCTCGCTCGCCGTCGCCGTGATCAAGTCGACGAACGTGGTGGTGGAGACCCCGCGCCGCTGAGGGTGCCCAGGACCGCGGTGCCGTCCCGCTCCTCGTCCCGCAGCACCTCGGTGGTGAACCCGACCATCGCCGCCGCCGTGCCCGCGGCCTGGCCGCGCGAGGTCTCGATCAGCAGGTGACCGCCGGGGCGGAGCCAGCGCGGTGCCAGCGCACCGATCCGGCGATGGTGGTCGAGCCCGTCGGCGCCGCCGTCGAGGGCCTCGTGGGGCTCGTGGTCGCGCGCCTCGGGCGGCATCGTCCCGATCGCCGCGGTGGGCACGTACGGCGCGTTGGCGACGACGACGTCCACCCTGCCCCGCAGGTCGGGCGGTAGCTCGGCGTCCAGGTCACCGCCGTGCACGCGGTCCGGGCGCAGGTTCTCCCGGGCGTGCACGAGCGCCTCCGGGGAGTGGTCGGCGGCGTGCACCTCGGCCTCGGGCAATGCCGCCGCCACCGCCGCGGCAACCGCCGCCACCCCGCAGCAGAGCTCCACGACCACGGCGGGTCGCAGGGCGATCACCTGCCGGGCCAGCAGCTCGGTGCGCCGCCGCGGCACGAACACCCCCGGCCCGACGGCGATCCGCAGCCCGGCGAAGTCCACCCAGCCGACGAGCTGCTCCAGCGGGCTGCCCGCGACCCGGGCGGCGACCAGCGCGTCCAGCTCGGCTGCGGACCCGGCGGAGCCGATCAGGACCGCGGTCTCCTCCTCGGCGAAGACACAGCCCGCGGCGCGCAGCGCCACCACGATCTCGTCGGATCCCACGAACGGGCAGTATGGCCCCATGACTCGGCTGGACGGCGCTGTCCTGCTCCCCGACGGCACCGCGGTCCGGGGCCGCGGCCGTCGCCAACCCCTGCCCGAGGGCCCGCTGCCGGAGTTCTCGTTGTGTCTGGGCAGGCGGGGCCACGACGCGGAACCCGAGTGGGAGTCCGCGTGGATCGAGTGGCCGGACTTCCGGGTGCCGCGGGACCGCTCCGCGGCCGTCGCGGCGATCGTCGACGCCTACCGACGGGCCCGCGGCGGCGCCCGGGTCGAGGTGAGCTGCGGGGGCGGCGTCGGCCGCACCGGCACGGTGATCGCGTGCATGGCCGTGTTGGCCGGGCACCCGGCGGACGACGCCGTGGCCTGGACCCGCGCGCACTACCGGCCCCGAGCCGTCGAGACCCCCTGGCAGCGGCGCTGGGTCAAGGGCTTCGCGGAGCGGGTCCGGACCTCGTGACCCGAGGTCACTGGCCCCGCTGCCGCCCGTAGGCGGACGACAGCCGGGTGCGTGCGGTGAACAGGTGTCGGGCGACCTCGGCCGTGATCCGGTCCGCGTCCTCGGTACACCGGTCGACGCGGTCGGACTCGGGCAGGTCGCGGTAGCTCGTGGCCAGGTCCGCCAGCGCGTCGAGGAGGTCGGCGATCGCGGCCGAGCGCGCGTTCTCCACCGGAGCGACGGTCACGTCGGTGCTCATGCCGACCATGGTCGGACGCTCACGTGTCGGTCGTGGTCACGCGACGCTACGGTCCGGTGACCTCAGGTTTCGGGCGGTGACCTGGTCACCCCGACGAAGACGGCCGGTTCGACGCCGGGGTTGTGGATCTCGCGGAGCCCCAGCCCGGTGAACCAGAGGACGCTGCCCGCGCCGAAGCGGCGGCGGCCGCCCAGCTCGCAGCGCAGCTCGATCTCCCCGGCCTCCACCAGCACCAGCACCCCCCGCCACTCGTCCTCGACGTGCGGACGGCACTCGCCTGCGCACAGCTCGACGCGCCGCCTGGCGAAGCGGCGTGGCTCGTCGGTCACTCCGCCTCCCCCTCGTCGTGGCCTACGGAGGGGTTGACCGTCCCGGTGACGAATACTCATCGGGGCCGAAGGAGATCCCCGGGTCGACGCGGCGCAGGGCGGCCACGGCGGCGGCGTGCCCGAGGTGCGAGGCCCGCTCGACGCGCACCGGGTCGGTCGTGAGCCCACGGATCCCCGCGCTGTGCTGCGGGGCGATCGCCTGCAGGTGACTGTCCCCGCGGCCGGGGTGGGCGGCGTCGGACAGCAGGGTGAGGCTCTCCGCGTACCGCCACACGTCCTGCGTCATCGCGCCCAGCCCGGGGACCAGCCGGTCGAGCCCGCGGGCCCACCACGGGTTGGCGGGGGCGGTCCGGCGCAGCTCGGGGAGGGTGCGGGTGAGCAGGGCGAGGACGTGGGTGGCGCCGTCGTGCAGCGCCCGCGCGACGGGCAGCGGATCGGCGATGGACCCGTCGACCCAGCGCCTGCCGTGCAGCTCGACCGGCGGCCCGGTGAGGAACGGGATGGCCGCGGTGGCCCGCATGGCGAGCCGCCAGTCCGCCGCGGTGGGCAGCCCCTCCAGGACGTGCGGGGTCATGTCGTCGACGTCGGTGACCATGACCTTCAGCGGGGCGGGGGAGTCCCGCAGCGCGTCCCAGTCCGTCGGCTTGACGTGCACGAGGACGTGGTGGATCAGGTGGTCCAGCGAGACCATCGGCGCCCGCCCCAGCCGCCGCGGGTCGACGAACGCGGGGCGGGCCATGTCGTCCGGGAAGATGCGGGAGGCGTCGTGGCCGTGGCCCAGCAGGGCGGCGGTCGCCACGAACGCGCCGGCGGAGGCGCCGTAGGCGACGTCGAACCCCGCCGTGAGCCCGGCCTGCTCCAGCGCCCAGACCATCCCGCCCGCGTAGGCCCCGCGCATCCCGCCGCCGCCGACGACCAGCGCGATCCGGTGCCCGTCCGTGCGGTTCCCCGCGCGGCTCCCGGCGTCCCGGCGGCGGAACAGCGCGCGCAGCACCTCGTCGTCACCCTCCACGCTGGACATCATCACCCGCCGGATCTGGGTAGGGTCGGCGAGGTGAGCGTCTGCAAGGTCGAGGTCGACCCCGCCGAGCTGGGGTTCGACGCCGCCCGCCTGGCCCGGATCGACACCCATTTCGCTGAGTACGTAGACGATGGCAGGCTGGCGGGCTGGTCCGTCGCCGTCGCGCGCCGGGGACGGCTCGCCCACGTCTCGCACTACGGCCGCCGAGACGTGGCGGGCGACCTGCCGGTCACCGACGACACGATCTGGCGCATCTACTCGATGACCAAGCCGATCACCTCCGTCGCGGCGCTCATGCTGTGGGAGGAGGGGCTGCTCGAGCTGACCGACCCGGTCTCCCGCTACATCCCCTCCTTCGCGGACATGCGCGTCTACACCGGCGGCTCCGCGGCGAACCCGGGCACCGTCCCGGCGACCGAGCCGGTGCGCGTGTGGCACCTGCTCACCCACACCGCGGGCCTGACCTACGGCTTCCACCACGCCCACCCGGTGGACGAGATGTACCGGGCCAAGGGCCACGAGTTCGCCCCGCCGCGCGGGCAGGACCTCGCCGCCGCGTGCGACGTCTGGGCGGGTCTGCCGCTGCTGTTCCAGCCGGGCACCGAGTGGAACTACGGCGTGAACACCGACGTGCTCGGCCGGGTCGTCGAGGTCGTGTCCGGGCAGTCGCTGGCGGACTTCTTCCGCACCCGCATCCTCACCCCGCTGGGCATGCTGGACACCGGCTTCCACGTCGTCGACACCGAGCACCTGGCCACGCTCTACGTGCCCAAGCCCGGCGGCGGGCTGGTCCGCTCCAGCGCGATGGGGGACGCGATCACCCAGCCGCCCACGTACCTGTCCGGCGGCGGCGGGCTCGCGTCCACGCTCGGCGACTACCACCGCTTCGCCCAGATGCTCGCGCGCGGCGGCGAGCTGGACGGCGTGCGGCTGCTCGGCCCGCGCACGCTCGCCTACGCCACGCGCAACCACCTGCCCGGCAACGCCGACCTGGAGTCCTTCGGGCGGCCGATCTTCGCCGAGTCGGCCTTCGCGGGCACCGGGTTCGGGCTGGGCTTCTCCGTGGTGGTCGATCCCGCGGCGGGCAAGCAGCTGCAGAGCCCGGGCGAGTACGGCTGGGGTGGGCTGGCCAGCACCACCTTCACCGTCTTCCCCGAGGAGGACATCACGGTGGTGTTCATGACCCAGCTGATGCCCTCCAGCACCTACCCGATCCGTCCGCAGCTGCGGACGCTCGTCTCCCAGGCGGTGGTCTCGTGAGTGTCCCCGTGGCGCGGCCCGGTCATCCGGTGGTCGCCTTCGTCGTGCGGGTGGTGGTCATCGCCGTCGCCCTGTGGGTGGCGGTCTGGCTGGTGGACGGCATCGAGCTCGGCGGTGCCACCACCGGCAGCCGGATCGGCACGCTGGTGCTGGTCGCGCTGATCTTCGGGGTCGTCAACGCCATCCTCAAGCCGATCGTCAAGGTGCTGAGCTGCCCGCTCTACGTGCTGACCCTCGGCCTGTTCGGCCTGGTGGTGAACGCCCTGCTGTTCCTGCTGGTCGGGTGGCTGTCCCGCAGCGTCGGGCTGCCGTTCGTGGTGGACGGGTTCTGGGCCGGGTTCTGGGGCGCGATCGTGGTGGCGGTCGTCGGCTTCCTGCTGCACCTGCTGATCCCGGACAGCATCGACCAGCGGTAGGCCTCCGTTCGCGGGTGCGGATCGGGCCCGCGCCCACCAGGATCTGCAGGCATGACCCGCTCGACGCTGCGCGGCGACGCCGCTGACCTGATCGACACCGACCGCTACCCCCTGGGCAGGCCCGACAGCGCCGCGTGGGCCGCCGCGGTCGACCGGGTGCGGGCCGACCTACGCGTGGACGGATGCTCGGTCCTGCGCGGGTTCCTCCGCCCGGAGCTGCTCGAGCGCGTCCAGCAGGAGGGGCGGGCGGTGGCACCGCACGCCCACCGGGCCACCGAGATCGTCAACGTTTACCACACCGCGACGGACCCGCGGCTGCCCGGCGACCATCCCGCGCGCCGGACCGTCGAGCGGGGCAACGCGTTCGTGCCGGGGGACCGGATCCCGGCGGACCAGCTGATCGCGCGGCTGCACCGCGCCCCGGAGATGCGGCGGTTCGTCGCGGCGTGCGTGGAGGTGCCGGAGGTCTTCCCGCTCGCCGACCCGCTGGCGGGGCTGTGTCTCAACGTCGTGAGCCCGGGCCAGGAGCACCCCTGGCACTTCGACACCAACGAGTTCGCGGTCACCCTGCTCACCCAGGCCCCGGACGGCGGCGGGGTGTTCGAGTACGTGCCCGGCATCCGCACCCCGTCGGACGAGAACCCGTATGCGGTGGGCGCGGTGCTCGACGGCGAGCGCGGCCGGGTCCGCAGCCTGCGCCTGCGCGTCGGGGACCTGCAGATCTTCCGGGGCCGGTACTCGCTGCACCGGGTCACCGCGGTCGCGGGGGCGGTCGAACGGCACACCGCGGTGCTGTCCTACACCGAGCGCCCGGGCGTGGTCGGCAGCCTCGAGCGCACCCGTCAGCTCTTCGGCCGGGTCCTGCCGGTCCACACCGCCGCCGCCCGCACCAGCACGGACGGGCTCCTCGACTGATGACCTCGCCCGACGCCGACCTGCCCCGCGTCCCGCTGCCCGCTCCGGCGGAGTCCGTCGAGCGGTTCCTGGCGTGGTGCGCCCCGCTGCTCTCCCCCGAGGAGCTGGCCGAGACCGAGAAGGCCGCCGCGGACTTCCTCGCCGGGCCCGCCCCCGCCCTGCACGCCGAGCTGGAGCCGTACGCGGAGACCGCCGAGAGCTGGCTGGACGAGTTCTGGGACTTCCGCTACCTCGGCCGCCGGGACCGGATCGCGCTCAACGCGAACTTCTTCTTCCTGCTCCGCCTGCCCGCGGCGGACCAGGTCGCGCGGGCCGCCGCGCTCACCGAGGCCGCGGTGGACCTGCACCTGCGGATCCGGGAGGGTCGGGTGCCGCGCCCGGAGCGCCGCGGCCGCCCGCTGTCGTCCGTGCAGCTCCCGGCGCTGTTCGGGACCACCCGGATCCCGGGACCGGTGCACGACACCGTCCGGTTCGCGGATTCGCGGCACATCGTCGTGTTCCGGCGGGGGCGGCTGTTCGCCCTGGACGTCCTCGATCCCGGGGGGCGCCCGCTCGCCGTCGCCGACGCCCTGGCCGGACTGCTGTCGGCCGATCCCGCCGAGCACCCGGTGGGCCCGCTGACGACCGGTGCGCGAGCGGAGTGGGCGGCGGACCGGGCGGCGCTGGCCGCGGCGAACGCCGAGGCGCTCGAGACGGTCGAGACCGCGCCGCGCCGGCCCGCCGGGAGTTCGCGGACTACGCGGCGGCCACGGCCTCGCGCACGGTGGCGATCCCGGACTTCGGCTCCCGTTCGGCCAAGGAGCTGGGGGTCTCGCCCGACGCCCTGTGGGAGCTCGGCCGCCGGGGTGGCGGCGACGCTCCGCTCTTCTCGAGTCCCGGCTGGCTCACGATGCGGAACGACTACCTGAGCACCAGCTCCGCACCGTCGGAGACGGTCGACTTCTTCGGCTTCGGCTCCACGAGCCCGCGCTGCATCGGCGTGGCGTACGTGCTGCTGCCGGACCGCTTCCACCTCTACCTGAGCACCCCGCGCAGCGAGGCCCACGAGATGGAGGTCTTCGCCGACGAGCTCGGCCGCGCCCTCACCGAGCTGCAGGAGCTGCTCGGTCAGACGGGCCAGGTCTCCTCGCGGTAGCCGCCGTCCCAGAACATCCACTCGTAGCGGCTGGTGGTCGTGAAGTGGTGGCGCATCCGGGCCAGCTCGGCCTCGGAGGCCGAGGCGCCGATCCGGTCGGTGGCGGCGAGCACCGCGTCGACGACGGCCTGGAACTCCCCGCCGCCGTAGGTGCCGATCCAGCGGGCGTAGAGCGGGTCCGGGGAGCCCGCCTCGACCAGGTGCTGCCCGACCTTCGCGTAGATCCAGTAGCAGGGCAGCACCGCGGCGACGGCCTCGGCGTACGACCCGGAGTACGCGGTGGCCAGCAGGTACGACACGTACGCCCGGGTCGCGGGGGCGACCGGCAGGGCGGCGGCCGACTCGGCGGTGAGACCCAGCTTGCCGAGCAGCTCCGCGTGCAGGTCCTGCTCGGCGGCGATCGCGCCGCCGGCGTGCTCGCAGAACATCACCAGGTCGGCCTCGCCGGGCGCCTTCGCCGCGCACAGCGCCAGGGCGCGGGCGTACCCGCGCAGGTAGTGGGCGTCCTGGACGATGTAATGGCGGAAGGCCGAGTGCGGGAGCGTGCCGTCGGTCAGCCCGGTGACGAAGGGATGGGCGAGGACGGCGTCGTAGATCCCGGCGGCGTCGGCCCAGAGGAGCTCAGTCGTGCGCATGATCCTGAGCGTAGGTCGTGACTCCGCGGTATCCGGCCGTGCACGTGAGGTACCGATGGACGCACGTTGTAGTGGATCCTGCACGAAACGTGTGCGCTGTGTGAGAGGTCCGTCACTCTTCGAGTACGATGACACCTGCCGGTAAACGGGGTGGGTCACCATGGAGCATCCCGGATGGCGACTCAGCGCAGAGGGCGCGCAACCGGCCCGCACGTCCATCGCCTGTGGAGGTGAGTGGTTATGAGTCCCGTCCCCATGGATCACCACGAGAAGATGCGGCTGCGCGCCGCGGCCTTCCGCGTGACCCGGCTGTACCCGGGCCCCGTCGGTGAGGTCCTCTCGCGCGAGCTCCTCACCTGGGAGGAGTTCGGCTACCGGCTCGGGGGAGGGCAGCTGGTCATGCGGCTGGTCGACCACGTGCTGAAGAGCCCACTGAACGCCGACGGCCGAGACGGCGTCGCCGCCTGACGGGCGCTCCCTACGGTCCCTGCAGGGTCGTGGCGGTGCTCGCCGCGGCCCCGCTCGGCGCCGTGTCGTCCGTGGAGGCGGCCACGGCCCCTCCGAGCACCAGCATCGCCGCGAGCGTGGTGAGGCTGCCCGCGCGCGCCACGATCGTGTACGCGGCGGCGGCCGCCCCGCGCAGCGCCGGGCTGACCCTGGTCTCGCGCGCGCGCACCGGCTCGACCGGGCTCAGCAGCGCACGCACCGGGACCGCCGTGACCGGCACACGCGAGCGCTCCGACGGGCGCCCCGGTGAGGCGGCGGCCCGGTGAGCTCCCCGCGACTGCCTCGGGATCGCCACCGTCTGCACGGCCCGGTCGAGGGCGGTGGCGGCGGGGAACGCGGGCAGGACGGTCACGTCCCCGATATCGAGCCCCCACCCGCGGCCGTTAACGCTCCCGGCCGCCCTCACCCGATCGGTGTCGTCATCTCCGGCGAGGGACGAAGGTCAGCGGCACCGCCGTTCGGCGCAGCCGTCTCCTCCGCTCATCGGCTGATCGGGATCAGCCCCCGCTCGTATCCGACGGCGACGGCCTCGGTCCGGCTCGCGGCGCCCAGCTTCGCCATCACCCGGGACAGGTGCACGGAGACCGTCTTCTCGGAGATGTAGAGGACCTCCCCGACCTGCCGGTTCGTCCGGCCCTCGGCCACCAGCCGGAGCACGGCGTGCTCGCGGGGGGTCAGCGGGCCCGACCGGCCCTCCGGGGCCACCGTGGGGGCGCCCGCGTGGTCGGCGGTCTCCCGGACGGCCGCGGCGAGCGGCCCCGCGCCCAGCTCGACGGCGGTCGCATGGGCCTCGGCGAGATCCGCCGCCGCCGCCTCGCGCAGCCGCGCCGCGACGGACCGGTCCGCCGCCCCGGCCGCCCGCAGCGCGGCCTCGGCCCGCCGCAGCAGCGCCTGGGCCCGGCGGTAGGGCTCGCCGTAGCCGAACGCCTCGACGACGGTGGTCCAGAGCGCGGGGTCGTCCCCGCCGCGCACCCGGGCCGCCTCGGCGCGGGCGCGGGCCGACCAGGCCCGGCCCTCGACACCCACCGAGCCCGACCGGGCGATGCCCCGGGTGGCGGCGTCCTCGGCGGCGGCGAGCAGGGCGGCCGCCCGGTCGGCGGGGTCCCCGTCGTCCCCGGGCTCCAGCGCGGCGAGGCCCAGCGCCGCGAGCGCGATCGACGCGAGGTGGTGGGGAAGGATCCGCCGCAGGTCCGCGAGCGCGGTCTCGGCCCGCCGCAGCGCCTCCGCTCGGTCTCCCCGCCAGAGCGCCAGCTCGGTACCCGCCTGGCCGAGCAGCAGGACCACCTGATCGTCCTCCTGGCTGCGCGAGTCCAGCTCCCGCCACCGCCGCTCGGCCTCGGCCGACCGGCCGCGGGCGACGTCCACCAGCAGGCCCGCCGCGGCCAGCCTGCCCGCCACCGCGGGAGCGACGCGGGCACCGCCGAGCCGGGCGGTCCGCTCGGCGGCGTCCCAGCGGCCCGCCATGAACTCGGAGATCAGCTGGGCGACCCGCATGTCCATGCCGTAGGCGCTCCACGTGGTGCCGGTCTCGACCGCCCGCCGCCCGCCCGCGGCGAACTCGTCCGCGGCGGCTCCGAGCGCGCCCTCCTCGAGCAACGACATCCCGCGGTTGTAGAAGATCCGCAGCTCCACGCCGGTGTTCCCGGACTCGCGCGCCTGCGGCATCGCCTCGGTGAGCAGCTCCCGGCTGCGCCACCCGCGGCCCTCGAACTCCTCCAGCACCGCCAGGCTGATCAACGCGTCCGCCTCCACGGCGGCGATGTCCTGCAGCGCGTCCCCGATGAGGGTGTCCGATCCGCCGGGACCCGCCGCCCGCCCTCCGGCGGCGGCCCCGCGCCGATCGAGGTCGGCCGATGCGGCGCCCCGAGATCCCGGCTGCGGTCCTCCGCGGCGCGGCGTGGGCGGCTCCGAGCGCAGGTCCGCTGCGGTGGCCCTGGCGATGCGTAACGCCGCCTCGCCGTGCTCGCGCAGGCCTGCGACGTCGTCCGTGCGCCACATCGCCCGGGCGAGGATCGCGTGCGCCCACGCGAGCTCGGCACCGGGGGGCCGCCCGGCGAGCAGCGCGATGGCCTCCCGGGTGGTCGCGACGGCGGCCGCACCGCCGTCCATCCGCTCCAGCAGGCGGATGGCATGGCGGACGCGGACGTCCGCCGCCCGCTCGGGATCGTCGAGCGCGTCCACCAGGTCCAGTGCCCGGGTGCTCAGCGCCAGGCCGCGGTCCGGGTCCCCCGTCGCGCTGGCCGACCACGCCGCCCACAGCGTGACGGCGAGCTCGTCCGCCCCGGCCACGCCGGCGGCATCCGGCACCGCGGGCCAGAGCTCCACGGCCCGCTCCGCGTGCCGCAGCACCTCGGCGGGTGCCCCGAGCCGGTCGGCCTCCCGCGCGGCCCGCACGCTCGCCGCCAGGGCCCGGGGCAGGTCGTGGGCGGCGAGCGCGTGGTGGGCCAGGGCGGCGGCCGGGGATGCGCCGAGGCCGGGCCGCGGACCCGCGTCCATCCGGGCGGCGAGCAGGTCCGCGTACCGGCCGTGGATCCGCCCGCGCTCCCCGGGCAGCAGGTCCTCGTACACCGCCTCGCGGAGCAGCGCGTGCCGGAAGGCCAGCTCGCCCGCGGCGTCCGTGATGAGCACCTGGTGCGCGACCGCCTCCCGGACCGCCTCGGTGAACTCGCCCGGCTCCAGCCCGCTGACCTCGGCCAACGTGTCGTCCGCGACACTGCGCCCGGCGACCGCCGCGACCCGCAGCACCTGCCGGGCCGCGGCGGGGAGCCGCTCGAAGCGGGTGAGCAGCACGTCCGCCAGCGCCTCGGGCAGCCCGCCACCCCCCGCGGCGGACACCAGCTCCTCGGCGAAGAACGCGTTCCCCTCGCTGCGCTCGGCGAGCGTGCGGAGCTCCCGTTCCGCCAGCCCCAGCTCGGCGGCCAGGCTGCGGACCAGCGCGACGGTGTCCTCCGGCGGCAGCGGCGCCAGGTCCAGCCGCTCGACCGCGGGCAGCCGCACCAGCTCGGCGAGCACCGGGCGCAGCGGGTGCCGCCGGTGCAGGTCGTCCGCCCGGTAGGTGGCGACGACGAGCAACGGCTGGTCGGCGAGCCGGGACAGCAGGAACACCAGCAGGTCGCGGCTGGACCGGTCCGCCCAGTGCAGGTCCTCGACCACCAGCAGCACCGGGCGCCGCGCCGCGGCCGCACCGAGGGCCGACAGCAGTGCCTCGAACATCTGGAGCTGGCCGAGCTCGCGCCCGCCGCGCTCGGGTTCACCCCCGAGCGTGGTCAGCCGGAGCAACCCCGGATACCGCTCGACCACCTGGGGGTCCGCGGCCGCGAGCTGCCCCGCGACCTCGGTGAACGGCAGGTACGGCAGCTCGGACCCGGCCGTGTCGAGACACCGCCCGAGCAGCACCAGCGCGTCCGACGCGCCTGCCGCGACCTCACCGACCAGCCGGGACTTGCCGACGCCCGCGTCCCCCGCCAGCAGCACTGCACCGCCGCTCCCGGCCCGGGCCCGGTCCAGCGCAGCGGTGAGCGCGGCCCGCTCGGCCACCCGGCCGACGAGCCCGATCCCCACCCCCGGTCGCGGCACGGGCGTCATGCTCGCACGCGCCCCCGACAGATCTCCGGGAGTCGCGGGGGGCTCACTGTCCCGCGGCGGCGGCGACCCGGCCCCGCGGCGCGTGCGCGGACTTCTCCGGCGGTGGCGGGGGTGGGGCCGGGACCCGCCGCCACCGCCGGGCCAGCCGCGCCAGTCGGGCGGTGCGGGCCTCGGCGAGGAAGGTCTCGCGTCGCTCGTCGACCAGGGTCTGCAGGAAGGTCACGTCCGTCGTCATGAGGACGACGGTCCGCCTGAGGGCGGGGTGGGGGCATCGGGCGATCACGCCGTCCCGAGGGCCCTCGGCAGTGGCCGGGTAAGGGATCCGGGGGCCCGTGCGTTACCCTTCATGACAACCGTTTTCATGACGAGAGGAGGACGGCGTGGCCGCCAAGTCCGCCGCCGTACGGCCGATCGTGAGGCTCCGCTCCACCGCGGGGACCGGCACGACGTACGTGACCCGCAAGAATCGGCGCAACGATCCTGACCGTCTCGTACTTCGCAAGTACGATGCTCGTGTGCGTACACACGTCGAGTTCCGCGAGGAGCGCTGATGCCCCGCCCCGAGCGGCCCGTCCGTAAGAAGAAGAACCCGTTGAAGAAGGGTCAGGAGATCGACTGGAAGGACACCGGTCTCCTGCGCCAGTTCATCTCCGACCGAGGCAAGATCCGCGCCCGCAGGGTGACGGGTCTGGGACCGCAGGAGCAGAGGAAGGTGGCGACCGCGATCCGCAACGCGCGGGAGATGGCGCTGCTTCCCTACCCTGGGGCCGGTCGCTGACCCCCTGAGCTGCACGGACATCCCGGAGGTACCCCGGTTTCGGGGCCCCTCCGGGGTGTTGTGTAGAGTTCTCCACGGCTCGCGGGGCTGACCTCGCAAGCCCGTGCCGCCCCTTTAGCTCAGTCGGCAGAGCGTCTCCATGGTAAGGAGAAGGTCTACGGTTCGATTCCGTAAAGGGGCTCCGAGCGGGACCCGGTGACGAGTCTCGCAAGGCGGTGTAGCTCAGGTGGTAGAGCAAGCGGCTCATAATCGCTGTGTCGCCGGTTCAAGTCCGGCCACCGCTACACACTCGACTGATCAGCAGCATTAAGCAGGAGGCACTCCCATGGGCAAGGCGACGGACGTCCGGCCGAAGATCACGCTTGCCTGCGAGGACTGCAAGCACCGCAACTACATCACCAAGAAGAACCGGCGTAACGACCCGGACCGCCTCGAGGTGAAGAAGTTCTGCCCGAACTGCGGCACCCACAAGGCGCACCGCGAGACCCGCTGACCCGCGTTGCCTGACGAGTCCTTCGTCGGACGCACTCTCCCCGCCGCAGGCCCGTACCAGGTCGGCCGGGAGAAGATCCGCGAGTTCGCCACGGCCATCGGGGACCCGTCCCCGCTGAGCCACGACGTCGACGCGGCGCGCGCGGCCGGTCATCCCGACCTGGTCGCGCCGCCGACGTTCTCGACGACGTTCGCCATGCCGGTCATCGAGGGCTTCCTCAAGGACCCGGACTTCGGCTGGGACTACACCCGCATGGTCCACGGCGACCAGCGCATCGTGTTCCAGCGCCCCATCTTCGCCGGGGACGAGCTCTTCACCACCCTGCACGTGGACACCCTCAGCACCCGTGCGGGCAGCCACTTCCTCACGCTGCGCTGCGAGGTCGCCACCGCGGCCGAGGAGCCCGTGGCCACCTTCACCGGGCTCCTGGTGACGCAGACGTGAGCGTCGAGAAGGGGTCCGTCGTCAAGGGCACCGAGCTCCCGCCGCTGGAGCTGCACCTCACCCGCGCGGACCTCGTCCGGTACGCGGGCGCCTCGGGCGACCTCAACCCCATCCACTGGAGCGACCGGGTCGCCACCGGCGCCGGTCTGCCCGGCGTGATCGCCCACGGGATGCTGACCCTGGGTGCCGCGGGTCGGATCGTCACCGACTGGGTCGGGGACGCCACGCGGGTGCGCAGCTACGGCGCCCGCTTCACCCGCCCCGTCCTCGTCCCGGACGACGACTCGGGCGCCACCGTCACCGTCACCGCGGTCGTCTCGGACGTCACCGACGGGATCGCGAAAGTGGACATCAAGGCCGTGTACGACGGCAAGGCCGTTCTCGGGCGGGCCGTCGCGGAAGTCGTCCTCCCCGCCCACTGAGACTCACGGGACACGGCCGGGTGTGTCCGGTTGCCGTGATCCGCTCGGGAGGCCAGGCTGCCTGCGACCATCAATCGACGGAGGGAGCAGGACCGTGAAGTTCGGCAAGCTGGTGGACAAGGCCTGGGAGGACAAGACGGCCGCGGAGATCCTCGACGCGCCGCCGTCCGCCCTCGAGGGCCTCACGGAGAAGCACGACGAGCAGCTGGCCGCCTTCGGTATCAAGACCGTCGGGGACCTGGCCAAGTGGAAGTACGCCAAGCGCGCGGCCGCCCTGGCCGACCTGGCGGACACCGACAAGTGAGACTCGGCCGGGGCGGGTGCGCCCGCCCCGGCCGCCGGTCTACTTCGCCTCGGCCAGCAGGTCGGCCATGCGGGTCACGCCGGTCTTGAGGTCGTCGTCGCCCAGGGCGTACGACAGCCGGAAGTAGCCCGGGGTGCCGAAGGCCTCGCCCGGCACCACCGCGACCTCGGCCTCCTCCAGCACCACGGCCGCGAGGTCCAGGCTGCTCTCGATGCGCCGGCCGCGGATCTCCTTGCCGAGCAGGCCGCGCACGTCCGGGTAGACGTAGAACGCCCCGCGCGGGGTGGGGCACTCCACCCCGGGAATGGCCGAGAGCAGCTCGACGATGGTGCGGCGACGGCGGTCGAAGGCCGTCTTCATCTCCTCCACGGCGTCCAACGAGCCGCTGAGCGCTTCGATCGCGGCGCGCTGCGACACGTTCGACACGTTCGACGAGAGGTGGCTCTGCAGGTTCGTGGCCGCCTTGATGACGTCCGCCGGGCCGATCATCCAGCCCACCCGCCAGCCGGTCATCGCGTAGGTCTTGGCGACCCCGTTGAGCACCACGCAGGTGTCCGCCAGCTCGGGGACGGCCACGGGCATCGAGACGGCCTCGGCGCCGTCGTAGGTCAGGTGCTCGTAGATCTCGTCCGTGACGACCCAGACGCCGTGCTCGACGGCCCAGCGGCCCACGGCCTCGGTCAGCTCGCGCGAGGCGACCGAGCCCGTCGGGTTCGACGGCGAGCACCACAGCAGCACCTTCGTGGCCGGCGTGCGCGCGGCCTCCAGCTGCTCGACGGTGGGCAGGTAGTCCTGCTCCGGGCCCGTGACGACGACCGTCGACACGCCCCCGGCCAGCGCGATGGCCTCCGGGTAGGTGGTCCAGTACGGGGCGGGCAGGATGACCTCGTCGCCCGGGTCCAGCAGGGTGGCGAAGGTCTGGTAGACGGCCTGCTTGCCGCCGTTGGTGACCAGCACCTGGTTCGCCGCGACCTCGTAGCCGCTGTCCCGCTTCGTCTTCGCGACGATCGCGGCCTTGAGCTCGGGGAGCCCGCCCGCGGGGGAGTAGCGGTGGTTCTTCGGGTCGGCCGCCGCCGCCTGCGCCGCCTCGACGATCGCCGGGGGCGTGGGGAAGTCCGGCTCGCCCGCGCCGAAGCCGATCACCGGGCGGCCCTCCGCCTTGAGCGCCTTCGCCTTGGCGTCCACGGCGAGGGTGGCGGACTCGGCGATGCCGCCGATCCGGGCGGAGATCCTGGGCTTCGTTGCAGACGTCGGTGCGGACATGGCGCCCATCCTCGCGCACGACACGTACGCTCGCGCGAGGGGGTTTCGACCTCCGGGGAGGCGGTGTGCACGGCGTCGTGGGCCGTGCGTACACTCGTGTCGCCGCGTGCACCGGATCTTTCGGTGCGCCTGCTCCGTGCTCGTCCCCGGGCGATGCGGAGCGGCGAAGGGGTGTAGCTCAACTGGCAGAGCAGCGGTCTCCAAAACCGCAGGTTGCAGGTTCAAGTCCTGTCACCCCTGCCACACCGGGACAGGATCAGTGAGGCGAAGGCGGCGTGCCCGCCGGTGAGGACGAGTCTGTGAGCGACGAGGGTGAGGAGGGCCGCGAGCGGCCCCGTTCCGCGGCCGACCGCCGTGGTCGCCGCACGTCGCCTGCAGGGGCGTCCGGGTCCGGCGCGGTCACCACGCCCGGCAAGGGCAGGCCGACCCGCTCCCGCGGGGAGGGCGCGCCCAAGAAGGCGTCGGTCTTCGCGCGGCTGGTCCGGTTCCTCCGCGAGGTCGTGGCGGAGCTGCGCAAGGTCATCTGGCCCACGCGCAAGCAGTTGGTCACCTACACGATCGTCGTGCTGGTGTTCGTCGCCTTCATGGTCGCGCTGGTGTCGCTGCTGGACTGGGTGTTCGGCCTGGGCGTCGAGGCCCTGTTCGGGGCCTAGCGGCACCGGTGAGACGAGCACCACGAGAGCTGACGAAGGAAGCGAGAAGCACGTGACCTCCCCAGACGGCCGACCGGCCGAGGACGAGACGACGGTGCAGGCTGCCGACGTCGAAGCGGCCCACGGCGAGGACGCTGCCTCCGACACCTACACCGACCCCGAGGACACCGAGACCCCCGGTGCGGCGGCGGAGACGCTGGAGTCCGAGGACTCCGCGGACGCCGACGAGACGGTCTCCGAGATCGCCGCGGTGGACGAGGAGCTCGAGGAGCAGGACCCGGTCGAGGCGATGACCGAGGCCCTGCGCCGCGCCCCCGGCGACTGGTACGTCGTGCACTCCTACGCCGGCTACGAGAACAAGGTGAAGACCAACCTCGAGACCCGCGTGCAGACGCTGGACGTCGAGGACTACATCTTCCAGGTCGAGGTGCCCACCGAGGAGGTCACCGAGATCAAGAACGGCCAGCGCAAGCAGGTGCAGCGCAAGGTGCTGCCCGGCTACATCCTGGTCCGGATGGAGCTCAACGACCAGTCGTGGGGCGCCGTCCGCAACACCCCCGGCGTCACCGGGTTCGTGGGCGCCACGAACAAGCCGTCCCCGCTGACCCTCAACGAGGTGCTCAAGTTCCTGCTCCCGAAGCAGGAGGCGCCCAAGGAGAAGGCGGCCGCGGCGGCCGGTTCCGGCGGCGGCGCGTCGTCGGGCGGCGGCGCCACGGTCGAGGTCGACTTCGAGGTCGGCGAGTCCGTCACCGTCATGGACGGCCCGTTCGCCACCCTCCCGGCCACCATCAACGAGGTCAACGTCGACGCGCAGAAGCTGAAGGTGCTGGTCAGCATCTTCGGCCGTGAGACGCCCGTCGAGCTGGCCTTCAGTCAGGTCTCCAAGATCTGACGACCCGCACTTCCCGCCGCGGGGCAGGTCCGCTGCGGGAGAGTCGACACCCAAGGAAACGAACATGCCTCCCAAGAAGCGGAAGCTCTCCGCGATCATCAAGCTCCAGATCAAGGCGGGCGCGGCCACGCCCGCCCCGCCGGTCGGCCCCGCGCTGGGTCAGCACGGCGTCAACATCATGGAGTTCTGCAAGGCCTACAACGCCGCGACCGAGGCCCAGCGCGGCGACGTCGTGCCGGTCGAGATCTCGGTGTTCGAGGACCGCTCGTTCACCTTCGAGCTCAAGACCCCGCCCGCCGCGCGGCTGCTGCTCAAGGCCGCGGGCGTGGACAAGGGCTCCGGCACCCCGCACACCGTCAAGGTCGCCTCGGTGACCATGGACCAGGTGCGGGAGATCGCGCAGCTCAAGATGCGCGACCTGAACGCCAACGACCTGGACGGCGCCGCGAAGATCATCGCAGGCACCGCCCGCTCCATGGGCATCACGGTCAACTGACCACACCCGTACGCGTGGGAGAGCCGAGCGCGGCTCCTACCACGATCTTCTGAGAAGGACTGAAGATGGCAAAGCGCAGCAAGGTCTACGAGGCCGCCGCGGCGAAGATCGACCGCGACGCCCTCTACTCGCCGCTCGAGGCCGCCAAGCTGGCCAAGGAGACCGCGAGCACCAACTACGACCCGACCGTCGAGGTCGCCATGCGGCTGGGTGTCGACCCCCGCAAGGCGGACCAGATGGTCCGCGGGACCGTGAACCTGCCCCACGGGACCGGCAAGACCGCCCGAGTGATCGTGTTCGCCGTCGGTGACCGGGCCGCCGAGGCCGAGGCCGCGGGCGCGGACGTCGTCGGCGCCGAGGACCTCATCGAGCGGATCCAGGGCGGCTGGCTGGACTTCGACGCCGCCATCGCCACCCCGGACCAGATGGCCAAGGTCGGTCGGATCGCGCGCATCCTCGGCCCGCGTGGCCTGATGCCGAACCCGAAGACCGGCACCGTCACCCCGGACGTGGCCAAGGCCGTCAACGAGATCAAGGGCGGCAAGATCAACTTCCGGGTGGACAAGCAGGCCAACCTGCACCTGGTCATCGGGAAGGCCTCGTTCGACACCGAGAAGCTGGTGGAGAACTACGGCGCGGCGCTGGACGAGATCCTGCGCGCCAAGCCGTCGGCCGCCAAGGGCCGCTACATCAAGAAGATCACGGTCTCCACGACCTCGGGCCCGGGCATCCCGGTCGACCCGAACCGCACCCGCAACCTGCTGGTGGACGAGACCGTCTGAGCCTCCGCAACGCCGAATGCCCCCTCCCGCACCGGGAGGGGGCATTCGTGCGTCCCACCGCGAGTCCGACCCCACCGCTCGCGAGTCCGACGGGCTCAGGTCCAGTCGGCCAGGATCGTGTCGACGGTCTCGAGATCGCCGGGTGCGCCGGGCACCTCGGTGGCGGTGCGGGAGAAGCGAGGTGCCGGGGCGGCCTGGGCCACGTCGTCCGGGCTGACGATCGTGTTCCGCGCCGCCATGTGCGGGTGCGCGGCGACCTCGCCGAAGGCCAGGACCGGTGTGGTGCAGGCGTCCGTGCCGTCGAAGACCGCGGCCCACTCGTCACGGGTCCGGGTCAGGAAGACCTCGGTGAAGCGCGCCTTGATGGCGGGCCAGGACTGCACCTCCGTCTGCGGGGGCAGCGACTCCGGGTCGATCCCCAGGCCCGTGAGCAGCTCGGCGTAGAACTGGGGCTCGATCGCACCCACGGCCATGTGCTTGCCGTCCGCGCAGGTGTAGGTGTCGTAGAAGGGCGCGTAGCCGTCCAGCAGGTTGCTGCCCGGGCTGTCCTGCCAGATCTTCGAGTTCAGCATCGACCAGACCATCTGCACGAGCAGGCTCGCACCGTCCACCATCGCGGTGTCCACGACCTGGCCCTCGCCGGAGCCGCGGGCCTCGAACAGCGCCGCGAGCACGCCGATGACCAGCAGCATCGAGCCGCCGCCGAAGTCCCCGACCAGGTTCAGCGGCGGCACCGGACGCTCGCCGTTCCCGCGGCCGATGGCGTGCAGCGCCCCGGTCAGGGCGATGTAGTTGATGTCGTGGCCCGCCCGCGCGGCCATCGGGCCCTCCTGGCCCCAGCCGGTCATCCGGCCGTAGACCAGCCGCGGGTTGCGGGCGTGGCAGTCCGCCGGACCCACGCCGAGCCGCTCGGTGACGCCCGGGCGGTAGCCCTCCAGCAGGACGTCCGCCTTCTCGACGAGCGCGAGCACCGTCTCGCGGCCCTCGGGGCTCTTCAGGTCCGCCGCCACCCGGCGCCGCCCGCGCAGCGTGGGGTCGGCGGCGGCCGTGCCGAGCTGCAGGCCGCCGGGCCGGTCGATCCGCACGACCTCCGCCCCGAGGTCGGCCAGGATCATCGCCGCGTGCGGCCCGGGTCCGATCCCGGCCAGCTCGACGACCCGTACCCCGGCGAGGGGTCCGCTGCGTGATGCCACGTGCAATCTCCTATCGATCGATCGTTCAGCAGCGTAGCCGGTCAGGCGACGGCGATGGAGTCGGCGACGTCACCATCCGGCTGATGGTGCAGACCCTGCCAGGCCGCGGTGAGCCGTTCGAGTGCCGTGGCCATCCGGTCCGGGCGCAGCGTGAACGGGAGTCGGATGTAGCGCTCGAAGGCCCCGTCGAGCCCGAAGCGGGGGCCCGCCGCCAGCAGCACGCCGTGCCGCCGGGCGGCCCCGGTCAGCAGGCTCGACACCGGCTCGCCGAGGTCGACCCACAGGCTCAGGCCGCCGGTCGGCCGGTTCGGGTGCCACTGGGGGAAGGACCGGGCGAGCCCGGCGAGCAGGTCCGCACGGGCCGCGCGCAGATCCGCCTGGCGCTCGGCGACGACGGCCTCGACGTCGTCCACCAGGCGCGCGGTGACCAGCTGGTCCAGCACCGCCCCGCCGAGGTCCACCGCGGGTCGAAGGGCGGCGATGCGGCGGATCACGGCGGGTGCGGCCCGGATCCAGCCGATCCGTAGCCCGCCCCAGAAGACCTTGCTCGCCGAGCCGATCGTCACGACCAGCGGGGAGTCGGGGGCATGGGCGGCGACCGGCTGCGGGGTCGGGACGTCGAGCGGGAGCTCGGCGAGGGTCTCGTCGACCACCAGCGGGGTGCGGGTCCGCCGCGCCAGCTCGACGACGCCCGCGCGCTCCTGCGGCGTCATCACCGCGCCGGTGGGGTTGTGGAAGTCCGGCACGAGGTAGGTCAAGGCCGGGTTGGCGTCCCGGATCGTGTCGCGCAACAGGTCGAGGTCCCAGCTCGCGGAGGCGGGGCCGACCGTCGTCGCGGCCGCGGTGAGCGGGACCGGCACCGGGCGGGCGCCGCGGCCGCGGATGGCGTCGAGCGCGTTCGGATAGGTGGGGTGCTCGACCAGGACGCGGTCGCCGGGGCCGGTGAACAGGGCCAGGACCAGCACGATCGCGTTCTGCGCCCCGGTGGTGACCAGGATCTGGTCCGGCGTGGTGGGCACGCCGCGGTCGGTGAACCGCCGCGCGACGGCCTCGCGCAGGGCAGGGGTCCCGGCCAACGAGTAGCCGTGCCCCCCGAGGTGGCCGTCCAGGTCGCCGACGGCGGCGACGGTCGCCTTGCGGATCGCGTCCGTCGGGGCGGCCGGCGCCGCGTGGGCGAGGTCGGTCAGCCCGCCCCCGGTCAGCGGCGAGAACGGCGTCTCGACGGCGTAGGCGTCCGGCTCCGTGACCGCGGTCGCGGGGACCCGCGTCCAGCTGCCCGCCCCGCGCCTGCTCTCCAGGTACCCGTCCGCGCGCAGGGTCTCGTAGGCGGCGGCGACGGTCGTCCGGCTGACGTCCAGCGCACCGGCCAGCTCGCGCTCGGCCGGGACGCGGGTACCGATCGGCAGCCTGCCGTCGAGCACGAGCAACCGGACGCGGTCGGCGAGCGCCACGGCCAACCCGCGGTCGTCCGGCGGGCGCCAGGTACCGAGCAGGCGCGCGAAGCTCCCGCTCCCGATCCGACGGGTCGCGTGGTCCATCAGGCCACCTCTGCTGAATTGGCTATACCGAACCAGGCCAATCCTACGCACGATGGAGCCATGACAGCCACGATCCTGCTCTCGGTCCTCGTCCTCATCGCGCTCCTGGCGCCGCGCTACGGCGCGGACAGCCGGTCCCTGCGCGACGCCCCCCGGTACAGGGCCACGCCGTGGGGCGACCTCAAGGCCGCGTGGTGGAGGTTCCGATACGCGCTGGAGCGGCCGCCACGGTCCCGGGCTACGTCCGGTACTCCCAGTGGTCCTGCGTGAGCACCTCGGCCTGGCGGCCTGCGTCGTCGAGCACCTCGGCGCGGAAGTAGTAGCGCCCCGGCTGCCAGTCGTCCCGCCTCGCGACGGCGTCGAGTACGGCCACCGCCCAGCGGTGCCACTCGTCGTCGTCGCGAGGCAGGGGCCGGGGGGTGTCGCACTCGAGCGTCGTGAAGTCGTGCAGTCGCCCGCGCAGGGGCGTCCACATCTGCACGTCCACGGTCAACGTGTCCGGGAGAGCGCGGGCGTGCCGCGGCGAGTCCACGGCCGGAGTATCACTCACTGGGCCGTACGGCGGTGCTCTCGATCACCCGATCAGGCGTTGAGCAGGTCCGACCTGCCCTTCTCCTCCAGGCTCGCCCGGTAGGGCCCGAAGAGGCCCTTGGCCAGCGGCAGCACCTTCAGCAGCGTGGCCACCGGGCCCTTCGCACGGACGTGGCCCTTGGCCAGCGCGACCGGCAGTACGACCTTGCCGAGCCAGAAGCGGTTGCCGGTGTCCGCGGTCATGAACAGCTCGACGTTGGGCTGCGGCCCCCGATCCGGCCCCTCGAAGATCTCGGAGTTCGGCATGTCCACGGTCAGCACCGCGTCGGGGTCGGTGTAGGTGATGCGCAGGACGACACCGGAGGGCTTGAGCTTCTCGACCAGGGCCGCGTCCTCCATGCCCATCCGGAACACACCCCCGAGGTACTCGTAGACCTCGGCCTCGTTCTGGAACGCCGCCACGATGCAGCCCCTCTCGGTCGGATGCGGGAAGTGTGGCGGGGCCTGCCGACCGGGGCGACCCCCCGACCGGGCCACCCCTGGCCCGGAGGTGTCATCCCGGCCCGACGGACGGGAGTCGCCGTGCCGTCGTCGGCCGGGCGCGGCTCAGTCGAGCAGGCCTGCGCGACCGGCCAGCGCGGCCGCCTCGATCCGGTTGGCCGCACCCAGCTTGTGCAGCAGGGAGGCGATCATGCGCTTCGCCGTGCGCTCGCTGACCAGCATCGGGCGGGCGATCTCGCTCGTCTCCAGGCCCCGCGCGAGCAGCCGCCACAGCTCGACGTCCCGTTCGGACAGCCGGTCCAGCAGCCCGTCCGCGGTGCGGTCGGCGGAGACCAGCAGCGCGTCGAGCAGCTCGGCGCGGACCACCCGGACCCCGGCCAGCACCGACAGCAGCGGCGCGACCAGCACGTCCGGATCGGCGGACTTCCCGAGGTACCCGTCCGCTCCGGCGCGCAGGGCCGCGGCGGCGAGGTCGAGGTCCTCGGTGCCGGACAGCGCCAGTACCCGGGTGTCCGGGTAGGCGGCCTTCATCCGTCGGATGGTCTCCACTCCACCGAGCGGCGGCAGCGCCAGGTCGACGATGGCCACGTCCGCACGGTTCCTGCCGACGAGCGCGACCGCCTCCTCGCCCGCCGTCGCGGACCCGACGACCCGGAAGGTCTCCCCGGCGCGAGACTCCAGCAACAGGGCGAGACCCTGGGCGAACAGGGCGTGGTCGTCCACGATGACGACGGTGTAGGGCCCCTCCGGCACGGGGGGAGCGTAGCTACGCTGCGCCGATCGGTGGAGGGAGGCCCGCGTGGAGGTCTACGGCCCGTGGACGCGGCGCTCGGACTCGGCCGAGGAGCGCGCCGCGGTGGTGATCCGCGCGGCGGTGGTGGCCGCCGTCGGGTTGGCGCTGGTCATCGGCCCGGAGCTGGCCCGGGGCCGGATGCTGGTGGTGTGGGTGATCGTCGCGGCCACGGCCGTCTACGCTGCCGCGCTGCTCGTCACCGAGTGGGCGGAACGACCGCTGCCCGCCCGGCCCGCGGTGATCACCGTGATCGACGGCGTGCTGGTCCTGGTCGCGTGCGGGCTCACCGGGGGTGCGGACAGCATCTTCGTGGCGGTGCTCCCGCTCATCGCGATCGCCATGTCGCTGCGCAGCGGGCCGGTGCTGGGCCGGCTCGGGGCGCTGGGGGTGGGGTTCGGGTTCACGGTCGCCTGCGTGGTCGGCTCCGACCCGGACGTCCCGCTGTCCGAGCGGCTGCTGACCGGGGCGTGGTGGAGCGGGTTCCTCGTCGCGGCGGCCGTCCTGGTCGGGGTGCTGGTCCGGATGTTGGAGCGACAGCTCGCGGTCGCCGCGGAGTCCCGCGCACGGGAGCTGGCAGAGCACGAGAAGCTGTTGTCCGAGCGCGGGCTACGGGCCCGGCTGGTCGCCGCGCAGCAGGCCCGGCTCGACGGGGTGCGGGTCGTCCTGCACGAGTTCCGCACCCCCGTCGCGTCCCTGACCGCCCTGACCGGTGACCTCGCCGCGGGCAGGCTGGCCCCGCAGGCCGCGGACACCGCGATCCGGCTGCTGGCCGAGCACGCGGTGCACCTGCGGGACATGCTCGAGGGCCTGGCCGACCTCGCCGTGCGGGACGGCAGCCCGCTCGGCCGGGTCACCGACCGGCGTGTGGTGCTGGGGGAGCTGGCCGAGGCCGTGCTGGACGCCGCGGCGGTGGCGCCGGACCGTCGGCGGATCACGGTCGAGCCGCCCGGTGCCGCCGTGCGCTGCGATCCCCAGCGGTTGCGCCGGGTGCTCACCAACCTCGCCGAGAACGCGGCGCGACACAGCGGCGACTCGCCCGTCGAGCTGGCCCTGTCCTACTCGGACGGTGTGCTGGCGGCCGAGGTCCGCGACCGGGGCCCCGGGCTCCCGCCGGGCCAGGAGGGCCTGGTGACGACGAAGGGGGTCGCCCTGGGCGAGCGCCGCGGCACCGCGGGCCTGGGCCTGTGGATCGTGGAGGCGCTGGTGGGGGCCATGAACGGCGAGCTGACCCTGGAGCCGCGGGAGGGCGGGGGGTTGGTCGCGCGGCTCATCCTCTCCCTGGACCCGGCCTGAGCGACCCGCTGCCGGCCCGGGCGGGTCAGCTGCGGACCCCGTGGGCCCCTGCGGTCCGTTGTGGCGCGCGTCATGATTCGGTGCCATGAGGACCCGAGCAGCGGTGCTGTGGGAACAGGGTGGCAAGTGGGAGGTCGAGGAGGTCGAGCTCGACCCGCCCGGCCCCGGTGAGGTGCTCGTCGAGCTGACGGCCTCCGGGCTGTGCCACTCCGACGAACACCTCGTCACCGGTGACCTCCCCGTCGCCTACCCGATGGTGGGCGGGCACGAGGGCGCGGGCCGGGTGCGCGAGGTCGGGCCCGGGGTGACCGAGGTGGCCGTGGGCGATCCGGTCGTGATGACCTTCCTGCCCAGCTGCGGCCGCTGCTCCTACTGTGTGCGCGGCATGACCTCGCTCTGCGACGACGGCGCGGGCGCCACCCTCGGCCCCCAGCTCGACGGCACCTACCGGGTGCACGCGCGCGGCGAGGACGTCGGGCAGATGTGTCTGCTCGGCACGTTCGCCCAGCACACCGTGGTGCCGGTGAAGTCCGTCGTGAAGATCGACGAGGGCTTCCCGCTGGACCTCGCGGCCCTCGTCGGCTGCGGTGTCACCACCGGGTTCGGTTCCGCGGTCCGCACGGCCGACCTGCGGGCGGGCGACGCGGCCGTCGTCATCGGGATCGGCGGGATCGGGGCCAACGCGATCCAGGGCGCGGTCAACGCCGGCTGCCGGTACGTCGTCGCCGTGGACCCGGTCGAGTTCAAGCGGGAGAAGGCCATCGAGCTGGGCGCGACCCACGTCGCGAGCAGCATCGACGAGGCCTGGCCGATCATCTCCGAGCTCACCCGCGGCCAGCTCGCCGACGCCGCGATCCTCACCACCGGCGTGGCGGACGGCGACGATCTCCAGCCCGCGCTGCAGCTCGTCGGCAAGCGGGGGCGGGTCGTGGTGACCGCCCTGGGCAAGGCCGAGCAGGAGACCGCGAGCCTGTCCCTGCTGGAGCTCACGCTCTACGAGAAGCAGATCCGCGGCGCCCTGTTCGGCAGCTCCAACGGCCGGCACGACGTCCCGCGCCTGCTGGAGCTGCACAACCTCGGCAGGCTCAAGCTCCGCGAGCTGATCACCAAGGAGTACACCCTCGACCAGGTGAACGAGGGGTACGAGGACATGCGGGCCGGCCGGAACATCCGAGGGCTCATCCGATTCCGACCGGCAGAGGAGCCGACGTGATCGAACACGGAAAACGCCAGGGGTTCGCCTCGCTGAGTCCGCAGGGGATCAAACCGGACTCCTTCCCGATGCGGCTGTTCCGCAAGGGCAACGGCAGGCACTGGGACCCGGCGGGCATCGACTTCACCCAGGACGCGCGCGACTTCGCGGCGATGAGCGACGACGAGCGCTGGTGGACCTGCGCGCTGGCCGCCCAGTTCCTCGCCGGCGAGGAGTCGGTGACCCAGGACCTGCAGCCCTTCGTCGCGGCGATGGCCGCCGAGGGCCGCTTCGCCGACGAGATGTACCTGACCCAGTTCGTGTACGAGGAGGCCAAGCACACGCAGGCCTTCCGGCTCTGGTTCGACGCCGTCGGCATGACCGGCGACCTCCACGAGTTCCTCACCTACAACGACGCCTACATGGAGATCTTCACCAAGCAGCTGCCGGACTCCCTGTACGCGCTCGCGATCGACCCCAGCCCGCGCAACCAGATCCGGGCGTCGGTCACCTACAACCACATCGTCGAGGGCACGTTGGCGCTGACCGGCTACTACGCCTGGCAGAAGGTGTGCGCGAGCCGCGGGATCCTCCCCGGCATCCAGCAGGTGATCAAGCACATCGGGGACGACGAGCGGCGCCACATGGCGTGGGGCACCTTCACCTGCCGCCGCCACGTCGCCGCCGACGACACGCTGTTCGACGCCGTCGACGAGCGGATGCAGGAGCTGCTCGTCCCGGCGATGGGCGTCGTCACCGCGACCTTCGAGCAGTTCGAGGACGTGCCCTTCGGCATCGACATCTCCGAGATGGCCGAGTACGCGATGGACAAGCTGGGCCGCAGGCTCGGTGCCATCGAGTCGGCGCGCGGCGCGGACCTGCTCAGCATCGACGTCGACGCCTCCCCGGAGGCCCTCGAGGAGCGCTTCCACGAGGAGGACCGGAAGGAGCTGGCCGCGGTATGAGCTCCCGACGACGCACTCCCTCCCGCAGAGTCGGCATCAGCTCCAGATACGCCCGGCTCCGCGAGATCGAGCAGCTCGATCCCGACGTCGACTACGTCGAGATCAACCAGCTCATGTCCCACTACGAGTTCCCGTGGGACATCAACCAGGCGCTGTCCTTCGCGCTGTTCCGCACCTACGCGGTGCCGACCATCGGCAAGCTCCTGGCCGAGACGGGGGAGTTCACCGAGCGCGTCCAGAAGCGGTACGACGACACGGGTCTGATCCTCGAGGCCGTCCTGGAGCACGGGTTCACCGGCACCGGGACGGACGCGATCCGGCGCATGAACCAGATGCACCGCAGCTACCCGATCGGCAACGGGGACCTGCTGTACACGCTGGCCACGTTCGTCGTCAGCCCGATCCGGTGGATGGACGCCTACGGCTGGCGGCCCTTCTCCGAGACCGAGAAGCGGGCCAGCGCGAACTACTACCGCGAGCTCGGCAGGCACATGGGGATCAAGGGGATCCCGGACACCTGGCAGGAGTTCGCCGCGCTGCACGACGCCTACGAGCGCGAGCACTTCGCCTTCGACCCGGGCGGCCGCGCGGTCGCGGACTCCACCCTCGCGCTGCTGTGCACCTTCCCGCCGAACGACAAGGCTCCGACGACGCTGATCGACGCCTTCTCCCGGTCGCTGATGGACGCGCCGCTGCGCGAGGCCTTCCGCTACACGGCCCCGCCTCGCTGGTTCCAGGTGCTCTCCCGGGGCGCGCTGCGGCTGCGCGGCCGGGTCGTCCGGTGGTTCCCGGTGCGCACCCGCCCGCAGTTCGTCCGGGACCTGCCGAACATCCGCAGCTACCCCGACGGATTCGACGTCCGGCGGCTCGGGACCTTCCCCACGGGGTGCCCGGTGCCTCACGACACGTACTCCGATCGGGTGATATCCACCCCCGTCACTCCATCCAGATCCTGAGACGGCTGTTGTACCGACATGGGGCCGTTCGGACCAACGCCGAGTCGTTGCGTGAGCAATGGACGTCGATTCGCGAAGTCCTCGTCACGGCCCGTCGCCGACGTTCTCAGGTCGTCGGGTGAGTGGCACGGGTGCCGGAAATACTGGGCAGTAACCGGAGTGCGGTGCGCTCGTTGGACGCTGCAGGAGGCGTCCGCCCAGAAGCGGGTGCACCGAACGCGCAAGGAGGCGACGTGCCCGGTGTCGAGGTGAGGGTCGAGGGACTGACCAAGTCCTTCGGACGCGCCAACATCTGGTCGGACGTCACGCTGACGCTCCCGCCCGGCGAGGTCAGCGTACTGCTGGGCCCGTCCGGCACGGGCAAGTCGGTGTTCCTCAAGTCGCTGATCGGGCTGCTCAAGCCGGAGAAGGGCTCGATCGTCATCCACGACACCGACCTCGTGCGATGCTCGGAGTCGAGGCTCTACGACATCCGGAAGCTGTTCGGCGTGCTGTTCCAGGACGGCGCGCTCTTCGGCTCGATGAACCTCTACGACAACATCGCCTTCCCGCTGCGCGAGCACACGAAGAAGTCCGAGTCCCAGATCCGCGACATCGTCGCGGAGAAGATGGACATGGTGGGGCTCAAGGGCGACGAGTCCAAGCTGCCGGGCGAGATCTCCGGTGGGATGCGCAAGCGCGCGGGCCTGGCCCGGGCGCTCGTGCTGGACCCCGAGATCATCCTGTTCGACGAGCCGGACTCCGGTCTCGACCCCGTCCGTACGGCGTACCTGAACCAGCTCATCATCGACCTGAACGCGCAGACGGACTCGACGTTCCTGATCGTCACCCACGACATCAACACCGCGCAGACCGTGCCGGACAACATCGGCATGCTCTACCGCAAGCACCTGGCCATGTTCGGGCCGCGTGAGGTGCTGCTGACCAGCGACGACCCGGTGGTCGCCCAGTTCCTCAACGGCCGCCGCCAGGGCCCGATCGGCATGAGCGAGGAGAAGGACACCGCCCAGGCCCAGCGCGAGATGGCCGAGGTCGAGGAGCTGTCCGGGCTGCCGCCGATCAAGCCGCAGCTCGAGGCCACCGCGGGGCTGCCGGAGCGCAAGGCGGTCGGGCGGCGGCAGCGCCGGGTCGAGGAGATGATGCACACCCTCCCGCCCGCCGCGCAGGAGGCGATCCGCCGGTCGCAGGCCGAGCAGCAGGCCCCGCAGGCCCGACCCACGGCCGTCGGCGCCGCCCCGTACGGCGCCCCCTCCACGAACGGCCCCGCCACGAACGGCCCCGCCACGAACGGCCCCGCGTCGCACGACCTGTTCAGTCCGGCGCCCGAGGAGCCCACCCAAACCCTCCCGCGCCTGCCCGATCCGCCCACCCCCGTGTCCCCGCCCGAGGCCCCACTCGGCCAACCGGTGACCCCGCCGACCGACTCGCGACCGCCGTCGGGACCGACCTCCGGCCCCGGCAGGCACCGCTTCCGCAGCTAGACCGTCGCGGCGGACCGGCCCCCACCGCCCGCCGTGAACCTGCTCCCCACCCGCCCCCGTGAGCTCCCCCGGCTCACGGGACTCGTAGAGGAATGTCGTGTCCGCTCCCCAGCAGGCAGGCCCCAGCCCCCTCACCCGCGCCCTGACCCCCGTCGGCCGGATGTTCGGGCTGGGCCTGGACATCGTCCGGCAGACCTTCCGGCCGCCGTTTCAGCTGCGCGAGTACATCGAGCAGACCTGGTTCGTGACGAAGGTGTCCGCGCTGCCCACGGCGCTGTTCACCATCCCCTTCGGCGCCACGATCGCGCTGCTGTTGGCGAGCCTGACCCAGCAGTTCGGCGCGCAGAGCCAGACCGGCGCGGGCTCGGTGCTCGCGATCGTGCAGCAGGCCGCGCCGATCGTCACCGCGCTGCTGATCTCCGGCGCGGGAGGAAGCGCCGTCTGTGCTGATCTCGGTGCCCGCACCATCCGCGAGGAGATCGACGCGATGAAGGTGCTCGGCATCTCGCCGATCCAGCGCCTCGTCGTTCCACGGGTGTTGGCGATGGCCACCACCGCCCTCGTGCTCAACGGGGTCGCCACGGTCGTCGGGGTGGCGGGGGGCTACTTCTTCAACGTGATCATCCAGGGCGGGACGCCCGGGGCGTACGTCGCCAGCTTCTCGGCGATCGCCCAGGTCAGCGACATCGTCGTCAGCGAGGTCAAGGCGTTCCTGTTCGGCTTCACCGCCGGGATCGTGGCCGCTTACCGCGGGCTCAACCCGCCGCCCGGGGCGAAGGGGGTGGGCGACGCGGTGAACCAGTCCGTCGTCATCTCGTTCGTGCTCGTCTTCCTGATCAACCTCGTGCTCACGGCCCTGTACCTCGAGCTCGTGCCGCCGAAGGGGATCTGACATGGCCTCGCGCATCGTCCTCGAGCCCGTCCGCAGGCTGGAGGAGCTCGGCGACCAGCTCTCGCTCTACGCCCGCGCCGTCGCGTGGATCCCGCGCACGCTGCGCCGCTACCCGAAGGAGATCGCCCGGCTGCTGGCCGAGGTCAGCTTCGGGTCCGGCGCGCTGATCGTCATCCTCGGCACGGCGGGCGTGATGGCCGCGCTGTCGCTGTTCGTCGGGTCGCTGGTCGGCCTGCAGGGCTTCCGGGCGCTGGACTCGCTCGGCGTCGAGGCGCTGACCGGGTTCATCACCGCGTACTTCACGACCCGCGACATCGCGCCGCTGGTCGCGGCGTCCGCGCTGACCGCGACCCTGGGCGCGGGCTTCACCGCCCAGCTCGGCGCGATGCGGATCTCCGAGGAGGTCGACGCGCTGGAGGTCATGGCGGTCCCGTCCGTCCCCTTCCTCGTGACGACGCGGGTGATCGCCGGCATCGTCGCCGTCATCCCGATGTACACCATCGGCCTGCTGATGAGCTTCGCCGCGGCCCGGATCAACGTCACCGTGATCAACGGGCTGCCGGGCGGGACGTACGACCACTACTTCGACCTGTTCCTGCCGGTCAGCGACGTGTTGGCGTCCTATCTGAAGGTCGTCGTCTTCGCCACGGTGGTCATCCTGATCCACTGCCACTACGGCTACCACGCGAAGGGCGGCCCGGCGGGCGTCGGCGTCGCGGTGGGCCGCGCGGTGCGGCTGTCCATCGTGAGCACAGCGATCCTCGACTTCTTCCTGACGCTCGTCCTCTTCGGCACCGACACCAGCGTCCGGGTGGCCGGATGAGGCCCGACACGAGCTTGCGAGTGGCGTCATGAGCACCGACACGAGCTTGCGAGTGGCGGCATGAGCACCGACACGAGCTTGCGAGCGGCGTCATGAGAACCGTCGACGGCGCCAAGGCACTGCGCGGACTGGTGTTCGTGCTGGTCATCGTGTTGCTGCTGGGGCTGGCGGTGGCCCAGTACGCGGGTGCGTTCTCCGGCGGCGTGCCGGTGAGCCTGCACGTCGACCGGGTCGGGACGCAGCTGAACGAGAAGGCGGACGTCAAGATCCGCGGCCTGATCGTCGGGTCCGTGCAGAAGATCAGCACGACCGGGAACGGCGCGGACGTCGACCTGGTCATCGACGACGACAAGATCGACCTGATCCCTGCGAACGTGACCGCCCGGCTGCTGCCCAAGACGCTGTTCGGCGAGAAGTACGTGTCGCTGGTGCCGCCGGGTACTCCGGGCACGGTGAAGCTGGCCTCCTACGACACGATCCAGCTGGACCGCAGCGTCGCGGGCATCGAGGTCGAGCGGGTGCTGGACGACCTGCTCCCGCTCCTGCAGGCCGTGAAGCCGCAGGACCTCGCCACCACCCTCGGCGCGCTGTCGCAGTCCCTGGCGGGCCGCGGCGACCAGCTCGGCCGGACCCTGGAGCAGCTGAACACGCTGACCGGCGGGTTCCGCCCGGCGATCCCCGACCTGCAGGCGGACATCACCCAGCTCGCGGACTTCTCGGAGAACCTCTCGAACTCCGCCCCGGACCTGCTCGACGCGCTGGACACGCTGACCACCACCAGCGACACCATCGTCGACCAGGCGGACGAGCTGCGGGCGCTGTACTCGTCGGTGACGGGGGCGTCGGACGACCTGCGGGCCTTCCTCGACGCCAACAAGGAGAACCTGATCGGGCTGGCGGACTCCAGCCGCCCGACGCTGGAGACCCTGGCCCGCTACTCGCCGGAGTTCCCCTGCTTCTTCCGGCAGGTCACCGGCCTGATCCCGTACCTGGACCAGGTGTTCGGCAAGGGCACGAACGAGCCGGGCGTGCACATCACGCTGGAGCTCGCCGCGACCAGGGGCAAGTACATCCCCGACCAGGACGAGCCCGAGTACCGCGACGACCGCGGCCCCCGCTGCTACCCGCTGGTCAACCCGGGCCCGCAGTACCCGCCGGACGGCCCGTTCCGGGACGGCTCGGTGGCCCCGCCCGCCCCGCTCGGCACGCCGATGGGGAACCCGGAGGCCCTCGGCGTCGACACCTTCGGCACCTACGACGGCAGCCAGAGCTGGACCGCCACGTCGAAGCCCGGCGCCACGCCCGCCTCCTACGACATGGGCATCACCAACTCGCCCGGTGAGCAGCAGCAGATCGCCGAGCTGGTGTCCTTCCGCCAGGGCACGTCCCCGGACCAGGTCCCGGGCTGGGGGAGCGTCCTGGTGGGCCCGCTCTACCGCGGGGCGGAGGTGACGGTGGCATGAGTCGGATCCCAGTCGGCCCGCTCACCAAGTTCCTGGCGTTCGCCCTGGTCACGGCCCTCGCGACGACCGTCCTCGCGCTGACCATCGCCAACAGCCAGGGCGGGGACAAGGCGACGTACTCGGCGCGCTTCACCGACGTCAACGGCCTGCTCGTCGGGGACGACGTGCGGATCGCCGGGGTGACGGTGGGGTCCGTCGACAAGATCGAGATCGTGGACCGCCGGGAGGCGCAGGTCGACTTCAGTGTGGACTCCGCGCTGGTCGTCCCGCAGTCCGTCACCGCGTCGGTCCTCTACAAGAACCTCATCGGCCAGCGCTTCCTCTCCCTGGCCCAGGGCGCGGGCGGCGGCAGGCTCCCCGAGGGCGGCACGATCCCCGCGTCCCGGACCCGTCCGCCGCTGAACCTGACCACGCTGTTCAACGGCTTCAAGCCGCTGTTCCAGGGCCTCGACCCGCAGCAGGTCAACCAGCTGTCCACGGAGATCATCTCGACCCTGCAGGGCGAGGGCGGCACGGTGGAGAGCCTGCTCGCCGGCACCGCCTCGCTGACCGGCACCATCGCCGACCGCGACCAGGTGATCGGACAGGTCATCGACAACCTCAACGCGGTGCTCGACACCGTCAACAGCCACGACGACCAGCTCAACCAGCTGGTGGTCTCGCTGCGGAAGCTCGTGTCCGGGCTGGCCCGGGACCGCGAGCCCATCGGGCAGGCGATCGCCTCCATCGGCGACCTCACGGAGACCACCGGCGGCTTCGTCGGCGAGGCGCGCGAGCCGCTGCGCCGCGACATCGCAGCACTCGGCGACCTCGCCGGGCAGCTCGACCAGGCCGAGCCGGTGATCGACGACCTGCTCAAGACCGCGCCGGGCAAGCTCAACACGATCAGCCGGGCCGCGAGCTACGGCAGCTGGTTCCAGTTCTACCTCTGCGGGGCATCGGGCTCGATCGGCCTCGGGGACCTGCTGCCCGCCGTCGAGATCCCGCTGGTCAAGGCGGACGCGCCGCGGTGCGGTCCGGACCCGGACGGCGTCCAGGGCCAGTCGTCGCCGCTGCTGCCGGGTGTCCCGCCGGGGCTTCAACAGCTCGCGAACGGGCTCGTCCCGCCCGGCGCCCCCGACCTGCCGATCTTCGCCCCGCTGACGGGAGGCTCGCGATGACCGCGCTGACCAAGCGTCCCGTGCTGCTCGCCGTCGTCGGGCTGCTGCTGATCGCCGTGGTCGCGGTGGTCGCCTTCCAGGCCCCGTCGCTGTTCGGCGGGCAGACCTACAAGGCCGAGTTCCGCGAGGCGGCGGGCCTGCAGTCCGGCGACCGGGTGACCGTCGCAGGCGTGGAGGTCGGGCGGGTCACCTCGGTGGCGCTGAACGGCGACCACGTGGACGTCGACTTCCGGGTGGACGACGCCTGGGTCGGCGACCGCACCGCCGCCTCCATCGAGATCGCCACGCTGCTGGGCTCGAAGTACCTGGCGCTGGACGTGCAGGGCGACCGTGAGCTGGACCCGGGCACCGCCATCCCGCGCGACCGGACGATCTCGCCGTTCGACGTCGTCGAGGCCTTCAACGGGCTCTCCGGCACGATCGACGCGATCGACACGACCCAGCTGGCCACGAGCCTGCGGACGCTGTCCGACACCTTCCGGGACACCCCCGACGACGTCCGCGGCACCCTCGACGGGCTCTCCCGGCTGTCCACCACGATCTCGAGCCGGGACGAGCAGATCCGGCAGCTCCTGGCGGGCGCCCGCAACCTCTCCGGCATCCTCGCCGACCGCCGCCAGGACTTCGACACGCTGCTCTCCGACGGCAACCTGCTGCTCGGCGAGCTGCAGAAGCGCAAGGACGCGATCGACCGGCTCCTGTCCGGCACCCGCCTGTTGTCCCAGCAGCTCTCGGGCCTGGTCGCGGACAACCGCGACCAGCTGCGGCCCACGCTGGAGACGCTCGACCGGGTCGTCGCGGTACTGCAGCGCAACCAGGACAACCTGGCGCAGACGCTGCAGAACGAGGCCGTGTTCGTCCGGCTGTTCTCCAACGCCGTCGGCAACGGCCGCTGGTTCGACAACTACATCTGCGGCCTGCTCCCGGTCCCGAGCATCGGCCCGCTGAACCCGGGAGGCTGCTGATGGCCGGGTCGTGGTCTCAGGACCGGCGTGCGCTGCAGATCACCGCGCTCGTCGGGATCGTCGCCGTGCTGGTGGCGACGGGCGTCTGGCTGGTGGCGAAGGGTGGCGGCCGGAAGGTCACCGCGTACTTCACCAACACCTCCGCGCTGTTCGAGGACAACGAGGTGCGGGTGCTCGGCGTGCCCGTCGGGAAGATCGACACGATCACCCCCGAGGGCACCCGGGTGCGCGTCGACATGACGCTCACCGACTCGGCCGTGCACCTCGCGCCGGACGCGAAGGCCGCCGTCGTGTCGCCGAGCCTGGTCACGGGGCGGTACGTGCAGCTGTTCCCGACGGTGGCCGAGGACGCGCCGCAGCTGGCCGACGGCGCCACGATCCCGCTGGAGCGCACCGCCGTCCCGTTGGGCGTCGACGACCTCGCGCGCACCGCGACCGAGCTCTCCCGGGCCCTCGGCCCGAACGGCGCGAACTCGACGGGCGCGGTATCCGACGCCCTGAACGTCGGGGCCGCGAACCTGGTGGGCAACGGCCAGGCGCTCAACGACACGATCACCGGCCTCGGCAACCTCTCGTCGACGCTGGCCGGCTCGAGCGACGACCTCTTCGGCACCGTCACCGAGCTGCAGAAGTTCACCCGGACCCTCGCCCAGGACGACGCGAAGGTGCGCGAGTTCAACGGCAGGCTCGCGGACGTCACCGGGTTCCTCGCGGACGAGCGGCAGGAGCTGGGCGGGGCGCTGCACGACCTGGGGATCGCGCTGGGGGACGTGGCCGGGTTCGTCAGGGACAACCGGGCGGCGATCCGGTCGAACGTGGACCGGCTCTCGGACGTCACGACCGTCCTGGTGGAGCAGCGTCGGGCGCTCACGGAGATCCTCGACGTGGCGCCGCTGGGCGTGTCGAACCTGGCGAACACCTACAACGGGTCCTCGGGGACGCTGGACACGAGGGCGAACATCAACGAGCTGAGCAACCCGCTGATCTACACGGTCTGCAGCCAGATCGACAAGGCCACCCCGGCGCAGCTCCAGGCGCTCACCGGCCTGCTCGAGGTCTGCAAGGCGCTGCCGGACCCCGGGCTGCTGCCCACGCCGGTGCAGGTGTTGGACTCGATCTACAAGGGCCAGGCCATCCCGGTCGCCGGGCTCGCGATCCCGACGATCCCGCTGCCCACCGGGCAGAACCCGAACCCCGCCGCCCCGCCGCAGCAGGGCGCGGCCCCGGCCCTGCCGCTCCCCGCGGCCCCGACCCAGGCCCCCGCGCCGCCCGCCCAGCAGGACTCCGGCGGCGGCATCGGCGGCTTCTTCTCGAAGCTCTTCGGAGGTGGCTCGTGAAGCGGCTCGCGGCGGTCCTCGCCACCGCCTCGGTCGCCCTGAGCGGCTGCGGCGTCCTCTCCGGCGGGCTGCGCGGCGTCGAGCTGCCCGGTGGCGCGGACCTCGGCGACTCGCCGTACTCGGTGACCATCGAGTTCCCGGACGTCGTGGACCTCGTCCCGCAGTCGCTGGTGAAGGTCGCGGACGTCAACGTCGGCACCGTGCGGTCCATCGACGTCGACCCGCAGAGCTGGAACGCCCGGGTCACGGTCGCGGTCAACGGCGCGGTGGCGCTGCCCGCCGACGCGACCGCCCGGGTGCGCACGACCTCGCTGCTCGGGGAGAAGTTCGTCGAGCTCGCCGCCCCCACCCAGGGCGCCGGCTCGACGGTCAGCTCCACCTCCGGCCCGATGGTCGGCTCCGCAAGCTCCGCCTCCGGCTCGATGGTCGGCTCCGCAAGCTCCGCCTCCGTCGGCCGCCTCGCCGACGGCGCGACCATCCCGCTCGACCGCGCAGGCCGCGCCGTCGAGGTCGAGGAGGTCTTCGGCGCGCTGTCCCTGCTGCTCAACGGCGGCGGGGTCGCGCAGATCAAGACGATCTCGACCGAGCTGAACACCGCACTGACCGGCCGCGAGCCGCAGATCCGCTCGCTGTTGGACAACCTGGACACCCTCGTCGGCGCCCTCGACGACCGGAAGGGCGAGATCACCCGCGCCCTCGACGGCATCAACCGGCTGTCGGCCACGCTGAACGACCGGCGCCCGCAGATCGCGAACGCCCTGGACAACCTCGAGCCCGGCCTCGCCGAGCTGGAGAGCCAGCGCGGCCGGCTCGTCGACATGCTCCGCGCGCTGGACCGGCTCTCCGGCACGGCGACGGACACGATCAACCGCAGCCGAGACGACGTCCTCGCCGACCTCCGGGCACTGCAGCCGACGCTGCGGAAGCTCGCCGAGTCCGGCCAGGACCTGCCGAACTCACTGCAGCTCCTCGGGTCCTTCCCGTTCACCGACGCCGCCCAGGACGCGTTCGCGGGCGACTACGCGAACCTCTACGTCCGGGTGGACCTCGACGCGAAGAACCTGCTGGACAACCTCATCCGGGCGCGCACGCCGCTCAGCCCGGACCTGCCGATCCTGGGCAGGCTGCCGCCGACCGCCCAGCTGCTCGCGCCGCTGGTCGGCGGCAACGGCACCGAGCCGCAGCTCCCGCTGCTCGGCTCGGTCCCGACGACGGCGGGCCGGGCGCAGGGCTCGACGGCGACCCCGCCGACGGCCACCCCGGTCCCGCCCGGCCCGACCGACGGCTCCGGCGATCCCGGCGCCCCCACCGGTTCCGGCGGCCGCGGCGGCCTGCTCGGCGGACTCCTCGGAGGTGGCCGATGATCTCCCGGACCGTCCGCGTGCAGCTGCTCGCGCTGGTGGCGATCGCCGTGATCGGCGTCGGGTACGTCGGGTTCCGCTACGCCGACCTCGGCCGGATCTTCGGCGCCACGACCTACCCGGTCACCATGCGGCTCAGCGACTCCGGCGGCATCTTCACCGGGGCCGACGTGACCTACCGCGGCGTGAGCGTCGGGCGGGTGGGACCGCTGACCCTGACCGCGGACGGCGTCGACGTCCAGCTCGACCTGGACCGCGGCGGCCCGGACATCCCCGCGGACCTCAACGCCGCGGTGCGGAACCTCTCCGCGATCGGTGAGCAGTACGTGGACCTGCAGCCGACGTCCGACGGCGGGCCCGCGCTCGCGTCCGGCACGGTCATCCCGGCCTCCCGGGTGGCGCTGCCCGTCCAGGTCGACGAGGTGGTGACCAGCCTCGACGGCTTCGTCCGCTCGGTCCCGCTGGACAGCCTGCAGACCGTGGTCTCCGAGCTGGGGCGGAGCTTCGCGAACGCCGGGGTGCCGCTGCAACGCCTGCTCGACGCGACGGACGAGTTCTCGAACTCCGCGATCGACGCGCTGCCGCAGACCAGGGACCTGCTCCGCGACGGCCGCACCGTGCTGACCACGCAGAACGAGACCGCGGGCCAGTTCGCGGACTTCAGCGCCTCGCTCAAGCTCATCGCCGAGCAGCTGAAGACCTCGGACCCGGACCTGCGCAGGCTGATCCAGACGGCACCGCAGGCCGCGGACGAGATCCGCGCGCTGCTGCGGGAGAGCGGCGGCGGGCTGTCCGAGACGGTCGCGAACCTGCTCACGGTCTCCCGGATCGCCGAGCCCCGGCAGGCGAACCTGGCTCAGCTCCTGGTCACCTACCCGGGCGTGATCGCCAACGCCTACACCGCCGTGCCGAACGACGGCACCGCCCACCTCGGGCTCGTGCTCAACGTCTTCGACCCGGTGCCCTGCGTGGCCGGGTACGAGGCCACCCCGCACCGCGCCGGGAACCAGCTCGAGAACACCCGGGTGGATCCCGGCACCTACTGCGCCGAGCCGCAGGGCAGCCCGACGAGCGTCCGCGGCGCGCAGAACGCCCCACGTCAGAGGGGCTCGACCACCCCGCAGGCACCGGCCACCGCGGGGGGCAACCCGTCCGCCGACATGCCGCTGCCGTCGGGTTCCGACGGCCCCGTCCCCCCGATCACGCTTCCCCTCGGCACTCCCGCCGGGATCCTCGCCTGAGGTCGCTCCCCGCCGACCGGATGGAGACCACCATGACCGCGCTCCTGGACACCCCACCCGCGAGCCCCGCCCCGCCGAAGCGGGGTCGGGCGCTGCAGATCGCCGCCGCGGTGGCGCTCGTCGCCGCGCTCGTGTTCGGGGTGCTCTGGCTGACCACGCTGACCAGCGCGCAGCGCTCGCTGGCCGAGCAGCGAGACGACGTTCTCGTCGCCGCGCGCCAGGCCGCGATCAGCCTGAACACCCTCGACTTCCACGACGTCGACGGCGGCCTCGACCGCTGGGAGCAGACCTCCACCGGCGCCGTGCTCGAGGAGTTCCGCACCAACCGCGCCCAGTACGCGCAGTTCGTGGGGGAGTCGAAGCGGACCACCACGGCCACGGTCTCCGACGCCGCGGTCAGCGAGCTGAACGAGCAGGCGGGGATCGCCAGGGTGCTCGTCGGGGTGGACGTGCAGGTCACCCCGGACGGCCAGCAGCCGATCACCACCCGCCAGCGCCTCCAGCTCGAGATGACCCACACCGACGACGGCTGGAAGGTCAGCAGGCTGGCCCCGGTCCGCGCCCCCGGCGCCACCGGCTGACACCGCCCACCCGCCCCGGTCGACCGACGGCCCCAGGAGGTCGAGAGCCATGGCTCCCCAGAACAGCAGCACCGGCACCCCCCGCACCGGCACCACCCGCCGCGCGAGCACCGGCATCCGCCGCCCCACGGTCGCGGGCCGCGGCCCGGACACGGCCGCCCCCCGGGTCGCCCGAGGCCCGGTCACGGACCGCGCGGCCCACACCCCGGTCCCCGCGGACACGCCCGCCCCCGCGGACACGCCGGCCCCCGCTGACACTCGGGACGCCCAAGAGCCACTGAGCGACACCCGGGGCGCCCAGGAGACGCCGGCGGGGAGCGCGCCCGCCGACGCTCGGGACGGTCACCCGTCGCCGGCGGGGGAGCGGCGGGCCGCCGGGTTGCGACGCCGGGTTCCCGCGCCCCCGCGCACCCGCCGCGGCACCATGCTGCTCGCGGGCGCGACCGTCGTGCTGCTGGCCCTGGCGGTGCTGGCCGGGGTGAGCTGGTGGACCCTGCGCAGCTCCCCGGCTGCCCGGAACACCGCGCTGGTGGACGTCGCCGAGACCACGCAGGTCTCCCAGCAGCTCGGCGACGCCGTGAAGACCGTCTACTCCTACGACTTCACCCGCCTCGACCAGAACGAGGCCGCGGCGCGGGAGGTCATCACCCCGGAGTTCGCGCAGCAGTTCGACCAGCTCTTCGGCGAGGTCCGGAACCTGGCGCCGCAGCAGCAGGCCGTCGTCACCGCGACGATCTCGCAGGCCGCCGTGGAGTCGATCACGGGCGACCGTGCCGTCCTGGTCGTGTTCCTGGACCAGCAGGCCACCCGCGCCGCGGGTGACCAGCAGCAGGTCGCCGCGGCGGGCCGCCTCACGGTCACCGGCGAGCGGGTCGACGGGACGTGGAAGATCGCCGCCGTCCAGGTCGCCTGACCGACCCCCGGGGCGGGGTGTCCGCCGCGGCCGCGTATGCTCGTCCCAGTTCCACCGAAGACCGCAGGTCTGCATCCTCCGGGATGTCTAAGGTCCGGCTCGCCGGGCGGCCCGCGCAGGAGGACGAGGTTCACCAGTCGGGCTTTCGCCTGCTGCCACGCCCCGTGCCTGCGCACGGGGCGTTCGTCGTGTCCGGCCCCTCGCGGTGGTTCCACCGACACCCGAGAGGAGGCACCACATGGCACGACCCGACAAGGTCGAGGCGGTCGATGAGATCGCCGACCGGTTCCGGGGCGCGTCCGCCTCGGTGGTCACGGGCTACACCGGCCTCACCGTGGCGCAGCTCAAGGAGCTGCGTCGCGCGCTGGGCGACGACGCGAGCTTCCGCGTCGCCAAGAACACGCTGGTCAAGCGTGCGGCGGCGGACGCGGGCGTGGACGGTCTGGACGACCTCCTGACCGGCCCGACGGCCATCGCGTTCGTCAAGGGCGAGGCGGTCGACGCCGCCAAGGCGCTGAAGGCCTTCGCGAAGGACAACAAGGGCCTCGTCATCAAGGGCGGCTACATGGACGGCCGTGCTCTCACGAGCACGGAGGTCGAGAAGCTCGCCGATCTCGAGTCCCGCGAGGTCCTGCTGGCCAAGCTGGCCGGCGCGATGAAGGGCAACCTCGCCAAGGCCGCCGGTCTGTTCAACGCCCCGGCGTCGCAGGTCGCCCGGCTGGTCCAGGCCCTGGCCGACAAGAAGGCCGCCGAGGGCGGCGAGACCGCCGCCCCCGCCGAGGACGCAGCCCCCACCGAGAGCTGACCACAGCTCCCCCCACACTTCCGCTACACCCGAAAGGAACCGCCACCATGGCGAAGCTGTCCAGCGACGAGCTGCTCGACGCGTTCAAGGAGCTCACCCTCATCGAGCTCTCCGACTTCGTGAAGAAGTTCGAGGAGACCTTCGAGGTCACCGCGGCCGCCCCGGTCGCCGTCGCCGCCGCGGCCCCCGGTGCCGCCCCGGCCGAGGCCGAGGCCGAGAAGGACGAGTTCAACGTCGTCCTCGACGCCGCCGGTGACAAGAAGATCCAGGTCATCAAGGTCGTCCGCGAGCTGGTCTCGGGCCTCGGCCTGAAGGAGGCCAAGGACCTCGTCGAGTCGGCCCCGAAGCCGATCCTCGAGGGTGTCGCCAAGGACGCGGCCGACGCCGCGAAGGCGAAGCTCGAGGAGGCAGGCGCCAAGGTCAGCCTGAGCTGATCCGCGCCGCACCTCCGACGGGGCGGGCACCCACTGCGGGTGCCCGCCCCGTCTGCTGTCCCAGCGCCTGTCCCAGCGCCTGTCCCAGCGCCTGTCTCAGCGGCCCCGCAGCTCGCGGCGCAGGAGCTTGCCGGACACCGTCTTGGGGATCTCGTCGAGGAACTCCACGGCCCGCGGGTACTTGTAGGCCGCCATCCGGGCCCTGGTGAAGGCGATCAGCTCCTCCTCCGTCGCGGAGGCGCCCGGGCGCAGCGACACGAACGCCTTCACCGACTCGCCCCGGTACTCGTCCGGCACGCCGACGACCGCCGCCTCGCGCACCGCAGGGTGCTCGTAGAGCATGTCCTCGACCTCGCGCGGCCAGACCTTGTAGCCGGACACGTTGATCTGGTCCTTCTTGCGGTCGACGATGTAGAACCAGCCGTCCGCGTCCATGTACCCGACGTCCCCGGTGTGCAGCGCCCCGCCCGGCAGCGCCTTCGCCGTCTCCTCCGGCTTGTTCCAGTACCCCTTCACCACCTGCGGGCCCGTCGTCACGATCTCGCCGACCTCGCCGACGGGCAGGTCCTCGCCGTCCTCGCCGACGATCCGGACCACGGTGTCGTAGACCGGCACGCCGACGGACAGCGCCCCCGACGCCTCGTCGACCGGTGCCCGGGCGTGGGCGGGTACGCCGTGGCTCGGTGAGGTGGTCTCGGTGAGCCCGTAGATGTTGTGGATGTACTGCCCGAAGGTCTCCTGGAAGGCCGTCACCGTCGACGGCGGGATCGGTGCGCCGCCGGACCAGATCTTGGTGAGCGTCTTCAGGTCGTCCGCGTTCGCCTCCGGCGCGTTCATCAGGGCGATGAACACGGTGATCGAGCCGACCGTGAAGGTCGCCCGCTCCTCGCGGATGATCTCCAGCGCCGCCCCCGGGTCGAAGCGGTGGAAGAGCACCAGCGGGGCGCCCAGCAGCATCGCCGTGGTGACGTGCCCGATCAGCCCGGTGATGTGGAACAGCGGGGCCACGCCGAGCACCACGTCGTCCGGGCCCAGCTCGCAGAGCTCGCGGTAGGTCTGGGAGTTGAACACCAGGTTGGCGTGGGTGTTCATGGCGCCCTTGGGCGGCCCGGTCGTGCCCGAGGTGTACGTGAGGACGGCGGTGTCCTCCGGCGCGAGCGTGACCGGCGGTGGGGCCTGGCCGCGGGACCGCTCGATCAGCGAGGCCATGTCCAGTGTGTCCGATGAGGCGATCCGCGCGACGCCGCCGAGGATCCGGGGGTCGTCGCGGGACTGGTACTCCAGCTCGGAGGTGGTCAGCACGGTCCGCACCGCGGTCTCCGGCACCACGGCCGCAGCGACGTCCCGGTACAGCGTCTCCAGGACGACGAGCACGCTCGCCCCGGAGTCGTCCAGCAGCAGCCGCAGCTCCCGCTCGCGGTTCATCGGGTTCACGTTGACGGCGATCCCGCCCGCCTTCCAGACCGCCAGCAGCGCGATCACGTACTGCGGGTCGTTCTGCACGAACAGCGCCGCCCGCTCGCCCGCCGTGAAGCCCTCGGCGAGCAGCCCGACGGCGAGGACGTCGGACAGGGCGTCGAGCTCGGCGTAGGTGATGCGGCCGTCGAAGTAGCGCAGGGCGTCCCGGTCGCCGTGGCGCGCCACGGTGGCCCGGAACAGCGCCACCATGTCCGGGTACTCGGGGGTGATCGAGGTCGGTTGCCCCTCGTCGTAGCGGGCCAGCCAGGGCCGCGAGTCGTAGTCACTCATCGAGTGGGCCTCCGTCGTCGGTGATGGGGCCCGTCGATCATCGACCCGCCGGGCCCGCGCGTAAACTGACCGGAGTGACGGCGGCACTGCTCTGAACGAGTGAACTTCGGAACGTGCGATCGGCGGGAAAGGTCACAGGACTCGCCGTCGGTCGAGTGTCGGGGGCCACGTCCGCACCGGTCGTCCCTTGTAAAGGACCACTTACCGACGCGTACGGTCTTGACTCGGTGCGCCTGTCAGGTCACTCTTACGTCACGGTGCTTGGCTGCGTCCAGTGAGCTGAGCGACGTGTCTCGACAGCGGCTGCCTTCGCGGCTAGTCTGACTCTTTGCGCTGCCTCCGCCCAGGTTCGGCGTGCACGCTGTCGGAAGTCTCGCACCGGATTCTCGCCGGTGGAAGAAGGTCCGTCATCGTGCTCGGCGGACCTGGACCGGCGGTCGCGCCCTGACAACAGACGGCGAGTTCAGCTCCCCGGCACGACCCGAGACGTCATCTGCATCGGACCGGACGCACCGACCACCTCGGTGCGGACGACGACGACGGTAGCGCCTGCGGGGCCGGATTCGCCAGACGAGAGCGTAGTTCTCGGAAGGACGCATCTTGGCTGTCTCCCGCGCCACCGTGACCACTGCGAACCCTGGGAACGTCGTGTCGGCGAACCCGAACTTCCCTGGCGCACCCACCCGTGTCTCCTTCGCGAAGATCGCTGAGCCGCTGGAGGTCCCCGACCTCCTCGACCTGCAGATCCAGTCCTTCCAGTGGCTGGTCGGCGACGAGGCCTGGTTCCAGCGCCGGATCGACGCCGGGGACGAGAACCCCGTCGGCGGTCTGGAGGAGATCCTGACGGAGATCTCTCCGATCGAGGATTTCTCGGGTTCCATGTCGCTGTCCTTCTCGGACCCGCGCTTCGACGAGGTCAAGGCCTCCGTCGAGGAGTGCCGGGACAAGGACATGACCTACGGCGCCCCGCTGTTCGTCACCGCGGAGTTCACCAACAACACCACCGGCGAGATCAAGAGCCAGACGGTGTTCATGGGTGACTTCCCGGTGATGACCGACAAGGGCACCTACATCATCAACGGCACCGAGCGCGTCGTCGTGTCGCAGCTCGTGCGGTCGCCCGGCGTGTACTTCGACCACGCCATCGACAAGACCACCGAGAAGGACGTCTACTCGGTCAAGGTCATCCCGAGCCGTGGCGCCTGGCTCGAGTTCGACGTCGACAAGCGGGACACCGTCGGTGTCCGCATCGACCGCAAGCGCCGTCAGCCGGTCACCGTGCTGCTCAAGGCGCTGGGCTGGTCGGCCGAGCAGATCCGGGAGCGCTTCGGGTTCTCCGAGACGATCCTGGCCACGCTGGAGAAGGACCACACCGCCGGGCAGGACGAGGCGCTGCTGGACATCTACCGCAAGCTGCGTCCGGGCGAGCCGCCGACCCGCGAGTCGGCGCAGACGCTCCTGGAGAACCTGTTCTTCAAGGACAAGCGCTACGACCTCGCCAAGGTCGGCCGGTACAAGATCAACAAGAAGCTGGGTCTGTCGGAGCCCACCTCGGTCGGCACGCTGACCGAGGAGGACATCGCCACGACCATCGAGTACCTCGTCCGGCTGCACGCGGGCGAGACCTCGATGACCGCGCAGTCCGACGGGCGGGACATCCCCGTCGAGACGGACGACATCGACCACTTCGGCAACCGGCGCCTGCGCACCGTCGGCGAGCTCATCCAGAACCAGGTCCGCGTGGGCCTGTCCCGGATGGAGCGCGTCGTCCGTGAGCGGATGACCACGCAGGACGTCGAGGCGATCACCCCGCAGACCCTGATCAACATCCGGCCCGTCGTGGCCGCGATCAAGGAGTTCTTCGGGACCTCGCAGCTGTCCCAGTTCATGGACCAGCACAACCCGCTGGCCGGTCTGACGCACAAGCGGCGTCTCTCCGCGCTGGGCCCGGGTGGTCTGTCCCGTGAGCGGGCGGGCTTCGAGGTGCGAGACGTGCACCCGTCGCACTACGGCCGCATGTGCCCCATCGAGACCCCTGAGGGCCCGAACATCGGCCTGATCGGCTCGCTGAGCACGTTCGCTCAGGTCAACCCGTTCGGCTTCATCCAGACGCCGTACCGCAAGGTCGTCGAGGGCCGGGTCACCGAGCAGATCGACTACCTCACGGCGGACGAGGAGGACCGGTACGTCGTCGCGCAGGCGAACGCACCGCTCAACCCGGACGGCAGCTTCACCGAGGAGCGGGTCCTGGTCCGCACCAAGGGCGGCGAGGTCGACCTGATCACGCCGAACGGCGTCGACTACATCGACGTCTCGCCGCGCCAGATGGTGTCGGTGGCGACCGCGCTCATCCCGTTCCTCGAGCACGACGACGCGAACCGCGCCCTGATGGGCGCGAACATGCAGCGCCAGTCCGTGCCGCTGCTCCGTTCCGAGTCGCCGCTCGTCGGTACCGGGATGGAGCTCCGCGCCGCGGTGGACGCGGGAGACGTCGTCGTCACCGAGAAGGCGGGTGTGGTCGAGGAGCTCTGCGCCGACTACATCACCGTCATGGCGGACGAGGGCACCCGTCAGACGTACCGGCTGAACAAGTTCCGGCGCTCGAACCAGGGCACCTGCAACAACCAGAAGCCGATCGTCGACGAGGGCCAGCGCGTCGAGGTGGGGCAGGTCCTCGCGGACGGGCCCTGCACCGAGAACGGCGAGATGGCCCTGGGCAAGAACCTGCTCGTGGCGATCATGCCGTGGGAGGGCCACAACTACGAGGACGCGATCATCCTGTCGCAGCGCCTCGTGCAGGACGACGTGCTCACCTCGATCCACATCGAGGAGCACGAGATCGACGCCCGGGACACCAAGCTCGGCGCCGAGGAGATCACCCGGGACATCCCGAACGTCTCCGAGGAGGTCCTCGCGGACCTGGACGAGCGCGGCATCATCCGGATCGGCGCCGAGGTGCAGCCCGGCGACATCCTGGTCGGCAAGGTCACGCCCAAGGGCGAGACCGAGCTGACCCCGGAGGAGCGCCTGCTCCGCGCGATCTTCGGCGAGAAGGCGCGCGAGGTGCGCGACACGTCGCTGAAGGTGCCCCACGGCGAGAACGGCAAGGTCATCGGCATCCGCGTGTTCTCGCGGGACGACGACGACGAGCTGCCCCCCGGCGTGAACGAGCTGGTCCGCGTCTACGTGGCCCAGAAGCGCAAGATCTCCGACGGCGACAAGCTCGCCGGACGCCACGGCAACAAGGGCGTCATCGGCAAGATCCTGCCCGCCGAGGACATGCCGTTCCTGCCGGACGGCACCCCGGTCGACATCATCCTGAACACCCACGGTGTGCCGCGACGGATGAACATCGGCCAGGTCCTGGAGACCCACCTCGGGTGGATCGCCAAGTCCGGCTGGGAGATCGAGGGCAAGCCCGAGTGGGCGGCCAAGATGCCGGAGGAGCTCTACTCCGTCCCGCCGAACACGAACACGGCCACCCCGGTGTTCGACGGCGCCAAGGAGAACGAGATCACCGGGCTGCTGTCGTCGACCCGGCCGAACCGGGACGGCGAGCGCATGGTCGGCCCGGACGGCAAGGCGCAGCTGTTCGACGGGCGTTCGGGCGAGCCGTACCCGTTCCCGGTGGCCGTCGGCTACATGTACATCCTGAAGCTCGCCCACCTGGTGGACGACAAGATCCACGCGCGCTCCACCGGCCCGTACTCGATGATCACCCAGCAGCCGCTCGGCGGTAAGGCCCAGTTCGGCGGCCAGCGCTTCGGTGAGATGGAGTGCTGGGCGATGCAGGCCTACGGCGCGGCCTACACGCTGCAGGAACTGCTCACCATCAAGTCGGACGACGTGGTGGGTCGGGTCAAGGTCTACGAGGCCATCGTCAAGGGGGAGAACATCCCCGAGCCGGGCATCCCGGAGTCGTTCAAGGTGCTGCTGAAGGAACTTCAGTCGCTCTGCCTGAACGTCGAGGTGCTCAGCTCCGACGGTGCCGCCATCGAGATGCGCGACACGGACGACGAGGACCTCGAGCGCGCCGCGGCGAACCTGGGCATCAACCTGTCCAGCCGCCCCGGCAGCGACTCGATGACCGTCGACGACGTCGTCAACTAGTAGACGCGACCCCGACCCGACGAAGGAACAGAGGCTCACTCAGTGCTCGACGTCAACTTCTTCGACGAGCTGCGGATCGGTCTGGCCACCGCCGAGGACATCCGCCAGTGGTCGCACGGCGAGGTCAAGAAGCCGGAGACCATCAACTACCGCACCCTCAAGCCCGAGAAGGACGGACTCTTCTGCGAGAAGATCTTCGGCCCGACCCGGGACTGGGAGTGCTACTGCGGCAAGTACAAGCGCGTCCGGTTCAAGGGCATCATCTGCGAGCGCTGCGGCGTCGAGGTCACTCGCGCCAAGGTGCGGCGTGAGCGGATGGGGCACATCGAGCTGGCCGCCCCGGTCACGCACATCTGGTACTTCAAGGGTGTGCCGAGCCGGCTGGGCTACCTGCTCGACCTGGCGCCGAAGGATCTCGAGAAGATCATCTACTTCGCGGCCTACGTGATCACCTCGGTGAACACCGAGCTGCGTCACCAGGACCTGTCCACGCTCGAGAACGAGATGAGCGTGGAGCGCAAGCGGGTCGAGCAGCGCCGCGACGGCGACCTGGAGGCCCGGGCCCAGAAGCTCGAGGCCGACATCGCCGCGCTCGAGGCGGAGGGCGCCAAGAGCGACGTCCGCCGCAAGGTCAAGGAGGGTGGCGAGCGCGAGATGCGCCAGCTCCGCGACCGGGCCCAGCGCGAGCTGGACCGACTCGACGAGATCTGGACGACCTTCTCCAAGCTGGCCGTCCAGCAGCTCATCCCGGACGAGGGCCTCTACCGCGAGCTGTACGACCGGTACGGGGACTACTTCACCGGGGCCATGGGCGCCGAGGCGATCCAGAACCTGCTGCAGACCTTCGACATCCCGGCCGAGGCCGAGAAGCTGCGCGAGATCATCCGCAGCGGCAAGGGGCAGAAGAAGCTCCGCGCCCTCAAGCGCCTCAAGGTCGTCGCGGCCTTCCAGACCACGGGCAACTCGCCCATGGGCATGGTGCTGGACTGCGTCCCGGTCATCCCGCCGGACCTGCGTCCCATGGTGCAGTTGGACGGTGGCCGCTTCGCCACGTCCGACCTGAACGACCTGTACCGCCGGGTCATCAACCGGAACAACCGCCTCAAGCGACTGATCGACCTCGGCGCGCCCGAGATCATCGTCAACAACGAGAAGCGGATGCTGCAGGAGGCCGTCGACGCGCTGTTCGACAACGGCCGCCGCGGCCGTCCGGTGACGGGCCCTGGCAACCGGCCGCTCAAGTCGCTGTCCGACCTGCTCAAGGGCAAGCAGGGCCGGTTCCGCCAGAACCTGCTCGGCAAGCGCGTCGACTACTCGGGCCGTTCGGTCATCGTCGTCGGCCCGCAGCTCAAGCTGCACCAGTGCGGTCTGCCCAAGCAGATGGCGCTGGAGCTGTTCAAGCCGTTCGTGATGAAGCGGCTGGTCGACCTGAACCACGCGCAGAACATCAAGTCCGCCAAGCGGATGGTGGAGCGCGGGCGCTCGCAGGTGTGGGACGTGCTCGAGGAGGTCATCTCCGAGCACCCCGTGCTGCTCAACCGTGCGCCCACGCTGCACCGCCTCGGCATCCAGGCCTTCGAGCCGCAGCTGGTGGAGGGCAAGGCCATCCAGCTGCACCCGCTGGTCTGCGAGGCGTTCAACGCGGACTTCGACGGTGACCAGATGGCGGTCCACCTGCCGCTGTCGGCCGAGGCCCAGGCCGAGGCCCGGGTGCTGATGCTCTCGAGCAACAACATCCTGTCGCCCGCGTCGGGTCGCCCGCTCGCCATGCCGCGGCTGGACATGGTCACGGGTCTGTACCACCTGACCCGTGAGCGCCCGGACGCGTTCGGGCACGGCCAGTCGTACAGCTCGGTCGCCGAGGCGATCATGGCGTACGACCGCAAGGCCCTGCACCTGCAGGCGCCCATCAAGATCCGGCTGCCCGGGGTCGCCCCGATCGCCGGCATCGAGGTGCCCGAGGGAGACGTCTGGCTCGCCGAGACGACCCTGGGTCGCGTGCTCTTCAACGAGCTCCTCCCGGCGGACTACCCGTTCGTCAACGAGGCGCTCCCGAAGAAGCGCCAGGCCGCGATCATCAACGACCTGGCCGAGCGCTACTCCATGACCGAGGTCGCGCAGTGCCTGGACCGCCTGAAGGACGCCGGGTTCTACTGGGCCACCCGGTCCGGCGTCACGATCGCGATCGACGACGTCGTGGTGCCGCCGAACAAGCAGCAGATCCTCGACGGCTACGAGGCCAAAGCCGACCAGGTCAACAAGCGCTACGCCCGTGGTGCGCTCTCCCACCAGGAGCGCAACGACGAGATGGTGAAGATCTGGACCCAGGCGTCCGAAGAGGTCGCCAAGGCCATGGAGGACAACTTCCCGGACGACAACCCGATCCCGATGATCGTGAAGTCGGGGGCCGCGGGCAACATGACGCAGGTCCGGCAGCTCGCCGGTATGCGTGGTCTGGTCGCGAACCCCAAGGGTGAGTACATCCCGCGCCCCATCAAGGCGAACTTCCGCGAGGGTCTGTCCGTCGTCGAGTACTTCATCTCGACGCACGGCACCCGGAAGGGGCTGGCGGACACCGCGCTGCGGACCGCCGACTCGGGCTACCTGACCCGTCGTCTGGTGGACGTCTCGCAGGACGTCATCGTGCGCGAGGTCGACTGCGGCACCACGCGTGCGGTCAACATGGCCGTCACCGAGGAGACCGCGGACGGCACCCTCATCCCGCACCGCTACATCCGTACCTCCGTGTACGCGCGGTGCTCGGCCGAGGAGGTCCGCGACTCGGCGGGCAACATCATCGTCGAGAAGGGCGGGGACCTCGGGGACCCGGCGCTGGACGCCCTCGTGGCGGCAGGCGTCCGGAGCATCCGGGTCCGCAGCGCGCTGACCTGCGAGTCCGGTACCGGCATCTGCGGCATGTGCTACGGCCGCTCGATGGCGACCGGCAAGCTGGTCGACGTGGGCGAGGCCGTCGGCATCGTCGCCGCCCAGTCCATCGGTGAGCCCGGCACGCAGCTGACGATGCGGACGTTCCACCAGGGTGGTGTCGCCGGTGACGACATCACGACCGGTCTGCCCCGTGTCACGGAGCTCTTCGAGGCCCGTGTCCCGCGCGGTAAGGCGCCCATCGCGGACGTCGACGGCCGGATCCGCATCGAGGACGGCGACCGCTTCTGGAAGATCACCCTCACGCCGGACGACGGCGGCGAGGAGATCGTCTACGAGAAGCTGTCGAAGCGTCAGTGGCTGGCCATGACCACGGTCGACGGCGAGGAGCGCCCGCTCCGCGACGGCGACCACGTCGAGGTCGGGCAGCTGCTGCTCGAGGGCACGGCGGACCCGCACGAGGTCCTGCGCGTCATGGGCCCGCGTGAGGTGCAGCTGCACCTCGTGCGTGAGGTGCAGAAGGTGTACCGCACGCAGAGCGTGGACATCCACGACAAGCACATCGAGGTGATCGTCCGGCAGATGCTCCGCCGGGTCACGATCATCGACTCGGGGGCCACCGAGTTCCTGCCGGGCGCGCTCGCCGAGCGCGGCGACTTCGAGTCGCAGAACCGGCGCGTGGTGGCCGAGGGCAACGAGCCGGCCTCCGGCCGTCCGGTGCTCATGGGGATCACGAAGGCCTCGCTGGCCACGGAGTCGTGGCTGTCCGCGGCCTCCTTCCAGGAGACCACCCGGATCCTCACCGATGCCGCGATCAACGGAAAGCGCGACAAGCTCGTCGGGCTCAAGGAGAACGTGATCATCGGCAAGCTGATCCCCGCCGGTACGGGGATCGGCCGGTACCGCAACATCCAGGTGCAGCCCACGGAGGAGGCCCGCGCGGCCGCCTACGCGCTGCCGAGCTACGACGACGGCTACTACAGCCCCGACGTGTTCGGCACGGGCACCGGTGCCGCGGTCCCGCTGGACGACTACGACTTCGGTCGCGACTACCGGTAAGCAGAACGACTCCGACGGGGCCGGTCACCGAGAGGTGACCGGCCCTTCGGCGTTCACGGTGGTGTCCGACGCCGAGGGGCACCCCCGCCCACCGTCGGGCGAGGGTGCCTCCGGGGGGACGGACGTGCCCCACCGTCCCCGGCGGCCGCGTGGCCGCCGGTCGGCACGTCGTCGTGCCCTGCCGGCGGCACCCCCCACTGCGGGCGCGGCCTGTCATACTCCGGTTCATCCGGTCGTCCCTGCTAGTACCCGGGTGAGTACTTCGACGTGAACGCCGTCCATGCGGTCGCGGGCAGACTGGCCGCGACCCGGTCCGAGGCCGAGCTGCGTGCCGCGTACCTGCGCCACGTGGGCTCCCTCGTGGGCGCGGAGGTGCACAGCATCTACCTGCACGGCCCGGACGGGCGGCCGGTCAGCGTGGACGCCGCGGGGATCCCCGAGCGGGTGCTGCAGCGCTACGAGGAGATCGGGCGCGCCGAGGATCCCGTGCTGGGGCTGATGGTGGCCGAGCACGTCCCCGTCAGCGCGCTGGACCTGCTGGGGGAGCAGGGCTGGCACTCGTCGGCGCTCTACGACCACGTCATGGGGCCCGCCGGGCTGGAGCACTACATCGTCGCCCCGCTGCTGGGCGGCGGTCGGATCGTGGGCACCCTCGGGTTCTGCAGGCACGCGTCGGCGGCCCCGTTCGGGGCGGCGGACGTCCGCCACGCAGGCGCCCTGGCCCACCACGTGTCCGCGCTGGTGGCCGGACTGCAGGGGCGCCCGGCGGCGGTCCCGCTGACCGACCGGGACCGGGAGATCGTGGCGCTGGTGGCTCGGGGGCTGACGAACGCCGAGATCGGGCACCGGCTGCACATCTCGCCGAACACCGTGAAGCAGACGCTCAAGCGGATCTTCGCCCGGCTGGGCGTGCGCAGCCGGGCCGAGCTCGTGGCCCGCGCCTACCCGATGACGTAGTCCGCCGGGTCCAGCGCCGCGGTGCGTCGGGCGTACTCCCGCATGGTCCCCGGCCAGTTGTTCGTGATCCGTCCGGTCTCCGTGCGGTACCAGCTCGCGCACTCGGTCCACACGCTGTCGCCGAGCCGGGACTGCATCTCCACGTCGTACGCGGTCGCCGCATCGGGGCGCACCTCGACGGTGCGGGCGCCTGCGGCCAACCTGCGGATGCCCTCGCGGGCGTGCCGGATCTGGCACTCCAGCATGTGCACGATCGACCCGGAGCCGACGTTGGTGTTGGGGCCGTAGAGCAGGAACAGGTTCGGGAAGCCCGGCACCGTCACCCCGAGGTGGGCCCGCGCGCCGTCTCGCCACTGCGCGGACAGCTCGCGGCCGTCCCGGCCGACCACGCGCATCGGGGCCAGGAAGTCCTGGGTGCGGAAACCGGTGCCGAACACGATGACGTCCGCCTCGTGCAGGGTGCCGTCCGCGGTGCGGACGCCCGTCGGGGTCACCTCCGCGATCTTCTCCTCGGTCAGGTGCACCCGGGGCCGGGCCAGGGTGCGGAACCAGTCGGAGGAGAACAGGATCCGCTTGCAGCCCACGGGATAGTCCGGCTCGAGCCGCTCCCGCAGCACCGGGTCGGCGACCTGGCGGCGCAGCAGCGCCCGGTGCACGACGGGGAACGGCGCGGCGATCGCCCGAACCCGGGTCAGGCCCAGCGCGCCCGCCTCGAAGAACGCCGTCCAGCCGAGCCGGGACAGCTTGTGCCACAACGGGAACCGGCTGAACAGGCGGTGCGCGCGGGGGCCGTACGCGGCGTCGGGCTTGGGCAGGATCCAGGCCGCGCTGCGCTGGAACACCGTGACCTGCGCGGCCTCGCGGGCGATCTCCGGGACGAACTGGATCGCGCTCGCCCCCGTCCCGATCACCGCGATCCGCTTGCGGCGCAGGTCCACCGAGTGGTCCCAGCGAGCCGAGTGGAACGCGGGCCCGATGAAGTCGTCCAGGCCGGGCAGATCGGGGACGGCGGGGTGCGAGAGCTGGCCGCACGCGGACACGAGTGCCTCCGCCTCGACGGCTCCCTCGCTGGTCGCGAGCCGCCAGAGCGCCGCGGCGTCGTCCCACACCGCGTCGGTCACCTCGGTGCCGGTGTGCAGCACGGCGTCGAGCCCGTGCTCGGCGGCGACCCGCTCGAGGTACTGCAGGATGTCCGGCTGGACCGCGTAGCGCCTGCTCCACTCCCGGCCCTGGGCGAAGGAGTACGAGTAGAGGTGGGACGGCACGTCGCAGGCGGCCCCCGGGTAGGTGTTGTCCCGCCACACCCCGCCCGGCCGCTCGGCCTTCTCCAGCAGCGTGACCTCGCCGAGGTCGTCCTCGCGCAGGGCCACGCCCATCCCGATGCCCCCGAACCCGGCTCCGACGACGGCGACCCGCACCCGTCGGGCGGCGAGGTCCCGGCGCAGGGCCAGGCCGAGGTCCCGCAGGTCGGTGTGGGCCCGGTCGAGCACGCCCGCCTCGGTGACGTGGTCGTGCCACATCCCCTCGGAACGGGTGTAGGTCACCGTGCCACCGGCCTCCCGGAGCCGGGCGACCAACCGGTCCGCGTCCCCGACGAGCACCTCGTCCGCCCCGGCGACCACGTGGACCGGCGGGAGCGCGGACAGGTCGGCCTCGAGCGGGCGCAGCTCGGCGGGCACCGGCCTGCCGCCCAGGTAGGCCCGCAGGCCCGCGCGGAGCAGCTCGGGGCCGAGCATCGCGTCGGACGCCGCGTGGGACTCCAGGTGCGGGTCGGTGAGCGAGAGGTCGACCCACGGGGAGATCAGCCCGATCGTCGCGGGGAGTGGGGTCCCCTTGTCCCGCAGTCTGAGCAGCAGCGCCACCGCGAGCCCGGCGCCCGCGGAATCTCCCGCGAGGGCGAGGCGTTGAGCAGGGAGTCCCGCGTCGAGCAGGCGCACGTAGGCCTGCTCCGCGTCGTCCAGTCCGGCCGGATACGGGTGCTCGGGTGCCAGGCGGTAGTCGAGCAGCTCCACCGGGGCGCCCGCGGCCTCGCTCAACCAGGCCGCGAGCGAGCGGTGCGACCACGGGGACCCGGTCAGGTAGCCGCCGCCGTGCAGGAACAGCACGACGCGGTCCCGGTCGGCGCCGGGGGTCCGCACCCGCAGGCCCGTCGGGGTCCGCTCCGTGCGGGTCCCGCGGGGCACCGGGAGCACCCGGCCCTGGAGGTCGAGCAGCCCGCGGGCGACCGGCAACGGGAGCCTGGGGGACAGCGACACGGAGGAGAGCAGTCGGGTCGCCGCACGGACAGCGGCACACGGCAGTGTGAGGCGCACGATCGGGAGGGTAATGACGCAGGTCAGCGGCGCCGACGGGGCGTGCGGGCCAGACCTGGCCCCCGCAGGGCCCGGTGGCGACCGGGGTGCGGCGAGCGGGAGACGATCTGCGACGAGCGGGTGAGTCGGCTTGCCTGTCGCCTGCCGGATGCGGCACCCTTCCGGCAACGCGGCGATGACCGGCACGTGGCCGCCCGATGCCCGCGGGGCACGGGTGTGGACCCGTTTTGACCCTCGTCAGACGGGCCGCGTACGCTTGGTCCGTGCGCGCGTTCTCGCGCGCCTCGACGTCCGTCCCGGACGCCCCGCGGAGTTCCCCGATTCCGCGGTCGGTGCACGGGCCGCGACACGCCCGACCCCGTGGTTCGGCACCCGGAGTGGAACCGGAGCCCCCGGACCTGGTCGGACGGCACGATCCGCCCACCCGGGCAGCCGCCGGGGTGAGACACCTGAGCAGCATCAGCAGGGAAAGAGAACAGAGGGTTCATGCCCACGATCCAGCAGTTGGTCCGCAAGGGCCGCGAGGACAAGGTCTCCAAGACCAAGACGGCAGCGCTGAAGGGTTCGCCCCAGCGCCGCGGCGTCTGCACCCGCGTCTACACCACGACCCCGAAGAAGCCGAACTCCGCGCTGCGGAAGGTCGCTCGCGTGAAGCTGAGCAGCGGCATCGAGGTCACCGCCTACATCCCGGGTGAGGGCCACAACCTGCAGGAGCACTCCATCGTGCTCGTGCGTGGCGGCCGTGTGAAGGACCTGCCGGGTGTCCGGTACAAGGTCATCCGCGGCTCGCTCGACACCCAGGGCGTCAAGAACCGCAAGCAGTCCCGTAGCCGGTACGGCGCGAAGAAGGAGAAGAGCTGAGATGCCTCGCAAGGGCCCCGCTCCGAAGCGTCCGCTGGTCAACGACCCGGTCTACGCCTCCCCGCTGGTGACACAGCTGATCAACAAGGTGCTCAAGGACGGCAAGCGCTCGCTCGCCGAGCGGATCGTCTACGCCGCGCTCGAGGGCACTCGCGACAAGACCGGGGCCGACCCGGTCGTCACGCTCAAGCGCGCGCTGGACAACGTCAAGCCCGCCCTCGAGGTCCGCAGCCGCCGTGTCGGTGGCGCGACCTACCAGGTCCCGGTCGAGGTGCGTGCCGTCCGGCAGACCACGCTGGGGCTGCGCTGGCTGGTCAGCTACGCGGGCCAGCGGCGCGAGAAGACCATGGTCGAGCGCCTCATGAACGAGCTGCTCGACGCGAGCAACGGCCTCGGCGCCAGCGTGAAGCGGCGCGAGGACATGCACAAGATGGCGGAGTCCAACAAGGCCTTCGCCCACTACCGCTGGTGACGAGCCGACCGGCCCGCGCCAACCTGGTCTAGGGAGAGCTGAGAAGTGGCAGCACAGGATGTGCTGACGGACCTCACCAAGGTCCGCAACATCGGCATCATGGCCCACATCGACGCCGGTAAGACCACCACCACCGAGCGGATCCTGTACTACACCGGGATCAACTACAAGATCGGTGAGGTCCACGACGGCGCGGCCACGATGGACTGGATGGAGGAGGAGCAGAAGCGCGGCATCACGATCACGTCCGCCGCGACGACCTGCTTCTGGAAAGACCACCAGATCAACATCATCGACACGCCGGGCCACGTCGACTTCACCGTCGAGGTGGAGCGATCCCTGCGCGTGCTCGACGGCGCGGTGGCGGTCTTCGACGGCAAGGAGGGGGTCGAGCCGCAGTCCGAGCAGGTCTGGCGGCAGGCCACCAAGTACGACGTCCCCCGCATCTGCTTCGTCAACAAGATGGACAAGCTGGGCGCGGACTTCTACTTCACCGTGAGCACCATCAAGGACCGGCTCGGCGCCACGCCGCTGCCGATCCAGCTGCCCATCGGCTCCGAGAACGACTTCATCGGCGTCGTCGACCTGGTCGAGAACCGCGCGCTCACCTGGCGCGGCGAGGTGGCCAAGGGCGAGGACTACGCCGTCGAGGAGATCCCGGCGGACCTCAAGGAGCGCGCGGAGGAGTACCGCACCGCGCTCATCGAGGCCGTCGCGGAGACGGACGACGAGCTGATGGAGCTCTACCTCGGTGGCGAGGAGCTCACGGTCGAGCAGCTGAAGGCCGGTATCCGGGCGATCGTCAAGAACCGCTCGGCGTACCCGGTGCTCTGTGGCTCCGCGTTCAAGAACAAGGGCGTCCAGCCCATGCTCGACGCGGTCATCGACTACCTGCCGTCGCCGTACGACGTGCCGCCGGTCGAGGGCACGCTGCCGGACGGGGAGACCCCGGCCAGCCGCAAGCCCAGCAAGGACGAGCCGTTCGCGGGCCTGGCCTTCAAGATCGCCGCGCACCCGTTCTTCGGCAAGCTGACCTACGTCCGGGTGTACTCGGGCCGGGTCGCCGCGGGTTCCCAGGTCGTGAACTCGACCAAGGACCGCAAGGAGCGCATCGGGAAGCTCTTCCAGATGCACGCCAACAAGGAGAACCCGGTCGACGAGGCCATGGCGGGCCACATCTACGCCGTCATCGGGCTCAAGGACACCACCACCGGCGACACGCTCAGCGACCCGCAGGCACCCATCGTGCTCGAGTCGATGACGTTCCCGGACCCGGTGATCCAGGTCGCGGTCGAGCCGAAGACCAAGGCCGACCAGGAGAAGCTGGGCATCGCGATCCAGAAGCTCGCCGAGGAGGACCCGACGTTCCAGGTCTCCCTGGACGACGAGACCGGCCAGACGATCATCGCAGGCATGGGTGAGCTCCACCTCGAGGTGCTCGTCAACCGGATGAAGAGCGACTACAAGGTCGAGGCCAACATCGGCAAGCCTCAGGTCGCGTACCGCGAGACGATCCGCAAGGCCGTCGAGAAGTACAGCTACACGCACAAGAAGCAGACCGGTGGCTCGGGACAGTTCGCGAAGGTCCTGATCAACCTGGAGCCGCTGGACACCGCCGACGGTGCGCTGTACGAGTTCGACAACAAGGTCACCGGTGGCCGCATCCCGCGGGAGTACATCCCGTCCGTGGACGCCGGCGCGCAGGACGCCATGCAGTACGGCATCCTCGCGGGCTACCCGCTCGTCGGGATCAAGCTGACCCTGGTCGACGGTGCGTACCACGAGGTCGACTCGTCCGAGATGGCCTTCAAGGTCGCCGGTTCGATGGCGCTCAAGGAGGCTGCGCGTCTCGCCAGCCCCGCGCTGCTCGAGCCGATGATGGCCGTCGAGGTCACGACGCCCGAGGACTACATGGGCGACGTGATCGGTGACCTCAACTCCCGCCGCGGCCAGATCCAGGCCATGGAGGAGCGGGCGGGTGCCCGCGTCGTCAAGGCGCTGGTCCCGCTCTCGGAGATGTTCGGCTACGTCGGCGACCTCCGGTCGCGGACCCAGGGCCGGGCGAACTACACGATGGTGTTCGACAGCTACGCCGAGGTCCCCTCGAGCGTCGCCAAGGAGATCATCGCGAAGGCGACCGGCGAGTAAGTCCGGACCGCTCGTGAGGAGCGAGTCGCGGGCCTGTAAGGTCCGCGACCCGCACCTCTCAACCCCCAGACCTGCCGTCAGCACGGCGGAGTAGAAGATCAAGTCCAGGAGGACACTGCAGTGGCGAAGGCGAAGTTCGAGCGGACCAAGCCGCACGTCAACATCGGCACGATCGGTCACATCGACCACGGCAAGACCACGCTGACGGCGGCCATCACCAAGGTTCTGCACGACAAGTACCCGAACCTCAACGAGGCGTCGGCGTTCGACCAGATCGACAAGGCTCCCGAGGAGCGGCAGCGCGGTATCACGATCTCCATCGCGCACGTCGAGTACCAGACGGAGAAGCGGCACTACGCGCACGTCGACTGCCCCGGGCACGCCGACTACATCAAGAACATGATCACCGGTGCGGCGCAGATGGACGGCGCCATCCTGGTGGTCGCGGCGACCGACGGCCCCATGCCGCAGACGCGTGAGCACGTGCTGCTCGCCCGCCAGGTCGGTGTGCCGTACATCGTGGTCGCGCTGAACAAGTCCGACATGGTGGACGACGAGGAGATCCTGGAGCTCGTCGAGCTCGAGGTTCGCGAGCTGCTGTCGTCGCAGGAGTACCCGGGCGACGACCTGCCGATCGTCCGCGTCTCGGCGCTCAAGGCGCTCGAGGGCGACAAGGAGTGGGCGGACAAGCTCCTCGAGCTGATGGACGCCGTCGACGAGTCGATCCCGGAGCCCGAGCGGGACATCGAGAAGCCCTTCCTCATGCCCGTCGAGGACGTCTTCACGATCACCGGCCGCGGCACGGTCGTCACCGGCCGTATCGAGCGTGGCATCGTGAAGGTCAACGAGACCGTCGAGATCGTCGGTATCCGCGAGAAGGCCACCACGACCACCGTCACCGGTGTCGAGATGTTCCGCAAGATCCTCGACGAGGGTCGCGCGGGTGAGAACGTCGGCCTGCTGCTCCGCGGCATCAAGCGCGAGGACGTCGAGCGCGGCCAGGTCGTCGTGAAGCCCAACTCGATCACCCCGCACACCGAGTTCGAGGCCCAGGTCTACATCCTGGGCAAGGACGAGGGTGGCCGTCACACGCCGTTCTTCAACAACTACCGTCCCCAGTTCTACTTCCGGACGACGGACGTGACCGGCGTGGTCACCCTGCCGCAGGGCACCGAGATGGTCATGCCCGGCGACAACACGGAGATCAGCGTCCAGCTGATCCAGCCCATCGCCATGGAGGAGGGCCTGCAGCTCGCCATCCGTGAGGGTGGACGGACCGTGGGCGCCGGCCAGGTCACCAAGATCAACAAGTAAGACCCCCTGCGGCCCGTGGACCCCCTGTGGTCCACGGGCCGCACCCCGGTCGAGGGCCGCACTTCGCCGTGTGGCATCCTTGACGGGTTGCGCGCGAAGGCCTGCACACGCACCAAGCCGGACCACCGGAACTGGGGCGGGTGTGAGTCGGAGCGTCGACCCCGGAGTGAAGTGATCCCCCTGGGGGGAGAGCGGAGTCCCGGGGACCGGTCTGTGAGTAGTCAGGCGACACGCCCGACCTCGTGGACCGGAGCCCACAGGGTGAGACCTGAACAGAGCGCGGACACGAGCCGCATCGGATGCCGAGCCCTTCCGGGCCCGCGTGCGTCGATGCCCGTGGTGAGCGAACTGGTCGGGGCTCCCCCGGGGGAACACCCGGAGACACCCGCGAAAGCAGCGGCAGGAAGAAGAGGACGACCCACGACCATGGCGGGACAGAAGATCCGCATCAGGCTCAAGGCCTACGACCACGAGGCAATCGACGCGTCTGCTCGCAAGATCGTGGAGACGGTGACGCGTACCGGTGCCCGGGTCGTCGGTCCTGTGCCGCTGCCCACCGAGAAGAACGTGTACTGCGTCATCCGCTCGCCGCACAAGTACAAGGACTCGCGCGAGCACTTCGAGATGCGCACGCACAAGCGGCTGATCGACATCCTCGACCCCACGCCGAAGACGGTCGACGCGCTCATGCGCATCGACCTGCCGGCCAGCGTCGACGTCAACATCCAGTAGGGCACCGATGAGCGACAGGCAGATCACCGGGATCCTCGGGCGCAAGCTCGGGATGACCCAGGTATTCGACGAGAACAACCGCGTGGTTCCGGTCACCGTGGTCCAGGCCGGGCCGAACGTCGTGACCCAGATCCGCTCCCAGGAGACGGACGGCTACGTCGCGGTCCAGCTCGCCTTCGGTGCGATCGACCCGCGCAAGGTGAACAAGCCGGAGGCCGGTCACTTCGCCAAGGCGGGCGTGACCCCCCGGCGCTTCACCATCGAGCTCCGCACCTCCGACGCCGCGAGCTACGAGCTCGGCCAGGAGATCACCGCGGAGGCGTTCGACGCCGGGTCGGTCGTCGACGTCGTCGGCACCACCAAGGGCAAGGGCACCGCGGGTGTCATGAAGCGCCACGGGTTCAAGGGCCTCGGCGCCTCGCACGGCACCCAGCGCAAGCACCGTTCGCCGGGCTCCATCGGTGGCTGTGCCACCCCGGGCCGCGTCTTCAAGGGCGTCCGGATGGCGGGCCGCATGGGCGTGAACCGCCAGACCACGCAGAACCTGAAGATCCACCGTGTGGACGCCGAGCGTGGGCTGCTGCTCATCAAGGGCGCGGTCCCCGGCCCCAAGGGCGGCCTCGTGGTGGTCAAGAGCGCCGCGAAGGGTGGTGCGAAGGCATGAGCAGCACGAACACCGTCGAGGTGAAGGACGCCGCCGGGAAGAAGACCGGTTCGGTGGACCTCCCGGCCCACGTCTTCGACGTGACCGCGAACATCCCGCTGATGCACCAGGTCGTCGTGGCCCAGCTGGCCGCGGCCCGCCAGGGCACGCACGACACGAAGACCCGCGGCGAGGTCCGCGGCGGTGGGCGCAAGCCGTACCGCCAGAAGGGCACCGGCCGCGCCCGTCAGGGCTCGACCCGCGCGCCGCAGTTCGCCGGTGGTGGCGTCGTCCACGGCCCCACGCCGCGGGACTACACGCAGAAGACCCCGAAGAAGATGAAGGCAGCCGCCCTGCGCGGGGCCCTCTCGGACCGCGCCCGCGCCGGCCTGGTGCACGTGGTCTCCGGCATCGTCGACGGGGACACCCCCTCGACGAAGGCGGCCAGGACCGCCGTCGCCGCGATCGCCGGAGCCGAGACCCGGGTCCTCGCGGTCGTCGACCGGAACGACTCGGTGAACCTGCTGAGCCTGCGCAACCTGCCGGACGTGCACCTCATCGCGCCGGACCAGCTGAACACCTACGACGTGCTCGTCAACGACGCCGTGGTGTTCACGGAGGCCTCGCTCGAGGCCTTCCTCGCCGGCCCGATCGGCGTGAAGACCAAGCGTGCCGAGCGCGCCGAGACCGCCGCGAAGGAGGAGGTCAAGTGATCCCCGACCCGCGCGACATCCTGCTCGCGCCGGTGGTGTCCGAGAAGAGCTACTCGCTGCTCGACGGCAAGCAGTACACCTTCGAGGTCCACCCGGACGCGAACAAGACCCAGATCAAGATCGCCGTGGAGAAGGTTTTCGGGGTGAAGGTCACCAGCGTGAACACGCTGAACCGCCCCGGTAAGCGCAAGCGCTCCAAGACCGGCTACGGCAAGCGCAAGGACACCAAGCGCGCGATCGTCACGCTCTCCGAGGAGAGCAAGGACATCGACGTGTTCGGCGCCCGGGCGAGCTGAGGGAGCGAGCTGACCCATGGGTATCCGTAAGTACAAGCCGACCACCCCCGGCCGCCGCGGTTCCAGCGTCTCCGACTTCGCGGAGATCACCCGCGACACCCCGGAGAAGTCGCTGATCCGTCCGCTGCACAGCAAGGGCGGGCGCAACGCGCACGGCCGGGTGACCACCCGCCACCAGGGCGGCGGTCACAAGCGTGCCTACCGCCTGATCGACTTCCGGCGGAACGACAAGGACGGCATTCCGGCCAAGGTCGCGCACATCGAGTACGACCCCAACCGGACGTCCCGCATCGCGCTGCTGCACTTCGCGGACGGCGAGAAGCGCTACATCATCGCCCCTGCCCGCCTGAAGCAGGGCGACAAGGTCGAGTCCGGGCCGCGCGCCGACATCAAGGTCGGCAACAACCTGCCGCTGCGCAACATCCCGACCGGCACCGTGATCCACGCGATCGAGCTCCGCCCCGGTGGCGGCGCCAAGATCGCGCGGTCCGCCGGGTCGAGCGTGCAGCTGGTGGCGAAGGACGGCCCCTACGCGCAGCTGCGCATGCCGTCCGGCGAGATCCGCAACGTCGACGTGCGCTGCCGCGCCACCGTCGGCGAGGTGGGCAACGCCGAGCACTCCAACATCAACTGGGGCAAGGCGGGCCGCATGCGGTGGAAGGGCAAGCGCCCGACCGTCCGTGGTGTCGCCATGAACCCGGTGGACCACCCGCACGGTGGTGGTGAGGGGAAGACCTCCGGTGGTCGCCACCCGGTCAACCCCGCGGGCAAGCCCGAGGGCCGCACCCGTCGCACCAAGCCCAGTGACAAGTTGATCGTCCGCCGGCGTCGTACCGGTAAGAACAAGCGTTGAGCAGGGAGGTTAAGACATGCCGCGTAGCCTGAAGAAGGGCCCGTTCGTGGACGACCACCTGCTCAAGAAGGTGGACGCTCTCAACGAGTCGGGCAAGAAGACCGTCATCCGGACCTGGAGCCGCAGGTCCACGATCATCCCCGACATGATCGGCCACACGATTGCGGTGCACGACGGCCGCAAGCACGTGCCGGTGTTCGTGTCGGACTCGATGGTCGGCCACAAGCTGGGGGAGTTCGCTCCCACCCGCACGTTCCGTGGCCACATCAAGGACGACCGCAAGGCGCGCAGGCGCTGAGGCGGACCGAGTAGCGACTAAGGAGAGGTGGAGAAGTAATGGCTGACGCAGCCAGCAGCACCGCCGACGCCGCGCTCGAGCCCGCTCGAGCGTTGGCGAAGGCCCGGTTCGTGCGCATGTCGCCGACCAAGTGCCGTCGAGTCGTGGACCTCGTCCGCGGCCTGCCGGTGAACGAGGCCCTGGCCATCCTGCGGTACTCGCCGCAGGCCGCCGCGGAGCCGGTGGCCAAGGTCGTGGCGAGCGCCGCGGCCAACGCCGAGAACAACTTCGACATGGACCCGGAGACCCTCGTGGTCGCCGTGGCCATGGTCGACGAGGGCCCGACGCTCAAGCGCATCCGGCCGCGCGCCCAGGGGCGTGCGTACCGCATCCGCAAGCGGACGAGCCACATCACCATCGAGGTCGAGTCCCGGCCCGCTGCCAAGTCCAGTGGCCGCGCCCGTGCAGACCGCGGTGCGAAGGGAAGGGCCCGCTGATGGGGCAGAAGATCAACCCGCACGGGTTCCGGCTCGGCATCACCACGGACTGGAAGTCCCGCTGGTACGCCGACAAGCAGTACGCGGAGTACGTGAAGGAGGACGTCGAGATCCGCCGCATGCTCTCCAAGGGCATGGAGCGGGCAGGCATCTCCAAGGTCGAGATCGAGCGGACCCGGGACCGCGTGCGGGTGGACATCCACACCGCGCGTCCGGGCATCGTGATCGGCCGCCGCGGCGCCGAGGCCGACCGCATCCGCGGCAACCTCGAGAAGCTGACCAAGAAGCAGGTCCAGCTCAACATCCTCGAGGTCAAGAACTCCGAGTCGGACGCGCAGCTCGTGGCACAGGGTGTCGCCGAGCAGCTGTCCAACCGCGTCGCCTTCCGGCGCGCGATGCGCAAGGCCATCCAGTCGGCCATGCGCTCGCCGCAGGTCAAGGGGATCCGGGTGCAGTGCTCCGGTCGCCTCGGTGGCGCGGAGATGTCGCGCTCGGAGTTCTACCGCGAGGGTCGCGTCCCGCTGCACACGCTGCGCGCGGACATCGACTACGGCCTGTTCGAGGCCAAGACCACCTTCGGTCGCATCGGCGTGAAGGTCTGGATCTACAAGGGTGACGTCGTCGGTGGCCGCCGTGAGGGCGCGCCCGCCGCCGCGGACCCGGGTCGTGGCGCCCCGCGCCGCGAGCGCCCGGCCCGCCGTCGCTCGGGTGCCTCGGGCACGACCGCGACCAGCACGGACGCCGGGCGCGCCGCGGCCGGACAGGGTGGGGCCACCACCGCTGTCGCCGACGCTCCCGCGCCTAGCACCGGGGAGAACTGAGTCATGCTGATCCCCCGCAAGGTGAAGCACCGCAAGCAGCACCGTCCGCACCGGACGGGGATGTCGACCGGTGGCACCAAGGTCACGTTCGGCGACCTCGGGATCCAGGCGCTCGAGCCGGCCTACGTCACCAACCGCCAGATCGAGTCGGCGCGTATCGCGATCAACCGGCACATCAAGCGTGGTGGCAAGGTCTGGATCAACGTCTTCCCGGACCGTCCGCTGACCAAGAAGCCCGCCGAGACCCGCATGGGTTCCGGTAAGGGCTCCCCCGAGAAGTGGGTGACGAACGTCAAGCCCGGCCGGGTGCTCTTCGAGATGAGCTACCCGGACGACAAGCTGGCCCGCGAGGCCCTGCGTCGCGCCATCCACAAGCTGCCCATGAAGTGCCGGATCGTGACCCGTGAGGGTGGTGACATCTGATGGCGGCCACCACTGCTGCCGAGCTGCGTGAGCTGTCCGACGAGGAGCTCGTGCTGCGGGTCAAGGAGGCCAAGGAGGAGCTGTTCAACCTCCGCTTCCAGATGGCGACCGGGCAGCTGGACAACAACCGGCGGCTGCGTACCGTCCGGCACGACATCGCGCGGGTCTACACCGTCATGCGCGAGCGCGAGCTGGGCCTCTCGGCCGCCCCGAGCGACGATGAGGGCGCGGCATGAGCGAGACAGTCAGCACGCGCGGGGAGCGGAAGGTCCGTGAGGGCCTGGTCGTGTCCGACAAGATGGACAAGACCATCGTGGTCACCCTCGAGGACCGCGTGAAGCACCCGCTGTACGGCAAGGTCATCCGGCGGACCAGCAAGGTCAAGGCGCACGACGAGGCCAACACGGCAGGCGTCGGCGACCGCGTCCGGCTGATGGAGACCCGACCCCTGTCGGCCACCAAGCGGTGGCGGCTGGTCGAGATCCTGGAGAAGGCGAAGTGATCCAGCAGGAGTCGCGGCTGCGTGTCGCGGACAACACCGGTGCCAAGGAGATCCTGTGCATCCGGGTGCTGGGCGGTTCGGCGCGGCGCTACGCGGGGATCGGCGACACCATCGTCGCCACCGTGAAGGACGCGATCCCCGCCGCCGGTGTGAAGCGCGGTGACGTCGTCAAGGCCGTCATCGTCCGCACCGTCAAGGAGCGGCGTCGTCCGGACGGCAGCTACATCCGGTTCGACGAGAACGCCGCCGTCCTGATCAAGGACAACGGCGAGCCGCGGGGGACCCGCATCTTCGGTCCGGTCGGTCGCGAGCTGCGCGACAAGAAGTTCATGAAGATCATCTCCCTCGCCCCGGAGGTGTTGTGAGCATGAAGGTCAAGAAGGGCGACACGGTCCTCGTCATCGCCGGTAAGGACAAGGGCGCGAAGGGCAAGGTCATCCAGGCCTACCCCGAGCGCGACCGGGTCCTCGTCGAGGGCGTGAACCGCATCAAGAAGCACACGCGGGTGAGCCAGAACCAGCGGGGCGCGCAGTCCGGCGGGATCGTCACCCAGGAAGCGGCCATCCACGTCTCGAACGTGATGGTCGTCGACTCCGACGGCAAGCCGACGCGAGTCGGCAAGAAGCTCGTCGAGTCCGAGGACGGCGGCAAGGCCAAGCGCGTCCGGATCTCCCGCAAGTCCGGGAAGGAGATCTGATGACGACCGCTGAGAAGACCAACCCGCGCCTCAAGCAGCGCTACCTCGACGAGATCAAGTCGGGTCTGCAGGAGGAGTTCTCGTACTCCAACGTCATGCAGATCCCCGGCGTCGTGAAGGTCGTCGTGAACATGGGTGTCGGAGACGCCGCCCGTGACTCGAAGCTGATCGACGGCGCCGTGCGGGACCTGACCACCATCACCGGTCAGAAGCCGCAGATCCGCCGGGCCACCAAGTCCATCGCGCAGTTCAAGCTCCGCGAGGGCATGCCGATCGGCGCGAAGGTCACCCTCCGCAACGACCGGATGTGGGAGTTCCTGGACCGGCTGCTGACGATCGCGCTGCCGCGTATCCGCGACTTCCGCGGTCTCTCGTCCACCCAGTTCGACGGGCGGGGCAACTACACGTTCGGTCTCACGGAGCAGTCCATGTTCCACGAGATCGACCCGGACTCCATCGACCGCCCGCGTGGCATGGACATCACCGTCGTGACCACCGCGACCACGGACGAGGAGGGCCGGGCGCTCCTGCGCCGGCTCGGCTTCCCCTTCAAGGAGAACTGAGAACATGGCGAAGAAGGCGCTGAAGATCAAGGCCGCCAAGACCCCGAAGTTCAAGGTGCGCGGGTACACCCGCTGCCAGAAGTGCGGGCGTCCGCGCGCGGTCCTGCGCAAGTTCGGCCTCTGCCGGGTGTGCGTCCGCGAGATGGCGCACGCCGGCGAGCTGCCGGGCGTCAGCAAGAGCAGCTGGTAAGAGACCAGCTGTCGTTTCGTTCGCCGTAGGCCCTGAGGATCAGGGAACCACGGCGGGGAAGAGACACCGATTATGACGATGACCGATCCGATCGCAGACATGCTCACGCGTCTGCGGAACGCGAACTCGGCCTATCACGACCAGGTCGTGATGCCGCACTCCAAGCTGAAGGTCGCCATTGCGGAGATCCTGCAGAAGGAGGGCTACATCGCGAGCCACCACACCGAGGACGCCGAGGTCGGCAAGTCCCTGGTCATCGAGCTGAAGTACGGCCGGAACCGCGAGCGCAGCGTCGCCGGGCTCCGCCGGGTCTCGAAGCCGGGCCTGCGGGTCTACGCGAAGTCGACCAACCTGCCGCGCGTTCTCGGCGGCCTGGGCGTCGCGATCATCTCGACGAGCCAGGGCCTCATGACGGACAAGCAGGCATACCGGACGGGCGTGGGCGGGGAAGTCCTCGCCTACGTCTGGTGAGAGGGGAGTAGACGATGTCCCGCATCGGGAAGCTGCCGATCACCGTTCCGTCCGGCGTCGACGTCAAGATCGACGGCCGGACCGTCACCGTCAAGGGCCCCAAGGGGACCTTGTCGCACACCGTCATCGCGCCGATCACGGTCGAGCTCGAGGACGGCGTCGTCGCGGTCAAGCGGCCGGACGACGAGCGCAGGACCAAGGCCTACCACGGCCTGTCGCGGACCCTGGTGAACAACCTCGTCGAGGGTGTCACCAAGGGCTACGAGAAGAAGCTCGAGATCGTCGGCGTCGGTTACCGCGTCGCGCTCAAGGGTTCGAACCTGGAGTTCGCGCTCGGCTTCAGCCACCCCGTCGTCGTCACGCCGGCCGAGGGGATCACCTTCGCCGTCGAGTCGCCGACCAAGTTCTCGGTCTCCGGGATCGACAAGCAGCTGGTGGGCGAGACCGCGGCGAACATCCGCAAGATCCGCAAGCCGGAGCCCTACAAGGGCAAGGGCGTGCGGTACGCGGGGGAGAACGTCCGCCGCAAGGTCGGGAAGACGGGTAAGTAAGCGATGGCCGAGACGATTTCTGCGAACGCCAAGAAGCGCACTGGCTCGCGGGTGTCCGCCACCCGTCGGCGCGGGGTCACCCGCCGCCACGCCCGGCTGCGCAAGAAGATCAGCGGGACCTCCGAGCGGCCGCGCCTGGCCGTGAAGCGGAGCTCGCGCCACATCCACGTCCAGCTGATCGACGACGTGGCGGGCCACACGCTCGCCCACGCCTCGACGCTCGACGCGGACGTGGCCGCCCTCGAGGGCGACAAGAAGGCCAAGGCCGCCAAGGTGGGCGAGCTCATCGCCGACCGCGCCAAGGCCGCAGGCATCGACGCGGTCGTGTTCGACCACGGTGGCTTCGGCTACCAGGGTCGCATCGCGTCGCTCGCCGATGCCGCCCGCGAGGGAGGCCTGAAGTTCTGATGCTGGAGAAGAAGATGGAAGGGACCGTCTGATGCCGGGACGTACGCGGCGCGAGGGCGGTGGACCGGGCGGGCCGAACAACGACCGCCGGGACCGCCGCGACGGAGGCCGTGGCGGGGCGGCCCAGGACAAGACCCCGTACATCGAGCGGCTCGTCACGATCAACCGTGTCGCCAAGGTCGTCAAGGGTGGTCGGCGCTTCAGCTTCACCGCGCTGATGATCGTCGGCGACGGCGACGGGCTGGTCGGCGTGGGCTACGGCAAGGCCAAGGAGGTCCCGGCGGCGATCGCCAAGGGTGTCGAGGAGGCGAAGAAGAACTTCTTCCGCGTCCCCCGCATCGGCGGCACGATCGTGCACCGGGTCCAGGGCGAGGCGGCCGCGGGCGTGGTCATGCTGCGCCCGGCCAGCCCCGGTACCGGTGTCATCGCCGGTGGCCCGGTCCGCGCGGTGCTGGAGTGCGCGGGCATCCACGACATCCTCTCGAAGTCGCTGGGCAGCGACAACGCGATCAACATCGTGCACGCCACGGTGGCCGCGCTGAAGATGATCCAGCGTCCGGAGGAGGTGGCGGCCCGTCGCGGTCTGCCCCTCGAGGACGTCGCGCCCGCGTCGATGCTGCGTGCTCGGGCCGAAGCGGCCCAGGCTGCGAGGGCCTGATGGCGGACAAGAAGCTCAAGGTCACGCAGATCAAGTCCGCCATCGGCGGGCAGCGCAACCAGCGTGAGACCCTCAAGGCCCTCGGCCTGCGCAAGATCCGCCAGTCCCAGGAGTGGCCGGACACCACGCAGGTCCGCGGCATGATCAACACCGTCCGTCACCTGGTGACGGTGGAGGAGGTGAAGTCCTGATGAGCGAGACGATCAAGGTTCACCACCTGCGTCCGGCTCCGGGGTCCAAGACCGCCAAGACCCGTGTGGGTCGTGGTGAGGGCTCCAAGGGCAAGACGGCCGGTCGCGGTACCAAGGGCACCAAGGCCCGCAAGACCGTGTCCCCGGCCTTCGAGGGCGGGCAGATGCCGCTGCACATGCGGCTGCCCAAGCTCAAGGGCTTCAAGAACCGGTTCCGGGTCGAGTACCAGGTCGTGAACGTCGGCGACCTCGCGGTGCTCTTCCCGCAGGGCGGCGAGGTCACCCCCGAGGCCCTCGTCGAGGTCGGCGCGGTCCGCAAGGGCCGGCCGGTCAAGGTCCTCGGCACCGGGGACCTGGACGGTGTGAAGCTCACCGTCTCCGCGCACCGCTTCTCGGGCTCCGCCAAGGAGAAGATCGCGGCCGCCGGCGGCTCTGCCAGCGAACTGTAAAGAGGTACCACCGGCGACGCCGTCCGTCCGGTCCGCCCTGCCAGGGGCGGCCGAACGGGCGGCGTCGTCGCTGTTAGAGTCGGTTCCCGCCCGGGCCGTCACCATCAGTGGCCGCGCGGCGACAAGACCAGGAGGATCACCGAGGTGCTCAGCGCTTTCCGGGCGGCCTTCACGACCCCGGATCTCCGGAAGAAGATCCTCTTCACCCTCGGGGTCGTGGCCGTCTACCGGCTGGGGGCGAACATCCCGTCGCCCGGCGTGTCCTACCCGAACGTGCAGGAGTGCATCCGGCAGGTCGAGGGCAGTGAGAACGCGGGCATCTACTCGCTGATCAACCTGTTCTCGGGCGGCGCGCTGCTCCAGCTGTCCATCCTCGCGCTGGGGATCATGCCGTACATCACGGCGTCGATCATCATCCAGCTGCTCACCGTGGTCATCCCGCGGTTCGAGGCGCTGAAGAAGGAAGGGCAGTCGGGGCAGAACAAGCTCACCCAGTACACCCGGTACCTCACGATCGCGCTGGCGGTCCTGCAGGCCACCGGGATCGTGGCGCTCGCGGACCGCGGCGCCCTGCTGGGGAACTGCACCGAGCCGATCATCCCGAACTCCACGGTGTGGACGCTGTCCATCATCGTCATCGTGATGACGGCGGGCACGTCGATCGTCATGTGGCTCGGCGAGCAGGTGACCGAGAAGGGCATCGGCAACGGCATGTCGTTGCTGATCTTCGCCTCGATCGCGCACCGCATCCCGGCCGAGGGCGTCAACATCTTCAACAACGCCGGTCCGCTGGTCTTCGCGGGCGTCTGCGTGTTCGGCCTCGCGATCATCGTGAGCGTCGTGTTCGTCGAGCAGGGCCAGCGCCGCATCCCGGTGCAGTACGCCAAGCGGATGGTCGGCCGTCGGATGTACGGCGGCACGTCGACGTACCTGCCGCTCAAGGTGAACCAGGCAGGCGTCATCCCGGTGATCTTCGGGTCGTCGCTGCTGTACCTGCCCCAGCTGCTCTCGCAGTTCATCGGGAACGCGGGCGGCGGGCTCCAGCAGTTCGTGCAGACCTACCTGGTCGACCAGTCCAACTGGCTGCACATCCTCCTGTACGTCGCGCTCATCATCTTCTTCACCTACTTCTACGTGGGCATCACGTTCAACCCCGAGGAGCGGGCGGACGAGATGAAGAAGTTCGGCGGGTTCATCCCGGGCATCCGCCCCGGTCGACCCACCGCCGAGTACCTCAACTTCGTGCTGAGCCGGATCACCCTGCCCGGGTCCCTCTACCTGGGCATCATCGCCGTCCTGCCCAACTTCTTCCTGGGTCTGACGGGCTCCGGTCAGAACCAGAACTTCCCCTTCGGCGGCACCGCGGTGCTGATCATGGTCGGTGTGGGCCTGGACACCGTGAAGCAGATCGAGAGCCAGCTCATGCAGCGCAACTACGAGGGTTTCCTGCGTTAGAGTGCGATGAGGGGGCCTTGTTCGACAGGCCGTCGAAGATGCACCATCGACCGGCCGGGGCCCTCAGGCCTCCCGGGGTACACCTCGCCGCCGCCGGAGTGGGCGGCCCAGGAGAAGAAAGCTAGGAGGTCGAGCTCCCAGTGCGACTCGTTCTCGTCGGCCCGCCCGGAGCGGGCAAGGGCACCCAGGCCGCGCGGTTGGCCGAGCAGTTCGACATCCCCCACATCTCCACGGGAGACCTCTTCCGCGCCAACCTGAAGGACGAGACGCCGCTGGGTCTCGAGGCGAAGACCTACATGGACGCCGGGAACCTCGTGCCGGACTCGGTGACGGTCGGCATGGTCTCCGACCGGCTGTCGGACTCGGACACCGCCAAGGGCTTCATCCTGGACGGCTTCCCGCGCACCACCTCGCAGGCGGACTCGCTCTCCGAGATCCTCGCGGGCCTGGGTGTGGAGCTCGACGCCGTGGTCCAGTTCGAGGTGCCGGACGAGGAGCTCGTCCAGCGGCTGCTCGGCCGCGGCCGCTCGGACGACACCGAGGACGTCATCCGGAACCGGCAGCAGGTCTACCGGGACGAGACGGCCCCGCTCCTGCAGTACTACGCCGACCGGCTCGTCGTGATCGACGCCGTCGGGGAGGTCGCGGAGATCACCGACCGGGTGACCGCGGCGCTCGGCAAGTAACTCTCGAGGAGGCCCGGTTGTCCGGGAGGCCGGCATGATGGGCAGACAGGGCGGCGTGCGCGGCGCGCTGGCACGACTGCGGGGGCGCGACATCGAGCTGAAGAGCCCGGCCGAGATCGAGGCCATGCGGGCGGCGGGTGCGGTCGTCGCGGCCGCGCTGGCGGCGGTCGCGGACCTGGCGAAGCCGGGCGTTTCGACCGGCGAGCTGGACGCGGTGGCCGAGCAGGTCATCCGCGATGCGGGCGCCGTCCCCTCGTTCCTCGGCTACCACGGGTTCCCGGCGAGCATCTGCGCGTCGGTGAACGAGCAGATCGTCCACGGGATCCCCTCGGCGCAGCAGGTGCTCGCCGAGGGGGACCTGATCTCGGTGGACTGCGGCGCGATCCTGGACGGCTGGCACGGCGACTCGGCGGTGACGATCGCCGTCGGGGACGTCTCGGACGCCGACCGGGCGCTGTCGAAGGCCTGCGAGTCCGCGATGTGGGCCGGCATCGAGGCCGTGCGGCCCGGGGCGCGGCTGACCGACATCTCGTACGCGATCCAGGAGGCCTGCAAGGCCGCGGCGATCGCGGACCGGGCGGACTACGGGATCGTCGCCGAGTACGGCGGGCACGGCATCGGCACGTCGATGCACATGGACCCGTTCCTGCCCAACCACGGCGAGCCGGGCAAGGGCCCGAAGCTGGTCCCCGGCATGGCCCTGGCCATCGAGCCGATGCTCACGGCGGGGGACCCGGAGACCCGGGAGCTGGAGGACGGCTGGACCGTCGTCACCGAGTCCGGCCTGCGGGCCGTGCACTGGGAGCACTCCGTGGCGGTCACGGCGGACGGGCACTCCGTCCTCACCCTCCCGGGCTGAGCGCGCGGCCGAGGAGACCGGGAGCGCGGCGAGGCGGTCCTCGACGCGCCCTCGTTCGACCAGGGCGCGCGGTTCAGTCGAGGGAGTGCGCGGTCTCGTCCCGGGGCAGGCGCCAGATCAGCAGGGCCAGGACCGCGAGGGGGACCGGGACCAGTGCGGCGAGGGTGAAGGTGAGCGGGATGCCGATGCTCTCGCCGATCGGGCCCGCCAACGCCATCGAGACGGGCATGAGGGCCAGCGACACGAAGAAGTCCAGGCTGGAGACCCGGCCGAGGAGAGCGGGCGGGACGCGCCGCTGCAGCAACGTGCCCCAGATGACCATCGCGGCGCCGTGGGTGGCGCCCACGACGGCCACGACGGCCCCCATCACCCACAGCCGGTCGGTGAACCCGACGAGCACCAGCGGGACCCCGCCGAGACCCCAGAGCAGGATCATCACCGTGAGGTAGCGCCGCGGCATCCGGCCCGCGGAGGCGACCACCGAGCCGACCGCCCCGCCCAGCCCGAACAGGGCCAGCACCAGGGCGTAGCCGCCGGGTCCGCTCGCCGTCCGGTCACGCACGGCGAAGGGCAGCAGGACCTCGATCGGGCCGATCACGACGAGGACGAGGAGCACGGCGAACGCCAGCGTGGCGAACAGCCAGCCGGTGCGCAGGAGGTAGCGGAAGCCCTCGCCGAGATCCCCCAGCACGGAGGTCCTCCCCCGCTCGGCGCTCATCGCGGGCACCCGGATGGCGAGCAGGGGGAGCAGGGCCAGCAGGTAGCCCGCCGCGGCACCGCCGAGGGCGTACGCCGGGCCGAACCCGGCGACCAGTGCTCCCGCCAGCGCGGGTCCCGCGGCGTACATGGTGGCCGGGCGCAGGATGCCTTCGAGGCCGTTGGCGGCCAGCAGCTCGTCCGGCGGCAGCAGGGTCGGCAGGATCGCCGAGTACGCGGGGAAGAAGAACGCCTCGGCAGCGCCGACCGCGAATGCGATGACGGCCAGGCTCCACAGCTGCAGGGTCCCGGTCAGCGCCAGTGTGGCGGCCAGCCCGGCCATCGCGATCCGGACGGTCTCGACCAGCCGGAGCAGCCGCCGTCGGGACATCCGGTCGGCGGCGACCCCGCCGAGCAGGACGGACAGCAGCAGACCGGTGGCGGCCGCGGCGCTGACCAGCGAGAGCTGGGACGGCCCGCCGCCGAGGGCGATGACCTGGTAGACGAGCGCGACGACCCACAGCCCGCTCGCGAACAGCGACGCGGCCATGGAGGCGGCCAGCAGGGTGTAGTCACGGTGCCGGAACGGGCGCAGCGCACGGGGGATCCGTGTGGTCTGCGAAGGGGACGTCCCGGTGCTCATGGCGCATACTGGACCACCCGCCCCGGGGTCGGGGTCAAGCGCTTTGCGCGCGAGTACCCCCTGGCGGCACGGTGAGTCAAGCACCACGTACACTGGATCCTCGGCGCGCCGTGTGGCGCCGGTTCCGTTCGTGTCTGACCGCACCCTCGGCTCCGTCCCGCCTTCGGTGCGCCTGTACGACACCACAGGAAACCTGTCACGGAACGCGGAGGCTATGGCCAAGAAGGACGGGGCGATCGAGGTCGAGGGCCGGGTCGTCGAACCCCTGCCGAACGCGATGTTCCGCGTGGAGCTGGAGAACGGGCACCGGGTCCTCGCGCACATCAGCGGGAAGATGCGGCAGCACTACATCCGGATCCTCCCCGAGGACCGGGTGGTCGTGGAGCTCTCTCCGTACGACCTCTCCCGCGGCCGCATCGTCTACCGCTACAAGTGACGCTCAACCAGAGGGATCGACAGACGTGAAGGTCAAGCCGAGCGTCAAGCCGATCTGCGACAAGTGCAAGGTGATCCGCCGTCACGGGCGGGTCATGGTGATCTGCGAGAACCTGCGTCACAAGCAGCGTCAGGGCTGATCACCCGCACCTCGCGGAGCAGCTGGCTCAGGGAGGACCCGCTCGTCGGGGTCCGACCGTCAGAACAGAGGAACCCGACGGATCTGCCGTGCCACGAGAGGCGCGGTTCACCACCGGTACCGGGCCGGTGCCTGGGACTAGTCCCCCAGGACGACCGTCGGGAGTACCCGGCCGACTAAGGAGACACCCGCCGCATGGCACGACTCTCTGGTGTCGACCTCCCCCGCGACAAGCGGATGGAGGTCGCACTGACCTACATCTACGGGATCGGGCGCTCGCGCTCCAAGGAGATCCTGGCCGCCACGGGCATCAGCGTGGACCTGCGCAGCAAGGACCTGACCGACGAGCAGCTCGCGTCCCTTCGCGAGTACATCGAGGGCAACCTCCGCGTCGAGGGTGACCTCCGCCGCGAGGTGCAGGCCGACATCCGTCGCAAGATCGAGATCGGGTGCTACCAGGGCATCCGCCACCGTCGTGGACTCCCGGTCCGCGGTCAGCGCACCAAGACCAACGCGCGCGGCCGCAAGGGCCCGAAGAAGACCGTGGCGGGCAAGAAGAAGGCAGGTAAGAAGTAATGCCGCCCCGCACCCGTGGTACGGCCGGACCCAAGAAGGTCCGCCGCAAGGAGAAGAAGAACGTCGCGCACGGCCACGCGCACATCAAGTCGACGTTCAACAACACCATCGTGTCCATCACGGACCCGACCGGTGCCGTCATCGCCTGGGCCTCGGCCGGTCACGTCGGCTTCAAGGGCTCGCGCAAGTCCACGCCGTTCGCGGCGCAGATGGCCGCCGAGTCCGCCGCCCGCAAGGCGGCCGAGCACGGCATGAAGAAGGTCGACGTCTTCGTCAAGGGCCCGGGTTCGGGCCGCGAGACCGCGATCCGTTCGCTTCAGGCCGCAGGCCTCGAGGTCGGGACGATCTCGGACGTCACGCCCCAGCCGCACAACGGATGCCGCCCGCCCAAGCGGCGCCGGGTCTAAGGGAAAGGGAGTAACCACTCATGGCTCGTTACACCGGACCCATGACCCGCAAGTCCCGCCGACTGAAGGTCGACCTCGTCGGCGGCGACCAGGCGTTCGAGCGTCGTCCCTACCCGCCCGGCCAGCACGGCCGGATCCGGATCAAGGAGACCGAGTACCTCCTGCAGATGCAGGAGAAGCAGAAGGCGCGCTTCGCGTACGGCGTGCTCGAGCGGCAGTTCCGCTCGTACTACGAGGAGGCGAACCGCCGTTCCGGCAAGACCGGTGACGAGCTGCTCCGCATCCTCGAGTCGCGGCTGGACAACGTCGTCTACCGGGCGGGCCTCGCGCGCACCCGGCGGATGGCCCGGCAGCTGGTGAACCACGGGCACTTCCTGGTCAACGGCCAGAAGGTGAACATCCCCAGCTTCCGCGTCTCGCAGTACGACATCATCGACGTCAAGCCGAAGAGCCTGGCGCTGGACCCGTTCGTGATCGCCAAGGAGCTCGTCGGCGACCGTCCGGTGCCCGCCTGGCTCCAGGTCGTGCCGTCGACCCTGCGCATCCTCGTGCACCAGCTCCCGGAGCGGGCGCAGATCGACACGCAGGTCACCGAGCAGCTGATCGTCGAGCTGTACTCGAAGTAGTCCCCTCGACAGAGGGTCCCCCCGCCCTGCAGTGGGGCGGGGGGCTCACTGCGGCATCAAATAGTGGGTGCCGCGGGACCACAGAAGGAGTCACACCGTGCTGATCTCTCAGCGCCCTTCCCTGACCGAGGACTCGGTCACCGAGACCCGCTCCCGGTTCGTCATCGAGCCGCTCGAGCCGGGCTTCGGCTACACGCTGGGCAACTCGCTCCGGCGCACCCTGCTGTCCTCCATCCCGGGGGCGGCGGTCACCAGCATCCGCATCGACGGCGTGCTGCACGAGTTCACCACCGTCCCCGGGGTGAAGGAGGATGTCACCGACATCATCCTGAACCTCAAGGAGCTCGTCGTGAGCTCCGAGGAGGACGAGCCGGTCACCATGTACCTGCGCAAGCAGGGCCCCGGTGCGGTCACCGCGGGGGACATCGTCCCGCCTGCGGGCGTCACCGTGCACAACCCGGACCTGCACATCGCCACGCTGAACGACAAGGGCCGCCTCGAGGTGGAGCTCGTCGTCGAGCGGGGTCGTGGCTACGTCCCGGCCATGCAGAACAAGGCCACCGGCGCCGAGATCGGCCGCATCCCGGTCGACTCGATCTACTCGCCGGTGCTCAAGGTGACCTACAAGGTCGAGGCCACCCGTGTCGAGCAGCGCACGGACTTCGACAAGCTGGTGCTGGACGTCGAGACCAAGCCCTCCATCGGCCCGCGTGACGCGCTGGCCTCGGCGGGCAAGACCCTCGTCGAGCTGTTCGGTCTCGCCCGCGAGCTGAACGTCGACGCCGAGGGCATCGAGATCGGCCCGTCGCCCCAGGAGGCGGACACCATCGCGGCCTTCGCGATGCCGATCGAGGAGCTCGACCTCACGGTCCGGTCCTACAACTGCCTCAAGCGCGAGGGCATCCACACCGTGGGTGAGCTCGTCGGGCGCAGCGAGGCGGACCTGCTGGACATCCGCAACTTCGGCGCGAAGTCGATCGACGAGGTCAAGATGAAGCTCGTCGGCCTCGGTCTCGCGCTCAAGGACAGCCCGCCCGGGTTCGACCCCTCCGCCGCGGCCGCCGACTACGGCAGCGACGGTGGCTACGACGCCGACCCGTTCGGCGACGACGGCCAGGACTACGCAGAAACGGAGCAGTTGTAGCCATGCCTCAGCCCACCAAGGGAGCCCGCCTCGGCGGGTCGCCCGCTCACCAGCGGCTGATCCTGGCCAACCTGGCGACCGCGCTGTTCCAGCACGGCCGGATCACCACCACCGAGGCCAAGGCCCGGCGGCTGCGTCCGTACGCGGAGCGACTGATCACCAAGGCGAAGCGGGGCGACCTGCACAACCGCCGCGAGATCATGAAGCTCATCCGCGACAAGTCGGTCGTCCACCGGCTCGTCGAGGAGATCGGCCCGTTCTACGCGGACCGCAACGGCGGCTACACGCGCATCACCAAGACGATGCCGCGCAAGGGCGACAACGCCAAGATGGCCGTCATCGAGCTGATCCAGCAGAAGACGGTCACCGACGAGGCCAACCGTGCTCGCCGGGCCGCCGCCTCGCAGGCCGCCACGACGGAGCCGGAGGTGACCGAGGAGAAGATCGAGGCCGCCCAGGCCGAGTCGACCGAGGCCGCCGAGACCCTGCAGGCCGCCGAGGTCGAGGAGTCCGCCTCGACCAACGAGGCCCCCTACGGCGAGGGCAGCCACGCCCCGCTGGAGGACCCGGCCGAGGCGCCGGAGGGCTTCGAGATCAAGGGCAACGCGGACTCGATGCTGTACCACGTCCCCGGTTCGGCGCACTACGACCGCACTGTGGCCGAGGTCTGGTTCGCGAGCTCGGAGGCCGCCGAGGCCGCCGGGTTCTCGCTGCCCGCGTCGCAGCAGAAGGACTCCGACTCTGAGTCCTGAGCACCCCGTGTCCGAGCCCGCCACCGATTCCGGTGGCGGGCTCGTTCGCTTTCGACTGGACGTGGCCTACGACGGCACGGACTTCTCCGGGTGGGCCGTGCAGCCCTCGCTGCGGACCGTGCAGGGGGTGCTGACCTCGGCGCTGTCCCGGCTGGTGCGGTCCCCTGTGCAGCTCACCGTCGCGGGGCGGACGGATGCCGGCGTGCACGCGACGGGGCAGGTCGTGCACGTGGACCTGCCCGCAGACGTCGATCCGGCCTGGTTGGTGCGGCGGCTCGCCCGGCTGCTCCCGCCGGACGTCCGGGTGCGCTACGCGGTCGAGGTGCCTGCCGCGTTCGACGCGCGGTTCGCGGCGTTGCGACGGCACTACCGCTACCGCGTGGCCGTGACCCCGTGGGGAGCGGACCCCCTGCGGGCCAGGGACACCCTGTCGTGGCCGCACCCGGTGGACCTGACCGCGGTGAACGCGGCGTCCGCGCTGCTGGTGGGGGAGCACGACTTCGCCGCCTTCTGCAAGCACCGCGAGGGCGCGACGACGGTGCGCGGGTTGGAGCGGTTGTCCTGGTCCGCGTCGGACGGGGTCCTGACGGCCGCGTTGTCGGCGGACGCCTTCTGCCACTCGATGGTCCGCAGCCTGATCGGGGCGCTGCTCGACGTGGGCCGCGGGCGGCGGGCGGTGGACTGGCCCGCGTCGCTGCTGGACCGCACCTCGCGCGAGTCGGGGGTCGCGGTGGCCCCCGCCCACGGCCTGACCCTGGTCGGCGTCGACTACCCGCCCGACGCCGAGCTCGCGGCCCGCACGTCGATCACACGGAACGTGCGGGCGCCGCTCTCCTGACGCCGTGCCCGTGCAGTGGCTCAGCGCCCCCGGAGCTCGCGCACGTTCACGACGAGCAGGATCAGGGCGGCCAGGGCGAGGGAGCCCGCGAGGACGATCTTCCAGCCGGAGAGCAGCGCGACCACCACCCCCGCCACGATCAGGGCGGTGATCGCCAGCCCGGCGAGGCTCGCGGCGAACTCGATCGAGCGTCGTCGGGCCACCGACTCCACCACGGCGAACGCGACCAGGCCGATCGTGAACCACAACAGTGTGGACAGGTTGGGCCAGAACAGCAGCGCGCCGAGCCCCCCGATCAGCACCGGGATGGACAGCGCCGCCCACACCCGCAGGAACCGCGAGCGGAAGTCCGCGTGCACGACGTAGGGCAGGTGCGGGTTGCGCAGGTGGGCGCCCGGGGGACCGGGTGGGCGGGGGCCCGCGAGCCTGCCCGCCTGGACGTCGATCTCCTCGGTCAGCCGGACCCGTTCGGCCACCAGCCCGGCCAGGTGGGCCTCCTTGACCTCCAGCTCCTGGAGGTGCCCCGGGCGGCCGGGGGCGGCGTCCGACCGGGCGGCGAGGTAGCGGATCTCGGCGTAGAGCCCGCGGACGGCCAGCCGCTCGGCGGCGATCTCGGTCTCCAGCTCGTCCACGCGGGACTGCAGGAGCTTCATCCGCTCCTCGAGCGCGGCGACCTCCTCGTCCGCGGTCGCGGGGACCTTGTCCAGGCCCGCCCAGCCGAGCGGGTCCGCCCACGAGCCGCGGACGGAGCCGTCGCGCTCGTAGCGGGGCCCCGCGGGGGCGCGCTCACCGCCGAAGGAGTCCTTGGTGTCCAGGCCCCAGAGCCCGCGGAAGTCCCGCACCCACTCGGTGGAGTCGTCGATCGGGACCCGGTTCCACTCGGTGAGCACGACGCCGTCGCCCCGGGCGTAGTCGATGAACGGGATGTCGAAGCTGCCGCTGCCGGGTTCGGGGGCGAAGGGCATCAGCCAGGCCCGCACGCGTTGGATGGTCCGCAGTACGGCCCGCAGGGCGGGCAACCCGACGCTGACGACGTAGTCCCCGGCCACGAACGCGTGCGAGTGCGATCCGGCCCCCGGGTAGAGGATCGGGTGCTCGCCCTCCTTGTCCAGCAACGGATCGTCCCAGCGGCGGCGCAGGTCGTCCCCGGTGTGGTCGTGCGAGGAGCCCGCGACCCAGGCCGGTTCCAGCCCGCCCGACGGGCCGGGCACCAGGTAGACCGACACGGTCTCCCAGTCGGCCTCGTGGTCGTTGACGCCGTGGAAGGTCGAGCGCCAGTCGTTGAACGCGTAGAAGTACCAGTACTGCAGGACGGTGTAGCCCGCGGTGCGCACGACCCGGCCGTAGTAGGTGGCGCCCGCCAGGTCCTTGCCCTGGCGGTGGGCGGCCGCGACGAGGCCGTTGGGCACCTTGCCGCGGACGAGCAGGGACAGCCGCAGCACGACGTCGATCAGCCGCGCGATCACCCCCACCGCCGCGAACCGGCCGATCCCGCCGACCCGGGGCCGCTCGGTGCGCCGCCAGTGCCGGACCTCCTTGGCGCCCAACGACTTCTGCACGAACCGCAGGTGCAGCCTGCGCTCCCGGTAGCGGCGGCCCTCCTCGGCGAGGGAGCCCAGGGTGAGCGAGCCCGCGGGGACGAGTGGCTCGTCCCGCTCGTCCCACAGGCTGCAGTGGGCCACGTAGTCGTCCACCGCGATGGGCAGGAACAGCTCGCCGTGGGTGTAGCGCAGGACCGGCTCGAACCGGTGGAGGAGCGCCAGATCGTCCGACGGGTGATCCGGCTGAGGCACGCTCCCCAGGGTAGGCCGTGTTTCGTCTCGGTTGCCACGCTTGCCCGGCGCCCGCGTCCGTTGCAGGGTCACCTGGTGAGCGAACCGATCCGGACCGTCGATCTGGGATCCCCCGATCCCGCGGCGGTCGACGCGTCCCTGCGCGAGGCCGGGTTCCTGCTGCTGACGGGGCACGGGGTGCCCGCGGGGTTGGCGGCGGACGTGCGGGCGGAGGCCCGGGCGTTCTTCGCCCGACCGGACAAGCAGCGGTGGGCGGCGCGGATCGGGGGCCGCGGTTGGCTCGCGCCGGGCGTCGAGGCCAACGGGGCGATCGAGGGCGAGGCGGTGCCGGACCTCAAGGAGTCGCTGGCCTTCGGCCCCGAGACCCCGACCGGGGATCCCGAGGTCGACGCACTGTGGTTCCCACCCAACGTCTGGCCGTCCGATTCCCTGCGGAGCGTGGTGCGGGAGTACGCGGCCCACATGCGTCGGGTCTCCGACGCCCTGCTCGCGCTGTGCGCAGCGGTCCTCGACGCGCCGCCCTTCGCGACCCACAACCCCACCTGGACCTTCAACATCAACCGCTACCCGCCGCTGACCGAGGTCGGCGAGCCCGCCCCCGGGCAGTTCCGGATCGGCCCGCACACCGACTTCGGGACGGTCACGGTGCTGGACCGCGAGCCGGGCGCCGGCGGGTTGCAGGTCCACACGGACGCCCGCGGCTGGCGGGACGCGCCGTACGACCCCGCTGCCCTCACCATCAACATCGGCGACCTGCTCGCGCTGTGGAGCGGGCGCTGGCGGTCCGGCAGGCACCGCGTCCTGCCGCCGCAGGCCGGGGCGCCGACCGAGGAGCTGGTGTCGCTGGTGTGGTTCTTCGAGCTGGACCAGGACGCCGTCGTCGCGCCGTTGGCAGGCGGACCCGCGGTGACCTGCGGTCCGTTCATCCGTGAGCGGCTCGACGCCATCTCCGTAGGGTGACGGCCATGTCGATCGAGATCGCACTGGAGGAGGCCCGGAAGGGCCTGGCGTCGGGGGGCATCCCGATCGGTGCCGCGCTGCTCGGGCCGGACGGCGAGGTGCTCGGCCGGGGGCACAACCGTCGGGTGCAGGACGACGATCCCTCGGTCCACGGCGAGACGGCGGCCTTCCGCGACGCCGGACGGCAGAAGGACTACCGGCGCACCACGATGGTCACCACGCTCTCGCCGTGCTGGTACTGCAGCGGCCTGATCCGGCAGTTCCACATCGGCGCCGTGGTGATCGGGGAGGCCCGGACCTTCCACGGCGGGCACGACTGGCTCGCCGAGCACGGCGTCTCGGTGACCGTGCTGGACGATCCCCGCTGCGTGCAGCTGATGGAGGACTTCATCGCCGCGCGCCCGGAGCTGTGGAACGAGGACATCGGGGTGGCCGAGTAGTCCCGTTCCGCCTCGGGGGAGGGGGTGCGGGGCTAGCGTCGCACCCCATGGTCCCCCGCCCACCCGCGCTGTGATGATCCCCCGCCCACCCGCAACCAGAGACCAGGCGGATGCGCACCGGTACGGGGTGCGCCGGCTGGAGGCGGCGCTGGTCCGTGCCGATCCCGTCCCGCTGCACGAACAGCTGCGGGCGCAGCGGCGGGCCACGGTCGTGGGTGCCCTGCTGGCCGTGCTCGGGCTCGTCGGGGCCGCCCTCTACGCCGTGATCGCGCCGCGGCCGACGTGGTCGGCGCAGGCGGTGGTGGTGGGTACGCCGTCGGGCGCGGTGTTCGCCGTGGCCCGGGAGCGGCTGGTCCCGGTGCCCGACGTGATCGCGGCCAGGCTCGTCCGGGCCGCGCTGGGACTGCCAGCCGGGGATCCCCGGCTGGTCGCGGACGCCGATCTCGCCCGCGCGCCGCGGACCGCGCCCGCCGCCGTCGACGGGGCGACGGGGGTCGGGCTCCGCGAGCGGGTCCCGGAGCGGTGGGGGGTGTGCGACGGCCCGCTGGTGCTGGCGGGAACCGCGGCACCGCCGCCGGGCCCGGGCCCCGCGCTGTGGGCGCAGACGCCCGCCGGGGACCGGTACGCGGTCGTCGGCGGGGTGCGGCACGCCGTCACGGATCCGGCCGTCCTGGCCGCGCTCGGGCTCGCCGGGCGGCACCCCGTGACCGTCGCGTCGGCGGTGCTCTCGGCACTGCCGGAGGGGCCCGCGCTCGCCGTCCCGGAGCAGGCGGGCGGTCCCGGGCCTCCCGGGGTGCCCGGTCGCCCGGGAGACGTCCTGGTCGTCGAGGGCGTCGACGGCCTCCGACGCTGGTTCGCGGTCCTCCCCGGCGGGGTCCAGGAGGTCCCCGCGTCCCTCGCCGAGGTGTTGCGGGCGCGTGGCGGGGCCGGGCCGCGTGAGGTCGCGCCGTCGGCGCTCGCGGAGGTACCCCGGTTGGACCTGCTGCCCGTGGCGGGCTGGCCGGAGACGGCCCCGGAGTGGGCCGCCGCCGGACCGGTCTGCGCACTCTGGTCCGCCGGTCGCTGGTCGGTCGCGGTGGGCGATCCGCCGGTCGCGCCGGGGGCGGTCGCGGTGGACGGGGTCGTCCTCTTCGGTGGCGGGCCGGTGCGGTCGGTGTCGCCGACCGGCGGCGGGGCGATCTGGTTGGTGTCGACGGCGGGGGTCGCCTACGGCGTCGCGGACGCCGACACCGCGGCGGCCCTCGGCCTCGACCCGACGCCGCCCCCCGCCCCCGAGTCCATCCTGCGGCTGCTGCCGCGGGGCGGGACGGTGGATCTGGCCCAGGCCCGGGCGGCGGTGGGGTGAGGGGTGCGGCTGCCGCCGGTGAGTCGCTCCGGCCGGGTCGCCCGGTGGCGGAGGTGCCGGTCCGGCGCCCTCGGAGACCCGGCCGCCGAGTCTCCGAGGGGCGGGGTCGGCGCGGAGTGGCAGGGGGCGGTGGTGACGCCTCGGCGGCCGGGTCTCCGAGGGCGCGGAGTGTCAGGGGCGGCGGAGTGTCAGGGGCGGCGGGGGCGGGCCACCAGGAGTGGGGTCGCGGCCGCGAGCAGGGAGAGGACCGCCACGGCGCTCAGCGGGACCCAGGCCGGGAAGCGCGGGGCCGGGGCGGCAGCCGGGTCCGGCGTGGCGGGTGCGGTCGGGTCGGCGGGCGAGCCGGGCAGGGGTAGGGCGGTCAGGGCGGCGAGGGGATCGACGGCACCGGCGCCCACGGCGTCGGAGATGGCGGCGGGGCGACGCGCGGTCGCGATCAGCCTCGACGCGACCTCCGCGGCACTCAGCTCCGGGAACCGTTGCCGGACGAGGGCGGCGGAGCCTGCGACGATCGGCACCGCGAGGCTCGTCCCGGCCAGCGTGGGCTCGGTCAGCCCGCCGCCCGGGGCGAGCGACCTCAGCCCGGTCCCGCGGGCGGCCAGGTCCACCCACGGCCCCCGGACGGTGAACGGGGCCGGAGCGTCGTCCGGGGTGGTGGCGCCGACCGCCAGGACGCCGTCCGCGAGCGGAGGTGCGCCCGGGGCGAACCCCGCGGCCGCGGGCAACGGGACCTCGCCGGGCGCTCCGGTGCACCCGCCGGAGCCGACGTTGCCCGCCGCGGCCACGACCAGCACGTCCGCGGCCGCCGCCGCCCGCAGCGCGGCCGCCAACGGCCGTCCGACCAGCTCGGCCCGCGCCGGGTCCAGACAGACGGCCTCGCTGACCGTCACGACCGAGGCGCCGAGCCGTACCGCCCGCGCCACCGCCTCGGCGAGGGTCGCGGTGTCCCCGGCGGGCCGGGTCCCACCCGCGACGGTGAAGGACGGGCTGGCCTGCCGGATCGACACGACGTCCACACCCGGTGCGACGCCCCCGACCTCGTCCCCGGCGGACGGCTCGGCGGCGAGCACCCCGGCGACCGCGGTGCCGTGGCCGTCGCAGTCGGTGAGCCCGTCCCCGCCGGTGAGGTAGTCGCCACCGGCGGTGAGCCGGGGGAGCCGCGGATGGGGCGCGACCCCGGTGTCGATCACCGCGACCCGGACGCCTGCGCCGTCGGCGAGCGCGTGCACCCCGGGCAGCGCGAGACCGCCCCCGAGCCCGCTACCTCCCGGCCCCACACACTGCGTGACCTGCCGGATCCCCGGCTCGCCGACCGGCGCCCCCGGACCCTGCACCGCCGGGCCCGCCGCCGCGTGTCCGAGTGCCAGCGCCGCGGCGGTCAGCACGGCCAGCCCCCTCACCACCCGCGGACCAGGGCGAACAGGTCGAGCGCGGCGACGGCCAGCGGGACGCACAGGGCGGTCGCGGCCAGCTCGGCGAGGTCGACGGTCCGGCGCCCGACCGGGCCGAGCGGCGGGCGGGAGAGCGTGGCGCACCCCAGCAGTGCGCCGAGTCCCACGGCACCGAGCACGAGCCGCACCATCGGGGACACCGGCGCCACCACCGTCAGCGCCGCCGCCCCGACCAGCGCGGCGACCAGCTGGGCTCGAGCGGGCAGCGGTTCGGCGAACCCCCTCGACCGCAACCCGAGCACCAGGCAGGTCAGCACCGCGAACGCGGGGCCCCACGGTCCGGGTGCGCTCGCGGCGAGGACCGCGCCACCCGCCGCGACGACGGCGACCGCGACCACGAGCCCCGCGAGGTGCCCGCGAGCCTGCGCGGTGGCCGTCTCGGGTGGGTCCTCGCCGGGGCGCAGTCCCGCGAGCCGCAGTGCGCAGCGCGGGGCCAGCGGCGCGGCGAGGATCGCGGCCAAGGCCCCTGTCGTCCCGACCGCAGCGGCTCCGGCCCCGGTGAGCACGGCTGCCACCAGCCCGAACGCACTCGTCAGGGAGACGAGAAGGGCGGCGAGCACCGATGGCGCCACGATCCGCAGGGCCGCCTGCGCGGCGAACGCGGCGAGCGCGGCACCCACCGCCGCCCCCGGCAACCCGACGGCGGTCGGGCCGGGCAGCGCGAGCCAGCCCGCCGCCGCGGCGGGCGGCAGGGCGGCGAGCGCCCAGGCCGTGCGAGCGGTCCGCCCACCGGCCTGCTCACGCCCGCCCCCACCGCCATGGTCCGGTCCGCCGCCGGCCGCTCCCGCGGTACTCCCGAGGTCGTGCGCACCGGCCGCTCGCGCCACCCCCACGACCAGCCCCGCCGCCACCGCCACCTCCAGCACCGCCGCCGCGGTCCCCCACGCCCCGTCGCCGCGCAGGCCCGCCAGCCCCGCGGACAGCATCCCGACCGCCAGTGCTCCCGCCACGGCGGGCGTGGCGTCGGGATCCCCGGCCCGCCCGGCCACCGCGGCGGCCACGGCTTCGGGGGCGTCGTCGAAGGTCGGTGGGCTGGGCGGAGGGAGGGCGGGGCCGAGGCGGAGCAGCTCGCCGTCCAGCACACCGAGCTGGGCCAGCGTCGCCGCCGGGGGCAGCGGAGCCCCCGCGATCCCGTCGAGCCGCCAGGGGACCGGCGCCGGTGACGGCGGCTCGCCCAACAGCTCCAGCAGCATCGGCGCCAGCTCGGCCACGGCGACGTCCGCGGGCAGGGCGACGTCCACCATGGACCGTGGGCCCAGCACCGTCACCCGCCGGTACGTCACCGCGGTCCCCCGAGTTCTCCCGAAACGCCCCGCGCGACCCGCGGCCTGTCGCAGTATCGGCGGACCGGGCGTCCGCACGGGGCGTTTCGGGGAAACCGGGGGTCGCATGGGACAGGTCGCGGTGCACAGGCGGCGGCGCGAGGTCCCGCCGCTGCCGTCCGGGGAGATCCACCTGGAGCCGCCGCCGGAGCCCGAGCGGGCGGTCCCACCGGGCCTGCTCGCTCGCGCGATGCCGGTCGCGATGCTGCTCGGCTCGGTCGGGATCGTCGGCGTGCTCGGGGTAGAGCGGCCCGAGGCCTGGGTGTTCGGCGGGATGTTCGCCCTGTCCGCGGTCGGGATGGTGCTCTCCGGCGGGTCCGCCCGCGGCTCGGACCGCACCGCCTCGCTGGACGAGGACCGCCGCGACTACCTGCGCTACCTCACCGGTCTGCGCCGCCGGGCCCGTGCCGTCGCGACCGCCCAGCGCGTGTCCCGGGAGCACGTCCACCCCCATCCGGCCGCCTGGCCCGAGGTCCTGTCCGCGGGCAGGTTGTGGGAGCGCGATCCCGCAGACGACGACTTCGCCCAGATCCGCCTCGGCCGCGGCCCGCAACGGCTCGCCACGGCCCTGGTGCCGCCGCGCACCGGCCCGGTGGACGGCGTCGAACCCGTCGGCGCCCAGGCCGTCCGACGGCTGCTGGCCCGGCACTCGGTGGTCCCCGACCTGCCCGTGGCGGTGGACCTGCGCGCGGCGTCCGCGGTCTGGCTGGACGGTCCGACCGAGCGCGCCCGCGCCGTCGCCCGGGCGCTCGTCGCCGGGTACGTGCTGTGGCACTCGCCCGCGGACGCGCGCGTCGCGGTGCTCGGCGGAACCGCGTGGGACTGGGTGAAGTGGTTGCCGCACAACGCCCAGGCCGTCGAGCAGGACGCGCTCGGCCCGGTCCGCATGCACACCGCCGACCCGGACGAGCTGCGCCGCTGGTGGGCGGCGGACCCGCAGCCCCGGCACCTCCTGGTGATCGTGGACGGGACGGACGGACCCGGCGCGTGGGCCGCCACCGAGGGCGTCACGGTGCTCCGGGTCGGCGTGGCGGACGGGCGGCGGGAGAGCCCGTCCGTGGTGCGCGTGCGCCTGGCCGACCCCGCACCCGTCGAGGTCCTGGACGAGCTGGCCGAGGCAGAGGCACTGGCCCTCGCGCGGCGGATGGCCCGCTACCGGCCCGAGGGGGTGGAACGGGGGACCGGGCTCGTCGCGCACGGGTTGCCGGAGCTGATGGGCCTGAGCGGCACCGGGCCCGCCGCCGTCGCCGCGCTGCGGGCCGGGCGGACCGCGGCGGACCGCATGCGGGTGCCCCTGGGGGTGGACGACGGCGGCCGCCCGCTGCTCCTGGATCTCAAGGAGTCGGCGGCGGGCGGCAGCGGGCCGCACGGGCTGTGCGTCGGGGCGACGGGCTCCGGGAAGAGCGAGCTGTTGCGCGCCTTGGTCGTCGGGCTGGTGCTGGCCCACGGCCCGGACGAGCTGAACCTGGTACTGGTGGACTTCAAGGGCGGCGCGACCTTCCTCGGCCTCACCGGCCTGCCGCACGTCGCCGCGGTGATCACCAACCTGGCGGACGAGCTGAGCCTAGTCGACCGGATGGCCGACGCCGTGACCGGCGAGATCACCCGCAGGCAGGAGCTGCTGCGGGCGGCCGGGAACCTGACGGGCGTCGCCGACTACGAGCGAGCCCGCGCCGCCGACCCGGGGCTGCCGCCGCTGCCGGTGTTGATGGTCGTCGTCGACGAGTTCTCCGAGCTCGTGGCGCGGCGCCCGGAGCTGGTCGAGCTGTTCGTGACCGTCGGACGGCTGGGCCGCTCGCTGGGCCTGCACCTGCTGCTCGCGTCCCAGCGGCTCGACGAGGGCCGGTTGCGCGGGCTCGAGTCGCACCTGTCGTACCGGATCGCGCTGCGCACGTTCTCCTCGTCGGAGTCGCGGGCGGTGCTCGGCGTACCCGACGCCCACGCCCTCCCCCCGCTGCCCGGTTCCGCCATCCTCGCGGCGGGCACCGACCAGCTCGTCCGGTTCCGCGGTGCGTACGTGTCCGGTGTGGCACAACGGGATGCGGCTCCTTCGCCGCGGCGGGCGCACCGCTTCACGGCGGCGCGGGTCGCCGCCGCGCCGGTGGTCACCGAGCCCGCCGCGGACTCGGTGCTGGAGTCGGCGGTCGCGGCCGTCACGGCGCTGGGCGGACCGCCCGCCCACCGGGTCTGGTTGCCGCCGCTGGCCTCCTCGCCCGCGCTCGCCGCGCTCCCCGTGGGCGGTGGGCTGCGGGTGACCGTCGGACTGGTCGACCGGCACACCCGGCAGCGGCGGGACCCGCTCGAGGTGGACCTGTCCGGGGCGGCGGGACACGTCGCCGTCGCCGGGGGGCCGCGGTCCGGCAAGTCGACGGCGCTGGCCACCCTCGTCCGTGCGCTGGCCCGGGCGCACACCCCGGCGCAGCTCGGGGTCCACGTGCTGGACCTCGGCGGCGGAGCGCTGTCGAGCCTGGCCGACCTGCCGCACGTGGGGACCGTCGCGGGGCGGAGCGAGCCGGACCTGGTGCGGCGCACGCTCGGCGAGGTCGCCGCGCTCCTCGCGCGCCGGGAGGCGCTGTTCCGGGCCGAGGGGATCGGGTCGGTCGCCGAGTTCCGGGCCCGGCGCGCGGCGGGGGACCTGGCTGCGGAGCCCGCGACGGACGTCCTGCTGGTCGTGGACGGGTACGCGGCGCTGACCGCGGACTGGGCGGGCGCCTCCTGGGCCGCCGTCGACGAGGCCGTGGGCCGGACCGCCGCGATCGCGCACCGCGGGCTCGCCTACGGCGTGCACCTCGCAGCCTCGGTGAACCGCTGGGGCGAGCTGCGGCCCGCGGTCAAGGACCAGCTCGGCCTGCGGCTGGAGCTGCGGCTCGGCGAGCCGGGCGACTCCGAGGTGGACCGTCGCCGGGCCGCGGCCGTGCCCGCGCGGCCCGGGCACGGCCTCGCCCCGGACGGCGACGCGATGGTGCTGGCCACGGGCCCGGTCGACCCCCGGCCCGGCCCGGCCTTCCCGCCGGTGCGGGTGCTGCCCGCGTCGGTTCCCGCCGAGCCCCTGTGGGGCGACGGGATCCCGGTCGGTGTCGACGAGGAGGGGACGGTCCTGCGGCTCGATCCCGCCGAGCCCCACCTGCTCTGCTTCGGCGACGGTCGCAGCGGCAGGACCGCGCTGCTGCGGCTGGTCGCCCGGGGCATCGCCCGGGCCCACACCCCGGAGGAGGCCCGGCTCGTCGTTCTCGACCCGCGGCGGAGCCTGCTCGGCGACCTCCCTGAGGCGCACGTGCTGGCCCACGCGGGCACCGCGGAGGCGATGGCGGGTGCGGTCCGGGAGGTGGTCGCGTCGCTGGAGCGGCGCAGGCCGGGCCCGGAGGTCACCGCGGAGCGGTGGCGGGCGCGGGACTGGTGGACCGGTCCCGAGGTGTACGTCCTGGTCGACGACCACGATCTCGTCGCGCCGGTGGGCGCCGCGTCGAACCCGTTGGCGCCCTTGGCGGAGCTCCTCGCCCAGGGTGTCGACATCGGGCTGCACCTGGTGCTCGCGCGGCGGGTGGCGGGCGCGTCCCGGGCGATGTTCGACCCGGTCCTCGCGCGGCTGCGCGAGTTGGGCGGGCCCGCGGTGGTGTTGCACGGGAGCCCCGACGAGGGGCCGCTCGTCGGCGCCGTCCGCGCGGGCCCGCAGCCGCCGGGCCGAGGGGTGTGGGTGGACCGCGACCACGGGTCGCGGACGGTGCAGCTCGCCTGGACGGAGCCGTGAGCGGCACGCGGTCCGCGGCGGGCCCGGCGTCCGGCGGCGCGATCCTGGTCGTCGACGGGGGCCGGGTCGCCGAGCTGCGAGACGGCGCGCCGGTCCTGCTCGGGGTGCTGCCCGCGGGGGTCGCGCCGACGGTGTTCCGGCCCGGGGCCCGCGTCGTCCCGGCCGGTGCGCCGCCGGGGATGGTCGTCGACGTCGGCGAGTCGGGGACGCGGGTGCTGCGAGACGGCGTCCTCGTCCGCGCGATCCCGCTCGGCGGGGCCGATCTGGACCGCGCCGTCGCCGCTGCGCTGCCGGGCGGGGCGCGGCCGGGGGACGTCCGGACGGTCCGCGAGGCCCTGTCCCTGTGCCCCGCGGCGACCGTCGGCACCACCCGGGGCGCGGTGCGGGTCACGGCCGAGCAGGTGCGGACCGCGATCCGCCCGGTGCTGGCGCGGCTGGTCGAGGGGCTGCCGCGCGGGACCCCGTTGCTGCTCGTCGGCGGGGTGGCGCGGACGCCGCTGCTCGCCGAGCTGTGCGACGCCGCCGGGGTCGGGCCGGTGCGGGTGGCGGAGCGGCCGGGGACGGCGCTGGTCGAGTCCGGCCCGGGCGGTGCCGTCGGGGCCGCGGACCCCGCGGCGGACGGCGGCTGGCTGCTCGCCCCGCCACCGGCACGGCGGTCGCGCCGGGTCCGGTGGGCCGTCGCGGGGGTGGTCGCCGCCGTCGCCCTGCTCGGTCTCGGCACGGTGCTGCCGACCCCGGCCGACGGCGTCGTCGCGCACGGGTACCGGTTCGCGCTGCCCGCGGGCTGGGCGCACGTCGGCGGGGCCCCGGAGCGGCGTCGGGTGCTGCTCGCCCCCGCCGGGCAGCCGGACGCGACGGCGCTGGTCGTCGTCGAGCGGACACCGTTGGGATACGACGCGGACGCCGAGCCCGCGCGGGCCGCGGCCGACCTGCGGGCCCGGCACGCGGAGGCCGGTGCCGCGGTGTCGGCGCTGCGGGTCGACGGCCGCTGGACCCGCTACCGGGAGGACGCCGTGGACTGGGCGGTGCGGTTCGAGGGAGCGGACGAGCTGGCCGTCGGCTGCCGGTACCCGCCGGGGGGCTCCGCCGCCGTGGACGCCGCGTGTGCCCAGGTCAGGGACTCCCTCGTTCGCGATCGCTAACGCCTCCGCCGGTTCCGGCCCGGCACGCCGCCCGCGCTGCGACGCTGCGCGCACCGACAGACAGGAGTGGTCATGGCAGGCGGATTCGGCACCACGACCGAGGAGATGGCCCGCGCGGGCAGGCAGGTTCTCGCCACCGACGAGCAGGTGCAGGCCCAGCTCTCCGCGCTGCGCGGACAGCTGGCCCCGTTGGCGGGTGCCTGGCGCGGCGAGGCGGCGGCCGCGTTCGAGGGCCTGATGGCGCGCTGGGACGCCGACGCGCGGGCGCTGTCCGCGGCGCTGCGCGGGATCGGCGAGGCGATCGTCGGGTCCGGCGTGAGCTACCAGCGCGCCGAGGAGGACGGCTCCGCCGGGCTCTCCGCGATCCGCGCGGCGCTGGGCTGAGCGCGATGGGGGAGATCAGGGTCACCTTCGCCGAGCTGGCCGCCGCGCAGACCGCCGTCGCGGGCACCTCGGCGTCCATCACCGCCCGGCTGGACGACCTGCGGCGCGAGCTGGCGCCACTCGTCGCCACCTGGGAGGGGCGAGCCGCCACGGACTACGCGGCGCGCCAGCGGCAGTGGGACGCCGCCGCGGCGGACCTCGCCGCCGTCCTCGCGCGCATCGGCACCGCCCTCGGCCAGGCGAACGACGGGTACCGTCAGGTCGAACAGGTCAACGCCCGGCGCTGGACCTGACCCCGGTGTGTCGCTCCCGGGGCGCGGGCGCGTACTGTGCACGAGCAGGGCGTCCGCGGTCCGGAGGGGTCGTTTCAACCCCCGAGAGAGCAGCGGGTACCCTGACTGTTCGTTGTGCGACGGGTGGAGACCCGCGCCGCCACCGAGCTGTTGGTGGTCGGCCGGCGTCCGCTCCGCCGCATGAGAAGAGAGACTGACTTTTCAGGCAGCTCCGAGCCCGAGAACGACGAGGTAGACCCGTGCCCACGTACAGCCCCAAGCCCGGCGAGATCACCCGTGCCTGGCACGTGATCGACGCCACCGACGTGGTGCTCGGTCGCCTGGCCACCCACGCTGCCACGCTCCTGCGCGGCAAGCACAAGCCGACCTATGCCCCGCACATGGACACCGGCGACTTCGTCGTGATCATCAATGCGGAGAAGATCGCGGTCTCGGGCAAGAAGCGGGACGACAAGTTCATCTACCGGCACTCCGGTTTCCCGGGCGGCCTGAAGCAGCGGTCGGTCGGCGAGATGATCGACAGCCACCCCGACAAGCTGGTCGAGAAGGCCATCAAGGGCATGCTGCCGAAGAACCGGCTCGGCCGGGCCATGAGCAAGAAGCTCAAGGTCTACGCCGGCCCGTCGCACCCGCACTCGGCCCAGCAGCCGCAGCCGTTCGAGATCATCCAGGTCGCGCAGTGACCAACCCCGAGAGCACCGAAGAGGGACAGAGCGTGAGCACCCCCGAGTCCGCCGACCAGGAGGTCTACACCTCCTCCGAGGATGCAGGCGAGAGCCTCGACTACACCATCGGCGACGCCGCGGCGTTCGAGGCCGGCGAGGACGAGACCGAGGTCGCGGCGGAGGAGTTCGCCGTCGAGGCCCCGATCGTGTCGGACCGCCCGGTCCAGACCGTCGGCCGCCGCAAGGAGGCCGTCGTCCGCGTGCGGCTCGTGGCGGGCTCCGGTCAGTTCACGCTGAACGGCAAGTCGCTCGAGACCTACTTCCCGAACAAGCTCCACCAGCAGCTCATCAAGGAGCCGCTGGTCACGGTCGAGAAGACCGAGCGGTTCGACATCTTCGCCAACCTCCACGGCGGCGGCACCTCCGGCCAGGCCGGTGCGCTGCGCCTGGCGATCGCCCGCGCGCTGATCGAGGTCGACTCCGAGGACCGCCCGCCGCTGAAGAAGGCCGGCTTCCTCACCCGCGACCCGCGGGCCGTCGAGCGCAAGAAGTACGGCCTCAAGAAGGCCCGCAAGGCGCCTCAGTACTCGAAGCGCTGATCTCCACCCGGATGCGTCGACTCTTCGGAACCGACGGCGTCCGAGGCCTGGCCAACGGCGAGCTCCTCACTCCGGAGCTCGCCGTTGCCGTGTCCGCCTCGGCCGCCCGGGTGCTCGGTGACTCCGACCGGCCCGTCGCGCTCGTCGGGCGGGACCCGCGTGCCAGCGGGGAGATGCTGGAGGCCGCGGTACTCGCCGGGCTCACCTCGGCGGGGGCGGACGCCGTGCGGCTCGGCGTGGTCCCCACGCCCGCCGTCGCCCACCTGGTCGCCGACCTGGGGGCGGACTTCGGTGTGATGATCTCCGCCTCGCACAACGCGATGCCGGACAACGGCATCAAGCTCTTCGCCGCGGGCGGGCAGAAGCTGCCGGACGCGCTGGAGCTCGAGATCGAGGAGGGCCTCGAGGGGCCCGCCCGCCGTCCCACCGGTGCGGCGATCGGCCGGGTCCGCGACCTGCCGGACGCGCTGGAGCGCTACGTCGCCCATCTCGTCGCGAGCACGCCCGTGTCGCTGTCCGGGCTGCGGGTCGTGGTGGACTGCGCCCACGGGGCCGCGTCCGAGGCCGCCCCGGTCGCCTACGCGAAGGCGGGAGCGGACGTCGTCGCGTTGCACGCCGCGCCGGACGGGCTGAACATCAACGACGGTGTCGGCTCCACGCACATGGAGTCACTCCGCGCGGCCGTGGTGCGCGAGCGTGCCGACCTCGGCATCGCACACGACGGGGACGCGGACCGCTGCCTCGCCGTCGACGCGACCGGGCAGGTGGTCGACGGGGACCAGCTGATGGCGATCCTGGCGCTCGCCCTCCGGGAGTCCGGCGAGCTGGTCGAGGACACGCTGGTCGCCACGGTCATGAGCAACCTGGGCCTGCACCTGGCCATGGCGGACGCCGGGATCACCCTGCGCACCACCGCGGTCGGGGACCGGTACGTGCTGGAGGACCTGCGGGCCCACGGCCTCAGCCTGGGCGGCGAGCAGTCCGGGCACGTCGTGTTGCCGCGGTACGCCACGACCGGGGACGGCCTGCTCACCGCGTTGCGCGTGATGGCCCGGATGGCCCAGACCGGTCGCTCGCTGGCCGAGCTCGCCGGAGTGGTCACGGTGCTGCCGCAGGTGCTGCAGAACGTCGAGGTCGCGGACAAGGAGGCGGTCGCGGCCTCGCCCGCGGTCGCCGCCGCGGTGGCCGCGGCGGAGGCCGAGCTGGGCCGCACCGGCCGGGTCCTCCTGCGCCCCTCGGGCACGGAGCAGCTGGTCCGGGTGATGGTGGAGGCCCCCACCCACGACCTGGCCGAGACCCTTGCCACCCGCATCTCCCAGGTCGTCGGCGCGGAGTAGCGGCGCCACCCCGCACCCCGCCCGCGAGTCCCCCGTTCCCGACAGGCGAGTCGGACATCGTCGACGTGTGGATCGGACGCCCCGGCCGACGCGCGTGGCCAGGTGACGAGGCGTGCGGTCGTCGGGCGTCGACTCAGGCGGGCGGGGTCAGGCCGGTGGCCGGTCGGTCGACCCGTCGTCGAGGAGGGGGAGCCGAACTCCGCGGTGCTCGCTCTCCCGCCTCCCGCCCACGCTCGGCAGGCGCGGTGTGGGCGGCGGGATGCCGTCGGTTCCCGCCAGCAGGCTGACGACGTCGTCAGCGGCTCGGGCGGCACGGCGTGCGTGCTGGTCCAGCTCGAGGCCGATCCGGGCGAGACCGTCGGCGAGGTCGCGGCCGTGGTCGTCCCACCAGCTCCCGGCGACCATGCGGCTGATCCGGGTCGCCTCCGCGGCGGCTTCGGCGAGCTGCTGCGCCAGCGCGTCGGCCCCCGTGGTCGGCCTCATCAGCGCAGGCCCCGGAACCCGCGAGCGGCCATACCGTCCGCCTCGGCCACAGCCGACGACGTGCTGCGCAGGACCGATGCGGCGTCGTTCAACGCGGTCCGTGCGGCGGCGAGCGACTCGGGCAGGTCCTCGAGGCCCGGAAGCCGGTCCGCGCGCCGGGCGAGGACGGTCAACTCGTCGGCCAGGGCCGCGGCACGGACGGCGGCGGCTTCGAGACCGGCGGGATCGAGGCGGAGGTCGGATCGCACGCCGGGGATGGTCGCGCGGACGGGGCCGGCTCGGACGGGATCCGAGGCCATCGTTCGCGATCGTGAACGGTGGCGGCTCACCGCTCGTCCGATCGACGCGCGACGACGAGGCTCGTGGAGGGCGTGTCCGACTCGGCGACTGACAACGGGGGACTCGCGGGTCGGGAGTGGGGGAGTCGCGGGCTACTGGGGGGTGAAGCGGGCGAGGGTGGTGCCGCCGACCTTGCCGTCCACCAGGTCGTCCACCCGGTCCTCGTCGACGAGCTCCTTGAGCAGGAAGGCCGTGACCAGGGCCCTCGTGATCCGGCGGACCTTGCCGTTCGGGCCGCCCGAGAAGACCAGGTCCGACCAGTGCAGGCCCTCGAGGAAGTCCGTGTGGCCCGCCTTCGGCAGGGTGCGGACCCAGCGCGGGCCCACCGTCGCGTTCGCGATCTGCGCCGCGTGCCCGTCCGCCGGGGCGACCGTGTCCTCGCCCGCCACGATGTGCAGCGACGGCACCGAGATCGCCTTCGCCGCGTCCATCGGGGACGGCCGGGTCTGCGACGCCGCGATCGCGACGACCGCCCGCACCTTCGGGTGCCCGGCCGCGGCCAGCAGCGCCGCGGCGGCGCCGATCCCGTGCCCGGCCAGCGCAGTGCGTCGGGCGTCGACGCTGATGGCGCCGTCTCCGAGCCGGACGCCCGCGCAGACGTCGAGCGTGGTGCGCAGGTCCGCGGACAGGCGCGACACGCTCGGCACCGGGCCGCGCTGCGAGCCGGGCGCCGCGGCGACGATCCCCCAGGACGCGAGGTGGCGCAGCAGGTCGGCGTAGCGGGAGGTCGGCTGCATCCAGTCGTGCCCGAACGCCACGGCGGGCAGCCCCATCCCGGTCGCGGGCGCGAACACCACACCGGGCGTGCCGATCAGGCCGAGGTCGCCGCGGAGGACCTCGTTCGGCCCGGGGCGGGACAGCTGCTCCAGGGCGTCCTTGGCGTTCCGCAGGGCGGGAGGACGGGTGAAGGTGCTGGTCCGGGCCACGGGGAGAACCTACCGTCGCGCGCCCCCCGGCGCCGAACCCGTACCCGAGAAGGGTGGCTGACCCGCCCACAGGGTGTGGTAGCACCACTCCTGATCCGCAGCCCCCGCGGAAATACCGTTCTGACCAGGCCGGAAACAGCTCCGGCGAGGATCAGAAGAGGAACGCCATGAACGCCAGGATCGCACGCATCATCGGCACGGTGGCCGCCGCCGGGGGCCTGCTCCTGGGCCTGAGCGCCTGCAGCATGTCGGTCTCCAGCGACGACGTGAAGTCCGAGATCACCCGGGTGGTGCAGGAGCAGCTGAACACCGCGCCCAGCGCCGTCGACTGCCCGTCGAGCCTCGACGCGACCGTCGGCGCGACCCTGACCTGCCACGTGACCATCCCCGACCGCGCGTTCGACGTCGAGGCCAAGGTCACCGCCGTCAACGGCTCGGACGTCTCCTTCGACATCAACGAACTCTGAGGGCTCTAATCACCTCATGCAGGGAGTCTGGACCGCACAGCAGATCCGAGACGCCGAGGCCGTCCTCCTCGCCCGGTGCGAGGAGGGCGCCCTCATGCGCCGGGCCGCCCACGGGCTCGCCCTCGAGGTGCGGCGGTTCCTCGGCTCCCGGGTGACCGGCAGGCGGGTCACCCTGCTGGTCGGCTCCGGGGACAACGGCGGCGACGCGCTCTGGGCGGGTGCGGAGCTCCGCCGTGCCGGCGCGGGGGTCACCGCCGTCCTGCTCACCCCCGACCGCGCCCACGCCACCGGGCTCGCCGCCCTGCGGCGGGCCCGCGGCCTTGTCCTGACCCCGGACGATCCCCGCGTCCGCGACGCCGTGACCGGGGCGGACGTCCTGGTCGACGGCATCGTCGGCATCTCGGGCAGGGGAGCGCTGCGCGAGCAGGCGGCAACCCTGGTGGAGGCCGCCGGGGCCGCGGGCGTGCCGGTCGTCGCCGTCGACCTGCCCAGCGGGGTGGACGCCGACACCGGCGCGACGGACGGGGCCGCGGTCGACGCGGACCTCACCGTCACCTTCGGCGCGCTCAAGCCCGTGCACGTGCTCGCCGCGCCGCAGTGTGGTGAGACGGTGCTGGTGGACATCGGGCTGCGTCCCGCGGACCCCCACGCGTGGGTGCTCGACGCGGCCGACGCCGGGGAGCGCTGGCCGATCCCCGGGCCGACCGACGACAAGTACACCCAGGGCGTCGTCGGGATCGCGGCGGGATCGGCCACCTATCCCGGCGCGGCGGTGCTCTCGACCGGCGCCGCGGTGCTCGCCACCAGCGGGATGGTCCGGTTCGCCGGCTCGGCGCTGGAGACCGTCCGGGCGTACTGGCCCGAGGTGGTCGCCGCCGAGTCGGTGGAGGCGGCGGGCCGGACCCAGGCCTGGAGCGTGGGCCCCGGCATCGGCACGGACGACGCAGGCCGGGACGTCCTGCGCGCCGTCCTCGACCGGGACGTCCCCACCTGCGTGGACGCGGACGCGATCACCCTCCTCTCCCAGCACGAGGACCTCCGACGACGGATCAGCGGCAGGCCGATCGTGCTCACCCCGCACGCCGGCGAGTTCGCCCGGATCGCGGGCGACGTGGGCGTGGACCGGATCGGCGCCGCCCGCCGGGCCGCCGCCGCGCTGGGGGTGACGGTGCTGCTCAAGGGCAACGCGACCGTCGTCGCCGACCCGGACGGCCGGACCCTGGTGCACCCGTCGGAGAACTCCTGGGCGGCCACCGCGGGCTCCGGCGACGTGCTGTCCGGCCTGATCGGTGCCCTGCTCGCCGCGGGGCTGGAACCCTGGTGGGCGGCGGGGTGCGCGGTGTTCGTGCACTCCCGCGCCGCGACCCTGGCCGCGGGCCGCACCGGCGACGGGCCCGCCGTCCCCGCCCCGGCCTCGACCCTGCAGGCCCACGTCCCGGCCGCGATCAGCGAGGTCCGTGCCGCCGCTGTCTGACCAGGGCGGGGGCGACGGCCCGCGTTCCGGCCGGGGGGCGTCGGGTCGGACTCGCGGGCGTGGGTGTCGGACTGGCGGGCGTGGGTGTCGGACTCGCGGGTCGTGGGGTTCGGGGGCCGCAGACTGAGAATGTGTCGGCACCGGATGCCAGAATGTCCGGGTGGCTCCCCGTCTCGAGGCGAACGTCGACCTGGCCGCCGTGCGGCACAACGTCGCGCTGCTCGCCGGGGCCGCGCGGGAGTCCGGGGCGGCCACCATGGTCGTCGTGAAGGCGGACGGGTACGGCCACGGCGCCGTCCCCGTCTCCCGGGCGGCGCTGCGGGCCGGGGCGACCTGGCTGGGCGTCTGCACCCTGGAGGAGGCCCTGGAGCTGCGGTGGGCCGGCATCACCGCGCCCGTGCTGTCCTGGCTGCACCTGCCGGACGAGGACTTCACCCCCGCCGTCGAAGCGGGCATCGACCTCTCGGTCTCCTCGACCCGGCACCTCGCCGCGGTCCTCGCGGGAGCCCGCCGCGCAGGCCGCCCGGCCCGGCTGCACCTCAAGGTCGACACCGGGCTGTCCCGCAACGGGTGCCTTCTCCACGACTGGCCGGACCTGCTGGACGCCGTGGAGAAGGCGGGCGAGGACGCCGAGGTCGTGGCCGTCTGGTCCCACCTCGCCTACGCCGACCAGCCGACGAACCCCACGATCGACCGCCAGCTCGTCCGGCTGAACGAGGCCTGGGAGCTCGCCCGGGCGCGCGGGCTGAACCCGATCCGGCACCTGGCCAACTCCGCGGCCACCATGACCCGCCCCGACCTCCACCTCGACCTCGTCCGCCCGGGCATCGCGGTCTACGGGCTGGACCCGCTGGACCGGCCCGTGGCCGAGTCCCCGCTGCGCCCCGCGATGGAGTTCCGCGGCCGGGTCGCCCTGGTCAAGCGGGTACCGGCGGGCGAGGGCGTGTCCTACGGGCACGAGTGGACCACCCCGCGTGAGACCACCCTCGCGCTCGTCCCGGCAGGCTACGCGGACGGCGTGCCCCGCAGGCTCAACGCGAACGGTCGCATGCGCGTGCACCTGGCGGGCAGGATCCGGCCCGTGGTGGGCCGGGTGTGCATGGACCAGGTCGTCGTGGACTGCGGCGACGACGAGGTCCACGAGGGGGACGTCGCGGTCCTCTTCGGAGCGGGCGGACCGACCGCACAGGACTGGGCGACCGAGCTCGGCACGATCCACTACGAGGTCGCCACCGGTGTGCACGGCACCCGGGTCCGGCGCACCTACTCCGGGGAGTGAGCATGGTCAGCCGCAGGCTCTGGCAGGCGCTGGGCGTCGCGGGCGGCATCGCGGGAGCGGCGGGCGCCGCCGTCGGCGTGGGGGTCGCGACCCACAAGCGGCACGAGATCGCCAAGGACCGGCGTCGCCTCGCAGGCGAGCTGGATGCCGCGGGCGAGCAGCCGGGCGCGCAGCCGCCGCGGACGTCGTCGTCGGTCATGACGGAGGACGGCATCCGGCTGGCCTGCGAGGAGCTGGACCCGCACACCGGTGATCCCGCGCTCACGGTGGTACTCGTGCACGGCTTCGCGCTGGATCGGCGCACCTGGTTCTTCCAGGCCGAGGACCTGCCGCGGTTCACCGACCCACCGGTCCGCACCGTCCTCTACGACCAGCGCAGCCACGGGCGCTCCGAGCGGGCCCCCCGGGAGAGCTGCACCATCGCCCAGCTGGGCCACGACCTGGACTCGGTCATCCGCTCCCTCGCCCCGAGCGGCCCGCTCGTGCTGATCGGGCACTCCATGGGCGGCATGACGCTGATGGCCCTGGCCGAACAGCATCCCGAGCTGTTCGACGAGCGCGTGCTCGGCGTGGGCCTGATCGCCACCAGTGCGGGCGAGATGGGCACGGCGGGGCTCTCGGGCTCCCTGCTGTCCCGGTTCAACCCGCTGACCAGGACGATCGGTGGCCTGGCCCGGCTGCAGCCGAAGCTCGTCGAGACCGGCAGGCGCGCGCTGGGCGACCTGATCTGGTCCATCACCCGCCGCTTCGCCTTCGGCGACCGCAAGGTGGACCCGGCGCTGGTCGACCTGGTGGACACCATGATCAGCGCGAACGCGGTGGACGCGCTGACGGACTTCGTCGACACCGTCGGCACCCACGACCGGCTCGCGGCGCTGCCCGCGTTCTCGGGCAGCGAGCTGTTGGTGGTGGCGGGCACCGCGGACCAGGTCATCCCGTTCTCGCACGGCGAGCTCATCGCGGGCGAGCTCCCCAAGGCGGAGTTCCTCGCGCTCGAGGGCGTCGGGCACATGCCGATGCTGGAACGGCACGAGGAGGTCGAGGCCGCCATCGAGGGCCTCATCCGCCGGTCCGCCGCGCGGATCCCCGGCGAGCGGAGGCGCGCGTGATCAGCTGGACGGTCCCGGTCGAGCTGCCGGAGACCACGGACACCGAGGCGTTCGGCGAGGAGCTGGGCCGCGAGCTCGGCGCCGGTGACCTGGTCGTGCTGTCCGGGCCGCTCGGCGCGGGCAAGACCGCGCTGGTCAGGGGCCTGGCGCGCGGTCTGCAGGTGGCCGGGCCCATCACCTCGCCGACCTTCGTGATCGCCAGGGAGCACCGCCCCCTGCCCGGTGGGCCTGGCGTCTCGTTGGTCCACGTCGACGCCTACCGCCTCGGCGGCATCGAGGAGCTGGACGACCTGGACCTGGACACCGACCTCACCGAGGCCGTCGTGGCGGTGGAGTGGGGCGAGGGGGTGGCCGAGCGGCTCGCCGACCGGCACGTGCTCGTCACGCTGGAACGCAGGCCGGACGACGTCCGCGTCGCCCGCGCGGAGCGGATGTCATGAGCCGGGGGGTCGACGCCGTCGTCTTCGACTGGGGCGGCACGCTCACGCCCTGGGTGACCATGGACTTCCATGCGGGCTGGCGGACCTACGCCGAGATCCTGCACGCGGACGACCCCGCGCAGGCCCAGGAGATCGCGCAGGCCCTCGCCGCGGCGGACACCGGCCGCTGGGCCGCGGTGAAGGACGGTGCCAAGGCCTTCCACATGGCGGAGGTGCTGGCCGAGGCCGCGGTGGACACCTCGTCGGAGCTGCACGGGCGGGCCCTGGAGGCCTACCGCGAGTTCTGGGTGCAGGCCACGCACACCGATCCCGAGGCGGCGCCGATGTTGGAGGCGCTGCGGGACAGGGGGCTCAAGCTCGGGGTGCTGTCCTCGACGATGTGGCCCGGCGAGTGGCACGAGGAGTGGCTGCGCCGGGACGGGGTGCTGGACTACTTCGACGGCGTCACCTGGAGCAGCGACCTCGAGTACACGAAGCCCCACCCCGAGGCGTTCCACGCGGCGCTGGCGGCCGTCGGGGTGACCGACCCGACCCGCTGCGTCTACGTCGGCGACCGCCCGTACGACGACATCAGCGGGGCCAAGGGCATCGGCATGCGCGCCGTCCTCGTCCCGCACAGCGACATCCCGCTGGACCAGCAGGTTCCGGTGGACGTCGAACCGGACGCCGTGATCCACCGCCTCGCGGACCTGCCGGACCTGCTCCGGGACTGGTAGGACGTATCGCGCGGGGTCCGTCGGCTCTCTGTCCTCCACACGCGAGGAGGAGGCCCGATGCCCGACGACGTGCTCCCACCGTTCGGCCCGGCGGCCCACCCGCCGGGGGAGTGCTGGGCCCTCTGCGGCCCGGATTGCACCGCACTCCCACCCGAACCCGCCACCCCGACCACCGAGCCCGCCCGGGTCCCCACCCCGGCCTGACCCGGCCGCCGTCCGACTCGGGGGCCGTGGTGTCGCACTCGCGGGTCGGGAGCGGGGGACCCGTGGGGGCTCGGGGTGGGGCTCGTAGGCTCCGGGGGTGCTCGTCTTGGCCCTGGACACCTCCACCCCCGCCGTCACCGCCGGGGTGGTGCGGGACGGGGTGCTGCTCGCGGAGCGGGTCACACAGGACGGGCGCAAGCACGGTGAGCTGCTCATGCCCGGCGTCCAGGCCGCCTGCGCCGAGGCGGGGGTCCGGCTGCCCGAGCTGGACGCGATCGTCGTCGGGGCGGGGCCCGGGCCCTTCACCGGGCTGCGGGTCGGCATGGTCACCGCGGCCGCGCTCGGGGACGCCCTCGGCGTCCCGGTGCACGGCGTCTGCTCGCTGGACGCGATCGCGGCCGTGACCCCGTGCGAGGGGAACCTGCTGGTCGCGACGGACGCGCGGCGTCGAGAGGTCTACTGGGCGGCCTACGACGGCCCCGAGGCCCACGACGGAGCGGGCGAGGGCGTCCGCAGGCTCACCGGCCCCCACGTCGGCGCGGCGGAGTCGATCGGGGTCGCGGACCTGCACGTCGTGGCCGCCGCCGGGACGATGGCCGACCGTTTCGGCCTCCCCGTCGCCGGGCCCGCGACGCCGACCCCGCTCGGGCTGGTCGCCGTGGCCGCGCTGCACGGCGTCCCCGGCCCGTTGGAGCCGCTCTACCTGCGCCGACCCGACGCCGTCCCGCCGGGGGAGCGGAAGAAGGTCACCCCGTGATCGGCCCCCTCTACCGCGCCGACGCCGCCCGCTGCGCCGAGCTCGAGAAGATCCTCTTCCCGGGCGACGACCCGTGGTCGGCCCAGGCCTTCCGGGACGAGGTCTCCCGCGGCCTGCCGTACTTCGCGGCCCGGGTGGACGACGAGCTCGTCGGGTACGCCGGGCTGGGCTTCACCGCGGGCCCGCCGCAGGCCGAGGCGGAGGTGCACACGATCGGCGTCGACCCGGCGTATCAGGGCAAGGGGATCGGCAAGGCGCTGCTCGCGGCCCTGCTGGACACCGCGGACGAGGTCCACGCGACGGTGTTCCTCGAGGTCCGGACGGACAACGAGCCCGCGATCGGGCTGTACGAGAAGGCCGGGTTCGCCACGGTCGGGCTGCGCAAGCGCTACTACCGACCGAGCATGGCGGACGCCTACACGATGAAGAGGGACCCGCGGTGAGCATCGTCCTGGGCATCGAGACCTCCTGCGACGAGACCGGGGTCGGGATCGTCCGGATGCCGGACTCCGGCGTCCCGGAGCTGCTGGCGAACGAGATCGCCTCCAGTGTGGAGGAGCACGCCCGGTTCGGCGGCGTCGTGCCCGAGGTGGCGTCCCGCGCCCACCTCCAGGCGATGGTCCCGGCCGTGCACCGCGCGCTCGCGAAGGCGGGCCTCACGGGTTCCGCTGTGGACGCCGTCGCCGTCACCGCGGGCCCCGGCCTCGCCGGCGCGCTGCTCGTCGGGGTCGCGGCGGCGAAGGCCTACGCCGCGGCCTGGGACGTCCCGTTGTTCGGGGTGAACCACCTGGCCGCGCACGTCGCCGTCGACACCGTGCAGCACGGCCCGCTGCCGCCCGCGCTCGCGCTGCTCGTCTCCGGCGGCCACTCCAGCCTGCTCGCGGTGCCGGACCTCGCAGGCCCGGTCACCCCGCTCGGCGCCACGATCGACGACGCCGCGGGCGAGGCCTTCGACAAGGTCGCGCGGCTGCTCGGCCTCCCGTTCCCCGGCGGGCCGTGGATCGACAAGGCGGCGAAGGACGGCGACCGGACCGCGATCCGCTTCCCGCGCGGCCTCACCGGGCCCCGGGACTCCCGGCACGACTTCTCCTTCTCCGGCCTGAAGACCGCGGTGGCCCGGTACGTCGAGTCGCTGGACGGCGAGATCCCGGTCGCGGACGTCGCGGCGAGCTTCCAGGAGGCCGTCACGGACGTGCTGACGATGAAGACGGTCCGCGCCGCGCAGGAGTTCGGGATGGACACCGTGCTCCTGGGGGGCGGGGTCGCGGCCAACTCGCGGCTCCGGGAGATGGCCGAGGAGCGCTGCACCGCGGCGGGTCTGCGGCTGCGCGTCCCCCGCCCGGGCCTCTGCACGGACAACGGTGCCATGGTGGCGGCGCTCGGCGCCCATCTCGTCCACACCGGCGCCACACCCTCCGACCTGGGGATTCCCGCCGACTCCAGCATGCCGGTCACGGAGATCGTCGTGGCGGGGGCGGCGCGGTAACGGAGACGTTCGTCGTCTCGCCGGTCCTCGCCGGGACCGACGCGATGGCGGCCTGCGGTGCGGGGAGATGTCACGGGACCCGGTGGTCGAGGTCTGCGACGGGCTGGTCCCCGAGCTGCAGCGCCGCGGCCGCACCCGCTACGCGCACCCGACCTTGCGGGAGAATCCGGTGGCCTTCCGACCGCGCAGGAGCACCGAAGGTGCGGTCCAGGGCGGCGGGATCGGCCAGGATGACGGCCCGGTCGTTCGGGGCGCGGCGGATCCAGCCCAGCTCGACGAGCCGGGTGAGGATCCCCGCGCCCGCGGAGCCGGAGAGGTGGTGGGCCTGCTCGGTCCAGTCCACGCAGTACCGCACCGCCCGGCGGCCGGGGGTGAGGCGGACGCCGAACTCGTCCAGCCAGGCGTCCCCGGCCGGGGTGAAGCGGTAGTCCACGTCCTGGCCGAACCCGACGGGCGGGTCCGCCGGGTCCCGCCGCCCGTCGCCGCCGGTGAGCAGGCCGGCCGCGAGCAGGTGGCGCATGATCCCGACGCCGAGCTCGCCCGCGAGGTGGTCGTAGCAGGTGCGGGCCCGGCGCAGGGCCCGGGCGCGGGTGCCGTCGCGCAGCGAGGTGACCGGGCGCGGCGGGGCGAGGGCGACCATCGCCTCCAGCAGCCGCCCCACGTGCGGGCCCGCCAGCCGGTGGAAGCGGTGGCGGCCGTGGGCCTCGACCACGACCAACCCGCCCTCGCGGAGCTTGGCCAGGTGGCTGCTCGCGGTGGCCGCGCTGATCCCCGCCTCGGCGGCGAGCCTGCTCGCGGGCAGCGCGCGGCCGTCGGCGAGCGCGAGCAGGATGCGGCAGCGGCGCTCGTCGCCGAGCAGCGCACCGACCGCGGCGATGTCGGCGTCTCCGGGCACGGGACCGAGGCTAGGCCGGGGACGGTTCGATCGCCGCCGAACCGTCAGGCGCAGACGACGTGGCTCAGGAGGTGGCGAGCGCCCGCGCGGAGGTCGTCGAGGGCGAGCTCGCTGCCGGCGAGGTGGCGCAGCAGGGCCTGCTGGAACAGGCCGTCGAAGGTCGCGTAGGCCATGGCGGAGGAGCAGGTGGGCTCCTCGCCGGAGAGCTCCGCGTACCGGGCGACGATGCGCCAGACCATCCGCTCGAGGCTCTCGTCGATCTCCGCGACGTCCGAGCGGAAGGACTCCTCGAACAGTGACTGCGAGCGCAGGTCGTACCAGAGCCGGTGCATCAGCGCGTCCTCCCGGCACGTGATGGCCAGGCCCTCGGCGAACCCCTCCGCGAGGCCCTCCGGTGTGTCCGAGTCGCTGACGATCGCGTCGTACCGCTGTACGCAGACCGCCTTGTACTGCCGGACGCAGTACATGATCAGCTCCACCTTGTCGGTGAAGTAGTAGTGCAGCGTGCCGTGGCTGAACTCCGTGTTCTGCGCGATCTCCCGCAGGCTGGTGCGGGCGTAGCCCCGCTCGGACAGCGTCTGCAGCGCGCCTGCGGCGAGCTCGCGGCGGCGCTGCTCGAACTTGTCGACCTGGCGCTTCGAGACGCGGTCGGCAGCGGTGGTCACACGGACGAGGGTAGCGGACTGACCGGGTGTCCAGGGAAGTCTTGACGAGCGTCCAGGCCCGGTCTCGGCCGCGACCGGCACAGGATGCGCAGGTCGGCTAGCTCGAGACGTGGGAGAGGAGGCGGAGCTCGTCGTCGGTCAGCCGCAGGGTGAGCATGGGCAGGATGCCCGCCAGCTGCTCGACGGTCCGGGCGCTGGCGATCGGGGCCGTGACCGAGGGCTGGGCGGCCAGCCAGGCCAACGCGACGGCGGCCTGGGTGGTCTCGTGGCCCGCCGCGATCTCGTCCAGGACGGCCAGGACGGCGGGTCCTCGGGGATCGTCCAGGTACGCCGACGCGCCCGCCGCGCGGACGCTGTCCACCGCGGCACCGCGGTACTTGCCGGTCAGGAACCCCGCCGCCAGACCGTAGTAGGGGAAGGAGGCCAGGCCCTCCGACTCGAGCAGGGGGGCGAGAGCGGCCTCGTACTCCGCGCGCTCCATCAGGTTGTAGTGCGGCTGCAGCGCCGAGTACCGCGCGAGCCCGTCCCGGTCGGAGATCTCCAGCGCGCTGCGCAGCCGCTCCGCGGAGAAGTTCGACGCCGCGACCGCCCGCACCTTGCCCTCGCGGACGAGGGCGTCGAAGGCGTCGAGCGTCTCCTCCTGCGCGGTGTCCGGGTCGTCCTTGTGGGCGTAGTAGAGGTCGATGCGGTCGGTGCGCAGCCTGCGCAGCGAGTCCTCGCAGGCGGCCCTGATGTTCTCCCCGCCGAGTCCGGGTCGAGAGGGCAGGCTGCCGACCTTCGTCGCGATCACCATGCGGTCGCGGGTGCCGCGCGCGGCCATCCAGTCGCCGAGGATCGTCTCGGACTCGCCGCCGGAGTTCCCGGGGGTCCGCCACATGTACGAGTCGGCCGTGTCGATGAACGTTCCCTGCGCCTCGGCGAACGCGTCGAGGACGGCGAACGACTGCTCGGCGTCGGCGGACCAGCCGAAGACGTTGGCTCCCAGGCAGAGGCCGGAGACCTCGATTCCCGCTACGGAAGGCATGGTCGAACTCTACGGTGGCGTGCCCGTTGAGGGTCTGGCACTCTCATGGGTAGAGTGCCAACGCACAGTTCAGGTCGGGTTGCCCCGGCACCCGCGACGGCGGGGCCCCTGGTCGGCTGTCAGTGGACACCTACCGACAGATCATCAGGAAAGGCGAGGTCAACGTGGCGAACATCAAGCCGCTCGAGGACAAGATCGTCGTCCAGGCCAGCGAGGCGGAGACCACCACGGCCTCCGGCATCGTCATCCCGGACACCGCCAAGGAGAAGCCCCAGGAGGGCAAGGTCCTTGCGGTCGGTCCGGGTCGGATCGACGACAACGGCAACCGCGTCCCGCTGGACGTGGCCGTGGGAGACGTCGTCATCTACTCGAAGTACGGCGGCACCGAGGTCAAGTACAACGGCGAGGAGTACCTGATCCTCTCCGCCCGCGACGTGCTCGCGGTCGTCAACTGACTTCACCGTGAAACCCGCCCCGGCGGCCCGCCAGGGCACCGGGGCGGTTCACTTTCGCAACCTGAGAGGCAGTAGATGGCGAAGCAGATCAGCTTCGACGAGGACACCCGCCGCGCGCTCGAGCGCGGCGTGAACCAGCTGGCCGACGCCGTGAAGGTGACGCTCGGCCCGCGCGGTCGGCACGTGGTCATCGACAAGAAGTTCGGTGGCCCGACCGTCACCAACGACGGCGTGACCATCGCCCGCGAGATCGACCTCGAGGACCCCTTCGAGAACCTCGGGGCCCAGCTGGCGAAGACCGTCGCGACCAAGACGAACGACGTCGCGGGCGACGGCACCACCACCGCCACCGTGCTCGCGCAGGCACTGGTCAAGGAGGGCCTGCGCAACGTCGCGGCCGGGGCCAACCCGACCGCGCTGGGCAAGGGCATCGCCGCCGCGGCCGACAAGGTCTCGGAGTGGCTGCTGTCCAAGGCCACCCCGGTCAACGGCGCCGAGCACATCGCGCAGGTCGGCACCATCGCCTCCCGCGAGGAGGAGATCGGCAGGCTCATCGCGGACGCGATCGGCTCCGTCGGCTCCGACGGCGTGATCACGGTCGAGGAGGGCTCCACGCTCTCCACTGAGCTGGAGATCACCGAGGGCCTGCAGTTCGACAAGGGCTACCTCTCGCCGTACTTCGTCACCGACGCGGAGAGCATGGAGGCCGTCCTGGAGGACGCCTACCTGCTGCTGCACCGGGACAAGATCGGCTCCATCCAGGACCTGCTCCCGCTGCTGGAGAAGGTGCTGGGCGAGGGCAAGCCGCTGCTGATCATCGCCGAGGACGTCGAGGGCGAGGCCCTGTCCACGCTGGTGGTCAACTCGATCCGCAAGACCGTCAAGGTCGCCGCGGTCAAGTCGCCGTTCTTCGGTGACCGCCGCAAGGCGTTCATGGACGACCTCGCGACCGCCACCGGCGGTCAGGTCATCAACCCGGAGGTCGGGCTCAAGCTGTCCGAGGCCGGGCTGGACCTGCTGGGCACCGCCCGGCGGGTGGTCGTCACCAAGGACGCCACGACGATCGTCGAGGGCGGCGGGTCGGCCGAGGACATCCAGGGCCGCATCGCCCAGATCAAGGCCGAGATCGAGACCACCGACTCGGACTGGGACCGCGAGAAGCTCCAGGAGCGGCTCGCGAAGCTGTCCGGCGGTGTCGCGGTGATCAAGGCCGGTGCCGCCACCGAGACCGCGCTCAAGGAGCGCAAGCACCGCATCGAGGACGCCGTCGCGGCGACCCGTGCGGCGGTCGAGGAGGGCATCGTCCCCGGCGGTGGCTCGGCGCTGGTCCAGGCCGCCGCCGCACTGGACGAGCTCACGCTCTCCGGTGACGAGGCGACCGGTGTCGCGATCGTCAAGCGGGCGCTGACCGCCCCGCTCTTCTGGATCGCCGCCAACGGTGGTCTCGAGGGCGCGGTCGTCACCGCCAAGGTCGCCGAGCAGCCGTGGGGCAGCGGGTTCAACGCCGCCACGCTCACCTACTCGGACCTGCTGGCCGACGGGGTCATCGACCCGGTCAAGGTCACGCGCAGCGCCGTGGTGAACGCCGCGTCGATCGCGCGGATGGTGCTCTCCACCGAGAGCGCCGTCGTCGACAAGCCCGAGGAGGCGCCCCCGGCGCCGGCCGCGGGCGGCCACGGGCACGGGCACTGACCCGAGTCCGGACGACACACGAGGGGCGGGTGGCCATCACGGCCACCCGCCCCTCGTCACTTCCCGGGGTGCTGCGCTCGGCTCAGGCCTGCGGTGCCACCGTCTGCCGACCGATCTTGAGCTTGCGGTCCCGCCCGCGGATCAGCGCGTCCCGCTCGTGCTCGCTCAGCCCGCCCCACACGCCGTAGGGCTCCTGCACCTCGAGGGCGTGCCTGCGGCACATCTCCAGGACCGGGCAGGTCGCACAGATCTCCTTGGCCCGCTGCTCCCGGTTGGCGCGCGCGGGCCCGCGCTCACCCTCCGGGTGGAAGAAGAAGCCGGAGTCCATGCCCCGGCACGATCCCTTCATCTGCCAGTCCCAGATGTCCGAGACCGGTCCCGGCAGGCGCCTGATGTCCGCCACTGTCACTCACCCCGTTCGAAGGACGTTCTCGCTCAGCACCGAGATGCCCACCCTAGAATCGCGCCAAACCTTGTTCAAGAGAATCGCGCCGAGCGGCGCGGCGGAGTTGCCGATGGGGCCGCGCACCCGGACGATGTGCCGGTGACCACGCAGCCGGAGTCCGACACGGCGTCGGATGCCCCGGCGGAGCCGTCCCCCACCGCCTTGTCCGTGGCCGCCGTCGCCCGCAGGCTGGGGATCGCGCCCGCCACGCTGCGCACCTGGGACCGGCGCTACGGGCTGGGGCCGTCGGCACACCGGCCGGGAGCGCACCGGCGCTACGGGCCCGAGGACGTGGCGCGGTTGGAGCTCATGCACCGCGAGCTCGTGCGCGGGGTCACCCCCGCCGAGGCGGCGCGGTCCGCCCTGGAGGCCACGCTCCCCGGGGCCGCCGCGCCCGAGCCCGCGCCGGAGGCGGCCGCGGAGGACGGCATGCCCGTGTTCGTCACGGGGTCCCCCGCGGACGACCTCGACGCCCGCGTCCGGGTCGGCGGCCGGGTGCTCCGGCTGCCGGGGGCGGGCAGGCGGGCCCGTGGGATCGGTCGCGCGGCGCTGGCCATGGACGCCGTCGCTGTCCGCAGGCTCGTGGACGAGGCCGTGACCGCCGAGGGGCTCGTCCGCACCTGGGACGAGGTGGTGCGCCCCGTGCTGGGCGCGGTGGCCGAGCGCTGGGCGTCGACCGGGGCCGGGGTGGAGATCGAGCACCTGGTCAGCGAGGCCGTGACCGCGGTGTTCGGCGCCCGCTCGCTCGCCGGTACCCGTCCCTCGTCGGACGCCCGGCCGGTGCTGCTCGCCGGGACACCGGGGGAGTACCACCACCTCCCGCTCGTGGCGCTGGCCGCGGTGCTGGCCGAACGCGGGGTCCCGCACCGCCCGCTCGGGCCGAACCTCCCGGTGGACGCCCTGGTCGCGGCCGTGCGGCGCACCGCGCCCGCCGCCGTGGTGCTCTGGGCGCAGGATCCGCGGACCGCCGACCTCGAGGTGTTCTCCGCCCTACCCCGTACCCGACCGCACCTGCGCTCGTTCGCAGCAGGGCCGGGTTGGCGCGAGCTGCCGCCCCGGGTCGGTCGGCTGGACTCGTTGACGAGCGCCGCGGACGCGCTGGCGACCCTCTTGGCTGTCCCCCACAAGCACTAGCCCATGTGGGGCTGAGACCTGAAGGTCGACCCCCACATGGACCACAACCCGTTCGAGGCTGCGGCGATCGGCGCCACGCCCGGCGTGTCGGTCGTCGGGGCCCGCCGAACGGGGCCGACCGCGCGCTGGACGGCAGCCGTCGCCCTCGGCGGACAGGGGCGCTAGGCCGCCGCGGCGGCCCTCATCGAGGACCTCGTGCGGGATCCGGCCACGCCCGTCGCGACCCGGTCGCACGCCCTCGTCACGCGTGCGTCGCACGTGCGCCGGCAGGGTGGGCACGGGCTCGCCGCGGCACTCGACGGGCGGGCGCTCGCACTCGTGGCGTGGGCGCGGGGCGCTCGGGTCCACTGCTCGATCCGGGTGCGGGCTCCCGTCCCACGGACGGTCCTGCCCCGACCGTCGGTCCCGCCGCGGACCTCTGCGGAGACCAGCGCTCGGCGGCGGTGGACGCGCTCGTCGGGTTGGCCGCGGACGCGCTCTGCGGTGCCGACCTCCGGCGCTCGGACATGCTCCTGAGCAGGGCGGACGTGGTCCTCGGGGAGGCGGAGCGGTGGCGCCCGCGGGTCCGCCTGCAGTGGGTCCGCGCGGAGCCCGCGCTCGCCCGCGGCGAGCTCGACCGGGCCCGCACTGCGGCCGCCGCGGCGGTGGCGGGCTCCGCCTCCGCAGGCTCGAACCGCCACCTCCTCGAGTCCCGTCTGCTCGCCGCGGTGGTCTCGGCGGTGGCGGCCCGGCGCCCCGCGGCCGACCCCGACGCACTCGCGGTCGCCCTCGTCGACCTGGACACCCTCGCCGCCGAGACGTCCGACGCGGGCCTGCTCCCGCTCTCCCGGGCCGCCCTGCCGGCCGCCGCGGACACCGCCGACACGCTCCGCTCCGTCCGGCTCCGCGCGGCGCCACCGCCGACGGCCGCCCCGACCACGGCGTCACCGCCGGAGTCGAACCCTCCCCCGTCAGTGATCGTTGGCGAGGGGGTGGACAACGGTCCGCCCGCGGGTTCGGGGCAACCGTCCGACCGTCCGATCGGGTCCCCGGGGCACCACGATCGGCGCCAGGGAGGGATGCGTGGAGCGGTGAACGGTGCGCCGAACGACGCGCCACACCGACGACACGCCGCCGGTCTTGCGCTGAGCGTGATCCGTGCCCGGTCCGAGACCGTGGGACGGCGCCCGATGGGGGAGTGGGAACAGGAGCCTGAGAGGCTCGCGGTAACGTAATTACTCCATTCGGTCTCTAGTCACCCACATGACGAGTGCCACTCGGCGCAAGGGTCTCGAATGGAGGGCACAAAAACGCCCTGATCGTGTCAAGGTGATCCGGTCACTCGCCGATGCGGAGGGTGACACATCACCCGGCTGCAGGAAGCTGCAGGAAGGAATCGTCGTGACGACGGTACTCATCTGCGACGATCGTCGCAGCGTCCGCGAAGGTCTCACCCGCGTGATGTCCGCGGTGCCGGGGGTGCACCGGATCGATTGCGTCGCCCACGGGGACGAGTTGCTGGCCCGGTTCTCCCGGCAGCCGGTCGACGTCGTCCTGGTCGGCACCCAGCGTGCGGTGCCCACCGGTGTGGAGGCGACCAGGCGACTGGTCGCGGCCCACCCCCAGGCGAACGTCATCGTGTTCGGAGCCCCGGACGACGCGGGCAGCATCGCCGCGGCCATCGCGGGCGGCGCCCGCGGCTACCTCCGCTGGGACGCCTCGCGCCCCGAGCTGGTGGCCGCGCTCGCGCACACCCTCGCCTCCACCGCGGTGCCCACGCCGCGGACCCCGGCCGACCCGGGCGTGCAGCTCACGGAGCGCGAGCTCCAGGTGCTGCGCGGGATGAGCCAGGGGAAGAGCAACGGCCAGATCGGCCGCGAGCTCTACCTGTCCGAGGACACGGTCAAGACGCACGCGCGTCGGCTGTTCCGCAAGCTCGGCGTGCGCGACCGCGCCCAGGCGGTGGCCCACGGCTTCCGTCGCGGCCTGGTCTCCTAGAGGGGGCGCCTCGGCGACTCCGCCGGACCGGATGGTCCGGTGGCGGACGCACACGGCTCCATGAGCAGGTGTGGCCCGTGAGCCGCCGATGGAGAGGACGGGCTGCCCCCGGCCCGCCCCCTGCCGATCCGGCGGGAGGACGCCTCTCCGGTACGACCGCACGTCCGTCGCGTTGTCCGCGCCCCACCCGGAACGGCGCATCGACACCCGACGCACCGGCACGACGCACGACGCACCACGCGCGCAGGGTCCCCGGCCTGCCGCGCACGATCCTTCCGCCCCGCGGCCCGGACCGGGCCGGGGGCGGCTCCGCGACGGCCACGCCTCGCTCGGCCCGATCTTCGCCCGTGTCACATCCCCGTCATCCCGGCGTCACCGGGTGACCGGCGGCGACCGGGCCCGCCGACCGCTCGCGGCTGCACAGCGTGACCGAACGCCGCGACGGCGTGTCCGACGTGATCGACTCGACCGAATGGGTTCCGCTCACCCTCCGCCGACCCGTCACCCCGTCGGTCGACCGCTCGCCGACGAGGCCCGACACATCGGCGTCCCCTCGCCTACGGACCGCAACTCCCGTGCCGTCCCGTCGTCGTGACCGGTGAGAGCGGTTCCCGGATGCATACGAGGCTTCGCTACGGTGGTCGGCACTGAGGTCGATTCAGCACTCTCCGTAGTCGCCCTCACCGAACGGATGAAGACGAACATGCTGCGTAACGCCTGGACGACTCTGCGCGATGAGTGAACCGACAGACGTTCTCGACGAGCTGGTGGCATCTGCCATGGCAGGTGACCGCGGAGCGGTCGAACGTGTACTGGCCACCATCCGGCCCTTGGTCGTGCGCTACTGCCGCGCGCGGCTGGGACGGATGGACCGGTCGTCCGTCTCGGCGGACGACGTCGCGCAGGAGGTGTGTCTGGCCGTGCTGACGGCCTTGCCCGGTTATCGCGTACAGGGACGTCCGTTCCTGGCCTTCGTCTACGGCATCGCGTCGCACAAGGTGATCGACGCACACCGTGCCGCGGGTCGGAACCGGTCCGAACCGGTGGCGGACGTCCCGGACTCCATCGAGGTCGGCGACGGCCCCGAACAGCGGGCGCTTCGTGTGGAGCTGTCCGAACAGATGTCTCGCCTGCTCGACCAGCTCCCCGAGAAGCAGCGCGAGATCATCGTCCTCCGCGTGGTCGTCGGACTCAGTGCGGAGGAGACTGCGGATGCGGTCGGGTCGACACCCGGCGCGGTCCGCGTGGCCCAGCACCGGGCACTGGCCCGGCTGCGCAAGAACATGCCCGAAGAGGAGGTGGTCTGAGTGAGCGACCCGCGCAACCCCGGTGGCCCCGACCACCCGTTCGGCAAGCCCCGCCCCCACGGGAGCAACGGCAACGGCCGCCACCGCAACGGCGGCAGCGGACCCCACGGCGTGCCCAACCGCCCCATCCCGTTCCCGGTGGGCGGCAGGCCGGGCCGCGTCGAGGAGGACGAGTACGCGGACGAGCCGCTGGACCTCGTCGCCGTCCAGGCGGACGACGAGCTGATCAACGCGCTGTCCGCGGGGATGACCGTCTCCGCCCCCGGCAGGCACGGCTACGACGCGGACGACAAGGTCGTCGCGATGCTGGCGGCCTGGAAGGCCGAGGTGGACGCCGAGCCGCTGCCACAGCTCCTCGACCTCGACACGGCCGTCGCGGCGGTGGAGTCCGGCTCCCCCCGCAAGGTCTCGAACCGTCGTCGGCACCTGATCCCGCTGGCAGGCGCGGCGGCGCTGCTGGTCTTCAGCATCGCCGGTGTGTCGATCGGCGCGCAGGGCGCCGACCCGGGGGACGCGCTCTTCCCGGTCACCCAGGTCCTCTACAAGGACGCGGCGAACTCGAAGGTCGCCGCCGCCGAGGTCAAGTCCAAGATCCAGCAGGTGAACGCCAAGCTGGCCTCCGGGGACGCCGCGGGCGCGCAGCAGGACCTCGCGGCCCTGGCGCCGCTGCTGGAGCAGGTCCGGCCGGAGGAGGGCAAGACCTACCTCGCGGCCGAGCAGACCTTCCTGCAGCAGAAGGCGGTCGAGACGCCCCAGGGCGTCCCGACGGACCCGCGCGCCCCGCTGCGCAACGGCACCCCGCGGCCGGTCCCGCCGCCGGATGTGACGGAGGGGAAGCCGGACCCGTCCGGGACCACCTCGACCACCCCGTCGTCGACCGAGCCCGACCCGAGCTCGGTCTCGACCGTGCCCGGCGGTGGCCCGGGGGGCGGCGCGGGCGGCAAGGGCCCGGACGTCAACACGCTCAGGGCCCCCGGCGAGCCGAGCACCGGTGCGCCCACCTCGCCTGCCCCGTCCACGTCGGTCAGCCCGCCCCCGGGTCCCACGACCGAGGGGGCCCAGGAGGGTCCGACCGGCACCACCACGACGACGACCCCGCCGCCCGGGACGACCACCACGTCCATGGGGCCGACGGAGACGACGACCGCGGAGTCCAGCACCACCACCGCGAGCTGAGCCTCGGCGAACGGCAGGGCCCCCGAGCGATCCGCTCGGGGGCCTTCCTGTCGAGTGGGGGAGGGGTCAGTCCTCGCCGAGCGCCGCGTCGGCGAAGCCGCGGCAGTAGTCCCAGGTCACGTAATGCGCGGGGTCCGGGTCGAAGGCGGGCTCGTGCGGGCGCATCTGCCCCTCGTCCAGTAGCTGCTGCAGGCTCGCGCGCAGCAGGTTCCACTCGTGGAAGTGCTGCTCGCCGCAGTCGGCGCAGTCGACGAGGATGCCGCGGATCCCGCGGTGCTCCAGGAGGGCCTGGTAGACGGCGAGGTCGGCGAGGTCGGCCACGACCTCCTCGCGTTCGTCCTCGGTCAGCTCGTCGTGCTCCTCGGACCCACCCTCCTCGAGCGAGAGGGCAGGGTCGTAGGGATCTCCCGCGAAGGGATCGGGGGGCAGACCGTCGAACGCCACGTGCACACGGTACCGCGTCGGCGCCGGTATCCACCGCTCCACCCACAGGCCTGTGGACAACTCACACTCCTGTGGACAGCCGCCCCGCCCGCGGGTGTGGTGGGCGACTCCCTGGCCGGTCGTTCCGCGCGGATACGATGGACTCCTGTACGACGCCCGGGTCCCCCGCGGCCGGGTGTCAGACGTCGGTGAAGGGTGCACGACCAGCCATGACGAGCGAGACCACCGGACTGCCGCCGAAGTTCGCGATGCTCGGCCTGACCTTCGACGACGTGCTGCTGCTCCCCGCGGAGTCCGACGTCGTCCCGTCGGCCGTGGACACCTCCACCCAGCTCTCCCGCCGCGTGCGCATCCGGGTCCCGCTGGTGTCCTCGCCGATGGACACCGTCACCGAGGCGCGGATGGCGATCGCCATGGCCCGCGCGGGCGGGCTCGGCGTGCTGCACCGCAACCTCTCCGCGGAGGAGCAGGCGACCCAGGTGGAGGTGGTCAAGCGCTCCGAGGCGGGCATGGTCACCGACCCCGTCACCTGCTCGCCGGACGCCACCCTCGCCGAGGTGGACGCGCTCTGCGGCAAGTACCGCATCTCCGGGCTCCCGGTCACGGACGCGGACGGCAAGCTCGTCGGGATCATCACCAACCGGGACATGCGGTTCGAGGTGGACTTCGACCGCCCCGTGCACGAGGTGATGACGAAGGCCCCGCTGATCACCGCCCGCGTCGGGGTCACCGCGGAGGCCTCGCTCGGCCTGCTGCGCAGGCACAAGCTGGAGAAGCTCCCGATCATCGACGGGGACGGCGTGCTCCGCGGCCTGATCACGATCAAGGACTTCAACAAGACCGAGAAGTACCCGCTGGCCACGAAGGACCCGGACGGCAGGCTGATCGTGGGCGCCGCGGTCGGCGTCGGCGAGGACGCGTACGCCCGGGCGATGGGCCTGGTCGAGGCCGGGGTGGACGTGCTGATGGTGGACACCGCGCACGGCCACTCCCGGCGCGTGCTGGAGACCGTCGCGAAGCTGCGGGCCGAGGTGGGCGAGTCGGTGGACGTCGTCGGCGGGAACGTCGCCACGTACGCGGGCGCGCTGGCGCTGGTCGAGGCCGGCGCGGACGCGGTGAAGGTCGGTGTCGGGCCGGGCTCCATCTGCACCACCCGCGTGGTCGCGGGCGTCGGCGCCCCGCAGATCACCGCGGTCTACGAGGCCTCCCGGGCCTGCGCGCCGGCGGGCGTGCCGGTGATCGCGGACGGCGGGATCCAGTACTCCGGGGACATCTCGAAGGCCATCGCCGCCGGGGCGTCGACGGTGATGCTGGGCAGCCTGCTGGCGGGCACCGCGGAGTCGCCGGGCCAGCTGATCTTCGTCGGCGGCAAGCAGTTCAAGACCTACCGCGGCATGGGATCGCTGGGCGCCATGCAGTCCCGCGGGGACGCCAAGTCGTACTCGAAGGACCGGTACGCACAAGACGACGTACTCAGCGAGGACAAGCTGGTCCCCGAGGGAATCGAGGGCCGCATCCCGTTCCGCGGGCCGCTGCAGAGCGTGGTCCACCAGCTCGTCGGCGGGCTGCGGTCCGGGATGGGCTACGCGGGTGCGCAGACGATCCCCGAGCTGCAGCAGGCACAGCTGGTCCGGATCACCGCGGCCGGGCTCAAGGAGAGCCACCCGCACGACATCACCATGACGGTCGAGGCACCGAACTACGCCGCACGGTGAGGGGATAGGGTCATGCAACGTGCGTGACCTCGTGGAGATCGGGATGGGCCGAGAGGCCCGTCGTGCCTACGACCTGACCCAGGTCGAGATCGTTCCGTCCCGGCGGACGCGGAGCTCCAAGGAGGTCTCCACCGCCTGGCAGCTGGACGCGTACCGGTTCGAGATCCCGTTGGTCACCCACCCCACGGACGCCGTGGTCTCCCCGGCCACGGCGGTGGCGATCGGCAAGCTCGGCGGGCTCGCCGTGCTGAACTCCGAGGGTCTGTGGGCCCGGCACGCGGACGCCGAGGGCGCGCTGGCGAAGGTCGTCGCGGCGGCGGACTCGGACGACCCGTCGGCCGCGATCCGGGCGCTGCAGGAGCTGCACGCCGCGCCGATCCAGCCGGACCTGCTCGCCGAGTCGCTGCGGAAGGTGCGCGAGGCGGGCGTGACGGTCGCGGCGAGGGTCAGCCCGCAGCGCGCCCGCGAGCTCACCCCGGCGCTGCTGGCGGGCGGCGTCGAGATCCTGGTCGTGCAGGGCACGATCATCTCCGCCGAGCACGTGAGCAAGGGCGAGCCGCTCAACCTCAAGGACTTCATCAACTCCCTCGACGTGCCGGTGGTCGCAGGCGGCGTCGGGGACTACCGCACCGCGATGCACCTGATGCGCACCGGCGCCGCGGGCGTGATCGTCGGGTACGGCGAGTCGTCGGCCACCACCACGGACGAGGTGCTCGGCATCGGCGTCCCGATGGCGACCGCGCTGGTCGACGCCGCCGCCGCGCGTCGCGACTACCTGGACGAGACCGGCGGCCGGTACGTCCACGTCATCGCGGACGGCGGGATCAACGGCTCCGGGGACGTCGCGAAGGCGATCGCCTGCGGTGCGGACGCGGTGATGCTCGGCGAGCAGCTCGCCGACTCCGCGGACTCCCCGGCGGACGGGCTCTACTGGACCTCCAGCGCCGCCCACCCCTCCCTGCCCCGCTCGGACGTCACGGGCTTCTCGCCGAGCGACCGCACGCTGGAGCAGGTCCTCTTCGGCCCGTCCAGCACGCCGTACGGCACGGTCGACCTCTTCGGCGCCCTGCGCCGTGCGATGGCGAAGACCGGCTACTCGGACCTCAAGGAGTTCCAGCGGGTGGGGCTGACCGTCCGCGGCTGAGCAGTCGGCCTCGTCATCGCTGACGGCACCTGTCAGGGTTCGGCCCTACCGTCGTCACCCATGAACTGGGACGAGTTCGCTGAGGCCGCGCCGCGCATCGCGGCGGTGTTCGTGCGGCGGCACGCGGCGGTGGGCAACCTGTGCTTCCTCGGCACCAACCGACCGGACGGGTTCCCGCGGGTCAGCCCGATGGAGCCGCGGATGTTCGAGGGCGATCTCGTCCTCGCCGGGATGCCGGGCACCGCCAAGTTCCGGGACCTGGACGCCGATCCCCGCTTCACCCTGCACACCGCGACCGTGGACACCCACGTGTCCGACGGGGACGCGAAGGTGTGGGGGACGGTGCAGCACGACCCGGACACGGCTCGCCACGAGCGGTTCGCCGAGGACCTCTTCGCGACGACCGGCTTCGACCTGCGCGGCCGGACGTTCGACCGCTTCCTCGTCGCTCGGCTCGTCGGGGCCGCGAGCGTGGAGATCGACGAGGGCCTGGTGATCACCACGTGGCGGGCGGGCGGGGAGGAGCGCCGGATCAGGAAGGACTGATCAGCAGGCGGCGGGCGAGGGCACTCACGACCGACCGGGCTCCTCCGGCGCCGCCGACGGCCGCTCCCGCCAGAACGTCCCGTCCCGGAGCCGCCAGCCGATCATGAGGACGACACCGACCGCGACGATCGCGATGCCGATGACCGGCGGCGGGCCCATTCCGAGCCAGGAGGTGCCGCTCGCGCTGGCCGCCGGGTCGTTGAGGTCGGCGACGGACCGCACGAGGAGCCAGATCAGCATCCCCGCCCCCACGACGGGCCCGACGCCGGGTCGACCTTGTTGAGGGAGGAGAAGGCCGAGGCGATCAGCAGCATCGGCACGAAGGACGCCAGCAGCACGCCCGGGGCGTACACCCCGACCAACGCGACGACGGGCCCGATCACCGCGGCCGGCGAGTAGGCGGGCGAGGTCGCGGCCAGGCCGATCACCACCGCGTCCGGGAACGTGATCGCGCCCCGCTCGAGCTCCGCCTGCTCGGGGGGTGCCCCCGGGATCGGACCGTTCATCGCTGTATTCCGCCCCATGGTCCGGAGTCCTCACAAGGCCGGTCCGGTTACCGACCATGCTCGGGGGCTGCGACTCAGACGGTGGCCTTCCGGATGCTCCGGACGCCGACCAGCAGGCCGAGGGCGGCGGTGACCACCGCCGCGGCGAACCCCCACAGGACGGTCGGGGAGCCGAGGGTGCCCGCGAAGAGGACCCGCTCGGCGTCGACGATGTAGGTCAGCGGGTTGAACCTGCTGACCACCTGCATCCAGCCCGGGCCGGTCTCCAGCGGCAGCATCATCCCGGAGAGGATCAACAACGGGAACAGCAGCGACTGCTGCACCGCCCAGAAGATCCACTCGGTCTTGCGGGCCGCGATCGCCAGCGCGTAGGACAGCGCCCCGACGCCCACGCCGAAGATCCCCAGCATCACCAACCCGACGACGACGTGCAGCGGGTACAGCACGAACCCGAACGGGATCGCCACCAGCGTGATGATCAGCGCCTGCACCACGAGCGGGGTGAGCTCCTTGAGTGCCCGCCCGATCATCAGCGAGGCCCGGCTCAGCGGTGTGGCGAGCATGCGCTCGAACGCGCCCGTCATGATCTCGAACTGCAGGTTCGCGCCGGTCATCGACGTGCCGAACATCGTGATCATCACCACCACGCCGGGCAGGAACCACTGCAGCGACGAGCCGCCGAACAGCGCGCCGTCCCCCGCCAGCCCGGAGAGCAACGGGCCGAAGAGGCCGAGGAACACCAGCGGCTGGACCAGCGAGAAGATCAGGGAGAACGGGTCGCGGACGATGGTGAGCGTCTCGCGCCACCAGACGTGCCCGACGTCGGTGACCACGCTGGTGCGGGGCGGAACCAGGGCGACCATCAGGACTCTCCTTCGCGCAGCGAGCGGCCGGTCAGGTTGAGGAAGACGTCGTCCAGCGTGGGTTGGCGGGCGGACGCGGCGATCACGTCCACGCCTGCGGCCCGGAGCCGCTCCAGCACCCCCGGCATGGCGTGCGAGGCGGCCTCGACGCGGATGGACAGGGCCGTGCCGTCCGGGTCCGGCTGCTCCGCGGGCTCACTGCCCTCGGTGGCGAGGAGCCCGCGCGCCCGGTCGGCCTGCGCGGTCGGCACCACGACGGTCAGCCGGTCGCCCGCCTGCTTGCGCTTGAGCGCGTCCGCGGTGTCGTCCGCGATGATCCGGCCGTGGTCGATGATCACGACCCGCTCGGCCATCTGGTCGGCCTCGTCCAGGTAGTGCGTGGTGAGCACGATGGTGGTCCCGCGCTCCTCGCGGATCCGCAGGATGTGCTCCCACAGGTTGGCCCGGTTCTGCGGGTCCATCCCGGTGGAGGGCTCGTCGAGGAACAGCAGGCCGGGGCGGTGGATCAGGCCCAGCGCGATGTCCAGACGTCGCTTCTGTCCCCCCGACAGCGAGCTGACCTTGCGCATCCGCAGCGGCTCCAGGTCCAGCGTGCGCAGCAGCTCCTCGCCGCTCGCCGTGGCCGCCGCCCTGCTCATCCCGTAGAAGCGGCCCTGCAGGACCAGCTCGTCCCAGACCCGGTAGTTGTGGCCCGCGCCGTCCTTCTGGCCGATGTAGCCGATCCGACGGCGGACCTCGGCGGGCTGCGCGACGACGTCGATCCCCGCGACGTGCGCCGAGCCCGCGGTCGGCGGCAGCAGGCTGGTGAGCATGCGCAGCGTGGTCGACTTCCCGGCGCCGTTCGGGCCGAGGAAGGCGACGAGCTCGCCCTCGGCCACGTCGAGATCGATGCCGCGGACGGCCTCGATCGTCTCCTTCCCGACCCGGAACGTCCGGCCGAGCGCTTCGGTGTGGATCACGGATCCCCCTGATTCCGTACGGCGTACTGCGTTCAGGAGCGATAAGGTACACCGTACGGAGTGAGTCGGCGAGGGGGTTTCGTGAGCGAGCAGTGGGGGACGCCCGAGGGGCAGGCCATGCTCCGGCTGTTGTGGGACCCGCCGCCGCCGCCCACCCGGGGGCCGAAGCAGCGGCTGACCCTCGACCAGGTCGTCGCGGCGGCGATGGAGGTCGCGGCGCAGCAGGGCGTGGACGAGCTGTCCATGCGCAAGGTCGCCCAGCACCTCGGCGTCGGGGCGATGAGCCTGTACACCTACGTGCCGGGCAAGGACGAGCTGTTCGAGCTGATGATCGACGCGGCGTACGCGGACCGGGTCATGCCGGACCCCGCGCTGCCGTGGCGGGCGCAGGTCGAGTTCCACGCGCACGAGGCCTGGCGGATGTACCAGGCGCACCCCTGGCTGATCCGTTCCCACCTCTGGCGGATGCCCCTCGGACCGCACGTGCTGGACGTGCAGGAGGACCTCTACCGGGCCGTCGCGCTGACCGGGCTGCCGGAGAAGCGGGTCGCGCAGATCGCGGGGCTCGTGGAGTCGCAGGTGTTCGGCGCGGCCCGCTCGGCGGTCACCGACACCTCGATCGCCTCGAAGACCGGCGTGACCGTGGACGACTACTGGAACTCCCGGATGGGCTTCTGGGGCACCTACTACTCCGCCGAGCGCTTCCCGACCATGACCCGGATCTGGGGGAAGGGCGGCTTCGACGAGGAGTACAGCGACGCCTCCTGGGAGTTCGGCCTCGCCCTGTTCCTCGACGGGGTGGAGCGGTTGGCGGGCTGACCCCGCTCACCCTGCGGGCACGTACTCCGGCTTCGCGATGACCAGGTCGTGGACGTAGCGGAGCTTGTCCAGCACCCGCGGGGCCAGGACGAAGGGGTAGAGGTCCTCGTAGCCCATCGACCGGTTGACGGCGTTGAGCGCGGCGGTGAGCGGGAGCCAGGTCTCGATCAGGGCGTCGAAGTCCTTCTCGCTCTGCTCGGGCTCGGACTCCAGCGCGGGGCCGTGCACTGCGATCCCGAAGGCCGCCGCGGTCTGGCTCGTGTCCCGGATGTGCAGGTAGTGGGCGAAGGTCTCGGCCCAGTCCTCCCACGGGTGCATGGTCGCGTAGGCCGAGACGTGGGTGTCCTCCCAGCCGGTCGGCTCCGCGGAGTAGTGCCGCTTCAGGGCCTCGGCGTAGGACGCGGACTCGTCGCCGAACAGCTCCCGGAAGCCCGCGGTGTTCCCCGGCCGGTCCACGAGCACCTCCCAGTACCAGTGCCCGGTCTCGTGGCGCAGGTGCCCGAGCAGGGTGCGGTACGGCTCGGCGAGCTGCACGCGCATCTGCTCGCGGTGCCCGGAGTCGCCCTCGGCGAGGTCGAGCGTGACGATCCCGCTGTCGTGCCCGGTGATCACCTGCTCGCGCGCGCTGGAGAGCAGGTCGAAGGCCAGCCCGCCCGCCGGGTCGGCCGTGCGGTCCGCGAGGGGCAGGCCGAGGTCGTCGATCTGGAAGAGCAGCCTGCGCTTGGCCTGCTCGGTCAGCGCGAAGGCCCTCATGCCCTCGGTGTCCTCGTCCGCGGGGCGCGTGCGGGTCAGTGCGCAGCAGTCGCACAGCGCGTTGTCGCCGGTGACGAGCCAGTTGCACGTCGCCGTGACGACGTTCGCGCAGGCTCGTCCCGTCGACGTCAGCACGAGGGACCGGGCCCGCCGGGAGTAGCTGATCTCCGAGTGGCAGTTCAGGCAGACGGAGTTCTCGAAGTAGACGAGCGAGGAGCAGTGGGGACAGGCGAAGGAGCGCACGGACCCTCCTACCCCTGCGGCAGCCGTTCCATGTCGACGGACACGGCCATCACACTCTTGGCCGAGTCCGTGAAGATCACACCCTTGAGCGGGGGCACGTCGCCGTAGTCCCGGCCGTGGGCGAGCACCACGAACTGCTCGTCGACGACCCGGTCGTTCGTGGGGTCCAGGTCGAGCCAGCCGTCCCCGGTCCACACCGAGAACCAGGCGTGCGAGGCGTCCACGCCGCGCAGCTTCGGCTTCCCGGGCGGCGGCAGCGTCTCCAGGTACCCGCTGACGTACTTCGCGGGCAGCCCGCGGCTGCGCAGCCCGGCCACCGCGAGGTGCGCGAAGTCCTGGCAGACGCCCTCGCCGCCGGTCAGCAGGTCCGTGACCGTGGACCGGACGGTGGTGGAGCCGGAGACGTAGTCGAAGTCGTCGTGGATGCGGCGGCAGAGATCGGCGGCGGCCTCGCCCAGCGGCCTGCCGGGGGTGAACGACGGCGCCGCGTACGCCGCGACCTCCGGCTGCACCGGCAGCCGGGGTGAGGGCAGCCGGTACGGCCGCGCGTCGAGCGGGACGGTGTCCCGGACCTCCTCCCACGGCCGCAGCGCCGCGGGCACCGCGACCCGGTCCACCGTCACCGTGCTGCGGGCGAGCACGGTCAGCTCGCGGTGGGGGCTGCGCACGCAGAAGTAGGTGGAGCGGTTGCCGAAGGCGTCCGTGTGCTCGCGCAGCTCGTCCGCGCCCGGCTCCAAGGTGACCTCGGCGTCCGCGCAGTGCTGGTCCGGCTGGGTGCGGGGGAGCAGGTGGGCCCGCCCGAAGCTGGTCGTGACGTCGTCCTCGTAGGTGTACGAGGTCTTGTGCGTGACCCGGTAGACCGTCATGACGCCGCCGGGAGCAGCGGGTCGTACGGCCGCGGGCCGCGCGCCGGGGCGAAATGCGCCGCGGCGATGTCGTCCGCCAGCCGGTCGAGGTCCGTGCCCAGGCCCGCGAGCAGGGCGGCGAGCTCGGGGCGGGTGCCGTCCGCGGTATCGCGGGCGGCCAGCGCGGGCAGGTCGGCCTCGGCGAGCCTGCGGACGGTGGCGTCCAGCGAGCCGGGCACGGCGCCCGGCAGGTGCGCGAGGTCGTCCGTGAGGCGGTCCAGCTGGTAGGCCACGGCGCGCGGGTTCTCCCGGTCGGTGAGCAGCAGGGCGAGCAGCGGCGCCACGCCCGCGCGGCCCGCGTTGCGCCGCCGGTGGGTGATCACGGACTCGGCGGTGATCGTGACCGACTCGCTGACGAGCCGGTCCGCCGGGCCGCGGGGGGCGGCGCACAGCGTCGCCCCGAGCAGCGCGACGACGTGCTGGGCGCGCTCCACCCGGCGTCCGACGTCCAGCAGCCGCCAGCCGGCGTCCCGGACCAGGCTCTCCGCGGTGATCCCGGCGAGGGCGAGCAGCCCCTCGAGGACCCGGTTGAGCCCGCCGGACACCGCGCCGTCGTCCAGGTCCGGGTCGGCCGCGATCCGGGCCAGCACGGTGTCCAGCCTGCCCAGGACCAGCCAGGTGTCGGTGGACAGCAGCTCGCGGACCGCCTGCGCGGCGCGGGTCAGCCGGTGTACGGCGAACCCGAGCGTGCCGGGGCGGTCGCGGTCGCAGAGCAGCGAGCGCAGCTCCTCGCGGCTCGGGGACCCCGAGTCGGCGAACCCCGGCTCGGTGTGGGTGATCTCCGAGGTCGCCCGCAGCAGCGCCCGCAGCGCGATCGCCCCCTCGGGCTCGGGGGTGTTCTGGAAGTCCCCCCACCGGTCGGTGACGGCGCGCAGCAGCCGCGCGGTGTCCTCGGCGCGCTCGGAGTAGCGGCCCAGCCAGAACAGGTCCTCGGCCACGCGCGGCGACACTCCGCCGGCCGGGAGCTGGGCGGAGCCCTCGTCCGGCGGGCCGAGCACTGCCCGCTCGGCCCGCTCGCCCACCACCCAGACGTCCTTCGCGAGCGTGGCGGCACCCTCCAGCGGCCGGGCGCCCGGGCCTGCGGGCACCGAGGCCAGCCCGCCGTCGAGCACCTCCCAGCCGCTCCCGGAGGCGACCGAGAAGGTCCGCAGCACGACGGGCCGGTGCTCGGCTCCCGCCGCCCCGATCGTCGGCGAGGTGGACAGCGTGATCTCGCGCTGGGCGGTCCAGGCGTAGGGCTCGGCCGCGATGCGGGCGAGCAGCGCCTCCCGCTGCGCCACGGTGAGGTCCGCGCCGCGGACGGGGAAGCGGAGGTCCCCGTCCGCCGAGCCCCGCGCGAGCGGGCCGATCACGAGCTCGGCGAGGTGCTCCCGGACGTGGGACAGCGCGAGCGGGTCCCCGCACCACCAGGTCGGCGGGCCGGGGAGCAGCAGGTCCTCGCCGAGCAGCTCGCGACACAACGCGGGCAGGTAGGGGATCAGGCCGGGGTTCTCCGCGACGCCCGAGCCCAGCCCGTTGAGCACGCTGACCGTGCCGGTCCGCGCGGCCTCGACCAGGCCGGGCACGCCCAGCCGGGAGTCCGGGCGCAGGTCCAGCGGATCGCACCACTCGGCGTCCAGCCTGCGCAGCACGACGTCCACCGGCTCCCGCCTGCCCAGGGTGTGCTGCCAGACGCGCCCCTCCCGGACCGTGAGCTCGGAGCCCAGCACCAGCGGCACGCCGAGCAGGGAGGACAGCAGCGCCTGCTCGTAGGCGGTCTCGGAGTCCGGGCCGGGGTTGAGCAGCACCACCCGCTGGTCCTCGGTGCGCAGGCCCGCGCGCATGGCCTCGAAGAAGGGGCCCAGCCTGCGGATCTGTGAGCGGCGGTGCAGCGCGGAGAGCACCCGTGCGACGACCCGGCGGTTCGCCATCGCGTAGCCGGCGCCGGAGGGGGCCTGGACGCGGTCGTCGAGCACGACCCAGCCGTCCGGGGAGCGGCCGAGGTCCACGGCGGACAGGAAGAGCTCGCGGCGCGCGGGCGTGCCGTACAGCTCCCCGCCCACCCTGCGCCAGGCGTGCAGGTACCCCGGATGGCCCTCGACGACCTCGACCGGGAGCAGCCCGCGGGTGATCACCGCGCGCGGGCCGTAGAGGTCGACGAGCAGCCGGTCGACCAGCTCGGCGCGCTGCGCGACCCCGCGTTCGAGCGTGCCCCACTCCTCGCCGGAGAGGATCAGCGGCAGTGGGTCGAGCTCCCAGAGCTGCTCGGACTCGGCGCCGGGCGGGTGGTAGGCCACGCCGTCGTCCGCGAGCAGCCGCAGGGTGTCCGCCCGGCGGCCCGCCAGGCCGGCGGGCCCGGCGCCGTCCAGGACGCCCGCGAGGCCCGTCCAGAGCGGCCGGACGGCACCGGTGGCGTCCCGCATCTCGTCGTACACGGCCACCTTCAGGGTCGGTGCCGGCGCAGGTCGAGCGTCCGGGGGTACTCGGCAGTGGGGTCAGCCTTCCACAGACTGGTGTCCACCGGGCCCGGCGAGTGGCCGTAGGGGGTGAACCGGGCGTTGCGCCGCGCCTCGGCCTCGTTCGCGTTGACGGGATAGGTCTCGTAGGCGCGGCCCCCGGGGTGCACGACGTGGTACGTGCAGCCGCCCAGCGACCGCTCGTTCCAGGTGTCGACCAGGTCGAAGACCAGCGGGGAGTGCACCCCGATCGTCGGGTGCAGGGCGGACGGCGGGGCCCACGCCCGGTACCGGATTCCCGCGACCAGCCCGTCGCTCGTGGCCGCCGGGTGCAGCGGGACGGGGACGCCGTTGCAGGTCACGGTGTAGCGGTCCGACAGCGCGCCGGTGACCTCGATCTGCACGCGCTCCACCGAGGAGTCGACGTAGCGCGCGACCCCGCCGCTCGACATCTCCTCGCCGAGCACGTGCCACGGCTCGATCGCACTGCGCAGCTCCAGGCTGATCCCCGCCACCTCGACGCGCCCGAGCCGCGGGAACCGGAACTCGAGGAAGGGCTGGAGCCAGCCGAGCTCGAACTCGATGCCGTGCGCCGCCAGGTCCGCCACCACCTCGGCGACGTCCGCCTCGACGAACGCCGGGAGCATGAACGAGTCGTGCAGCCGGGTGCCCCAGCGGACCAGCTTGCCGGTGTACGGCTCGGCCCAGAACCGCGCGACGAGTGCGCGCACGAGCAGGGCCTGGACGAGTGCCATGTCCGGGTGCGGCGGCATCTCGAAGCCGCGCAGCTCCAGCAGGCCGAGGCGGCCGCGCTCGGAGTCCGGGGAGAACAGCTTGTCGATGCAGAACTCGGCGCGGTGGGTGTTGCCGGTGATGTCGGTGAGCAGGTGCCGCAGGGCGCGGTCGACGTGCCAGGGTCGGACCTCGTCCTTCAGGCGGTCGAGCTCGGCGAACGCGATCTCCAGCTCGTAGAGCGTCTCGTGGCGGCCCTCGTCGACGCGCGGGGCCTGGCTGGTCGGGCCGATGAAGGTGCCGGAGAACAGGTAGGACAGGGACGGGTGCTGCTGCCAGTAGGTCAGCATGCTGACCAGCAGGTCCGGCCTGCGCAGCAGCGGCGAGTCCTGCGGGGTCGGCCCGCCGAGGGTGATGTGGTTGCCGCCGCCGGTGCCGGTGTGGCGGCCGTCGAGGGCGAAGGACTCCGCACCCAGCCCGGTCTCCTGGGCGAGGCGGTGCAGCGTGGCGGTCAGCTCCGTGAGCTCGGGCCAGGAGGACGTGGGGTGCACGTTGACCTCGATGACGCCCGGGTCCGGGGTGACCGTGAGGGTCCTCGTGCGCGGGTCGCCGGGCGGGGCGTAGCCCTCCAGCACGACCGGTTGCCCGACCGCCCTCGCCGCCCGCTCGACGATCCCGAGCAGCTCCACCGCGTCCGCCGCCTCCTGCAGCGGGGGCAGGAAGACGGACAGGTGCCCGTCCCGCTCCTGGACGCACAGCGCCGTGGTGGGGGCGTCCTCGACCGGGGTGACGTGCGCCTTCTCGGCGACCGCGATCCCGGTCGGCAGGGCGGGGCGCTCGCGGAAGCTCGACGGGTCCGACACTCCCGGCGGCAGCTCCCAGGTGATCGCGCCGAGCGGCAGCCGCAGGCCCGCGGGGGAGTCGCCGGGGAGCAGCCGCATGTCGCCGCGGCGGGTGCGCCAGGCCGTCGTCGCCCAGCCGGTGCCCGCCTCGGTGCGGTGCACCGGGAGCGCCCAGGCGACGGGTTCGGTGTCGGCGCCGTCGAGCCGGTCGATGATCCGGGCGCGGGCGTCCCGGTCGGCGAGCGGGGTGTCGGTGTCCACGTCGGTCGGCGGCTCGCCGTCCGGCAGCCGGGCCTCGGCGACGATCTCGTGGAGCCGGTCCTCGAACAGCGGGCGCAGGTACTCACCATCGATACCGAGACCCGCCGCGATGGCGGCGGCCAGCTCGCCCGCCTGGGCGTTCGTGGCCGTCCCCGGCAGCGACGGGGTCGCCAGCAGGGCGGGATCGCCCCAGAGCGGCTCGCCGTCCGTGCGCCAGACCAGGGCGGTCTGCCAGCGCGGCAGGGGCTCGCCGGGGTACCACTTGCCCTGTCCACGATGGACGACGCCGTTCGGCGCGTAGTGCTCCTTGAGCCGGGCGGCCAGCTCATCCGCCATCCGGCGCTTGTCCTCGCCGTCCGCCGCGACCGTCCACTGCGGGGAGGCCATGTCCTTCTTGGACACGAAGGTGGGCTCGCCGCCCATGGTGAGCCGGACGTCCCCGGCGACCAGCAGCTCGTCCGTCCGGAGCCCGACGGCCTCGATCCGCTCCCGCTGGGCGGGCGAGTACGGCGCGGTGACCCGCGGGTCCTCGTGGATCCGCGTGACGGTGTTGGAGAACTCGAGGCGGGACTCGCAGGGGTCGATGAGCCCGCTGATCGGCGCGGCGTGCCGCGGGGAGGGGGTGGCGGCGAGCGGGATGTGGCCCTCGCCCGCGAGCAGGCCGGACGTCGCGTCCAACCCGATCCAGCCCGCCCCCGGGACGTACACCTCGGCCCAGGCGTGCAGGTCGGTGAAGTCCTGGTGGAACGACGGTGGCCGCACGCCCGGCACGGCGTCGGGCGCGAGCTGGACGAGGTAGCCGGAGACGAACCGGGCGGCCAGCCCCAGCTCGCGGAGCGCGGAGACCAGCAGCCAGGCGCTGTCCCGACAGGACCCGACGCCGCGGTCGAGCGTGGTGTCCGGGCTCTGGACGCCGGGCTCCATCCGCACCGAGTACGACACGGCCCGGTTCACCCGGCGGTTGACGTCGACGAGGAACGAGACGATCGCCTGCCCGTGCCTGCTGTCGGCGTCGAGCTCGCGAAGGAACCGCCGCACGAGGGGACCGGGCGTGCCGGCCTCGTCGGCGACGGGCCGCAGGTAGGGCTCCAGGTCCGCGGCCAGCTCGGTCGGGTAGGCGAACCCGAAGCCCTCGGCGTAGGGCTCGAGGAAGAAGTCGAACGGGTTGATCACGGTCATGTCCGCGACCAGGTCGACCGTGAACGTCAGGCTGCTCGCGGGCTCGGGGAAGACCACTCGGGCGAGGTGGTTGGAGTGCGCGTCCTGCTGCCAGTTCACGAAGTGCTGCTTCGGCTCGACGGTGAGCGAGTAGCTCTCGATCGGGGTCCGGCAGTGCGGCGCGGGCCGCAGGCGCACGGTGTGCGGGCCGATGTTCACGGCACGGTCGAACTCGTAGTGGGTTCGGTGCTCGAGGGCCACGCGGATGGTCACGTCCGCGCATTGTTCCGGGTTCGGGGCGTGCAGACGTGTCGCAGGGGTCACAGATCACAGCCGAGATGAACCCCGGTGCTGGTCGATCACGGTCCGAGCGGCACCGGGGTTCATGTCGGCCGGGTCTGCAGGGTGACCCGGGTCGCGCTCTACCCTGGTGGCGTGGACACTCCCACCGTTCTCGTCGTGGACTACGGCGCCCAGTACGCGCAGCTCATCGCCCGGCGGGTGCGGGAGGCGCAGGTCTACTCGGAGATCGTGCCCTCGTCGACGTCCGTCGCCTCGATCGTCGCGCGGAACCCGGCGGCGATCATCCTGTCCGGCGGGCCCTCGTCGGTCTACGCCGAGGGTGCGCCGTCGGTCGATCCGGCCCTGTTCGAGGCCGGGATCCCGGTGTTCGGCATGTGCTACGGCTTCCAGGCGATGGCCCGGGCGCTCGGCGGGGACGTCGCGCACGACGGGACCCGCGAGTACGGGCGGACCGAGGTGCACGTCGCGCCCGAGGCCGGGGTGCTGCACGACGGGCTGCCCGCCTCACACCCGGTGTGGATGAGCCACGGGGACTCGGTGACGCGCGCGCCCGAGGGCTTCACGGTGACCGCCTCCACGGACCGGGTCGCGGTCGCGGGCTTCGAGAACCGCGAGCGCAGGCTGGCAGGCGTGCAGTACCACCCCGAGGTCGGGCACTCCCCGCACGGGCAGGAGGTGCTGCGCCGGTTCCTGCACGAGATCGCCGGGGTGCGGCCGTCCTGGACCACCGCGTCGATCATCGACGACACCGTCGCCGCGATCCGCGAGCAGGTCGGGGAGGGGCACGCGATCTGCGGGCTGTCCGGCGGGGTCGACTCCGCGGTGGCCGCGGCGCTCGTCCAGCGGGCCATCGGGGACCGGCTGACCTGTGTGTTCGTCGACCACGGGCTGCTGAGGGCCGGTGAGCGCGAGCAGGTCGAGAAGGACTTCGTCGCCGCGACCGGGGCGAAGCTGCACACGGTGGACGTGGAGGAACGGTTCCTCGCCGCCCTCGCCGGGGTCACCGACCCCGAGGAGAAGCGCAAGATCATCGGGCGGGAGTTCATCCGGGTCTTCGAGGCGGCGACCGCGGACGTGGTGGCCGACCACACGGTCGACTTCCTGGTGCAGGGGACGCTGTACCCGGACGTCGTCGAGTCCGGTGGGGGCACCGGCACCGCCACCATCAAGTCGCACCACAACGTGGGCGGGCTGCCGGACGACATCGAGTTCGCCCTGGTCGAGCCGCTGCGGGCGCTGTTCAAGGACGAGGTCCGCGCGGTCGGCGCCGAGCTGGGGCTACCCGAGGTGATCGTGCAGCGCCAGCCGTTCCCCGGCCCCGGACTGGGGATCCGAATCATCGGCGCCGTCGACAAGTCCCGGCTGGAGACGCTGCGCCAGGCGGACGCCATCGCCCGCGAGGAGCTCACCCTCGCAGGCCTGGACCGCTCGATCTGGCAGTGCCCGGTCGTGCTGCTGGCGGACGTCCGGTCCGTCGGTGTGCAGGGGGACGGCCGCACCTACGGCCACCCGATCGTCCTGCGCCCGGTCAGCTCCGAGGACGCGATGACCGCGGACTGGACCCGGCTGCCCTACGAGGTGCTCGAGCGGATCTCCACCCGGATCACCAACGAGGTGGCCGAGGTCAACCGCGTGGTGCTGGACGTGACGAGCAAGCCGCCGGGCACCATCGAGTGGGAGTGAACGCGTCAGTCGCCCGCTGACACTCGGGGTCCCCGAGCGCCACGGAGCGACGCTCGGGGACCCCGAGTGTCGCCGACGCGCTGACGCTCGGGGACCCCGAGCGCCACGGAGCGACGCTCGGGGTCCCCGAGTGGCGGACGTGGTCAGCTCGTGCGGCGCACGCTCGCGGCCAGCAGGACCAGGCCCAGGGCGATCGCGCCGCCCGCGAGGAGCCAGCGGCCGTCCACGCCCATCGTGTCCGGGGTGCGGCCTGCGAAGCCCGAGGCGGCGATCCCCAGGCTGACCAGGCCGAGCAGCAGGGTCAGCAGGTCCGGCATCCGCCGGGTCCGGGTCGGCCGTCGCGCCGGGTCCGACTCAGCCACGGCGCACCTCCACACTGCCCAGGCCCGCCTGCAGGTCGAGCTCGATCGGCCTGCCGGAGCGGACGCCGTCCGCTCCCAGATCGTCCACCACGGTGAGCCGGGCGTCCGTCCCGCCCTGGTCGGTGGTGCCGAAGAGGACGTCGCCGAGCTCGGCGTGCGCCCGGACGGTGACGTCCGCGTCCGCGGGCACGGTGACCTCGACGGTGCCCAGCCCGACGGTCGCGGCGGTCCGGATCGGCGTGGCGTCCGTGCCGGGCGGGACGCTCGTGTCCAGCCGGGAGAGGTCCAGCGCGATGGTGCCCGCGCCGCGCTCGTAGGTCGGGGCGAGGGCCGCGGCGCTGGTCGGGGCCACCGAGATGTCCCCGACGCCGCCCTGCCCGATGTTCTGCAGCGGGTCCCGGACCGCCACCGAGCCCCAGGTCAGCAGGCCCAGGATCAGCGCGAAGGGGATCAGGCCGCGGCCGCTGCGGGCGAACGCCCCGATCACGAGCCCGACGCCGACGACGGCCAGCGGCGTGGCGAACACGATCGGCAGCCCCGCGATGCCCGCGGTCATCAGGACGACCGCCCCGGCGATGCCGCCGCCGACCAGCGCGCAGGCGAGCGTGATCAGGGTGATACGGGTGCGCCGGGCCCGCGGTGCGGGCTCCGGCTCGGGCCGCGCGGGCTCGGGCAGGTCCCAGGCGAAGGGCGCGGCGCCGAGCGGGTCCCACTCGGGCGGGGTGCCGCGATCCAGCGGGTCGGCGTGCACGGCGGGCTCGCCGGTCGCCGCGGCGGAGGTGGAGAGGGGGGTGGTCGGGGCGTCGGGGTGCCCGGCTCCGCTCGCCGGGCGGTCCTCGGTGGTCCCGCCCGCGGCCGGCGTGTCGACCCCGTCGGTCCGGGACCCGGCGTTCCCGACAGGTCCGTCCGCGACCGCACCGGGCCCGGAGGCGGCGCCGTCGTCCGCGAGAGCGCGGCTCCCCCCTCGGCTGCGGTGCAGCAGGAACAGCAGGACCAGCACGGCGAGGACCGGGAGGACGAACCCGCCGTTGTCGCCCCAGAAGACGCCTCCCGTGGCCAGCACCAGCACGCCGAGGCCGATCCAGGCGGCCGGATGGACCCCGCCCGTGGCCGGGCGTGGGCCCGCGCCGTCCAGCGGGTCGTCCTGGTCGGCGGCGGGCAGCAGCAGCCAGCCCGCGACGTAGAGCGCGATCCCGACCCCGTAGACCGCCGCGACGGCGAACCCGACGCGGACCAGGACCGGGTCGATGTCGTAGCGCCGGGCGATCGCCGCGGCGACGCCCGCCACCTTGCGGTCGCGGCGCGGACGGGCGGGACGGGTCTCCCACATGTCCCGCAACGTCGTCCCCACGTCCGCGGTGTGCTCACTTCTCCCCATGCCGTCGACCCTCCCCGCGTGCGCACCCCCACGGTATCGGGGAGGACCCCGAGAGTCCCCGGGGAACGACCCCGGTGTCCCGGGCTCCGACCCGTGTGACCATGGAGCCATGACGAGCTCGGTGGAGACCCAGGCCCGGCCGCCTCTGGTGCGCCGCCGGTCGGGCAGGCTCGTCTCGGGCGTGGCGGGCGGCGTCGCGGACCACCTGGGGATCGACGTCCTGTGGGTGCGCGCGGCGTTCGTCGTGCTCGCGGCGGCCAACGGGGCCGGGGTGCTCGCCTACGGGCTGCTGTGGGTGTTCGTGCGCCAGGAGGCCTCGGACGTCACCCGCGTGGTCTCGGCGAAGGAACGGCAGCAGGCGATGGGCCTGGCCGCGCTCGGCATCGGGATCGGGCTGGTCGGTGCGGCGCTGCAGAACCAGGTGATCGGCTGGATCGTCGGCCCGCTGGGCGTGGCCGCGATCGGCGCCGCGGTGGTCTGGCGGGAGGCGGACGAGGCCCAGCGCCGCCGCTGGACGACGGGGGCGCGCACCGGCATCCTCGGCGGCGGCCGCAACGCCGTGCTGCGGATCGGCGCGGGCGGGGTCTTCGTCGCCGCGGGGATCACGGTCTTCCTGCTCGGCAACCTCAACCTGGGCCAGATCCAGTTCGGGGTGCTGGCGGTGCTGGCCACCCTCGTCGGCGTCGGGGTGCTGACGGTGCCGTGGTGGGTCCGGCTCGCCCGGGACTTCGGCGAGGAGCGTCGGGAGCGCATCGTGACCGCGGAACGGGCCGAGATCGCCGCCCACCTGCACGACTCCGTGCTGCAGACCCTCGCGCTGATCCAGAAGCAGTCCACCGACCCGCGCGAGGTGCAGCGGCTGGCCCGCGGCCAGGAGCGCGAGCTGCGGAACTGGCTCTACGGACCGCAGGGCTACGGGCGCGGTTCCGGTCCCGGGATCGACGAGTCGATCTCGTCCGCCCTGCAGACCGCGGCGGCCGAGGTCGAGGACACCTACGCGATCACGGTCAACCCGGTGATCGTCGGCGACCGCCCACTGGACGACGCGCTGCGCGCCCTCGTCCTCGCCTCCCGGGAGGCCATGGTCAACGCGGCCAAGCACGCCGGGGTGGACGAGGTCAGCGTGTACGTCGAGGTGGAGGCGGGCGAGGTCAACGTGTTCGTCAAGGACCGCGGCACGGGCTTCGATCCCGAGGCCGTGCCCGAGGACCGACACGGCCTCGCGGACTCCGTGCACGGCCGCATGGACCGCCACGGCGGTACGGTCCGGCTGCGCAGCACCCCCGGCGAGGGCACCGAGGTGCACCTGGCGATGACCTTCTCGGAACAGGAGAACGCATGACCGACCCGATCACGGTCTTCCTGGTGGACGACCACGGGCTGTTCCGCGCCGGGGTGCGGGCGGAGCTGGAGCGCGGCGCCGCGGGGGACCCGCCCCTGGAGATCGTGGGCGAGGCCGGGTCCGTGGACGAGGCGGTCGCCGGGATCGCGCACCTCAAGCCGCACGTCGTGCTGCTGGACGTGCACATGCCCGACGGCGGCGGCGCGGCCGTGCTCGCCCGCGTCCGCAAGGAGCAGCCGGACGTGGTGTTCCTCGCGCTCTCGGTGTCCGACGCCGCCGAGGACGTCATCGCGGTGATCCGCGGCGGGGCGCGCGGGTACGTCACGAAGACGATCTCGGCGCGCGAGCTGGGGGACGCGGTGCGCCGGGTCAAGGTCGGGGACGCGGTGTTCTCGCCGCGCCTGGCGGGCTTCGTGCTCGACGCCTTCTCCGACCGCCCCGGGGCCGCCCCCGCCGTCGACCCCGAGCTGGATCTGCTGACCAAGCGGGAGCGGGACGTCCTGCGGCTGCTCGCCCGCGGGTACTCCTACAAGGAGATCGCGGGCGAGCTGTTCATCTCGGTGAAGACGGTCGAGACCCACGTGTCGAGCGTCCTGCGCAAGACCCAGCTCTCCAACCGCTACGAGCTCTCCCGCTGGGCGAGCGACCGCCGCCTGGTCTGAGCACTCCCGCGGTCCGCCGGTGATCGTTCCGACGGGGACCCGGCGGCCGTGGGTGGTGCCGTCGCGTCCCGCCCGGAACGAGCGTCCCGGGGCTCGGGCATGGGGGAGACGCGCCCCTAGCGACCGCCGAGGAGGCCGCCGAGGGAGTTCGTGACCGGAGCCAACTGGTCGGTGACGGGGGAGAGTGCCTCGCTCGCGCCCTCGCTCGTCGAGCGGAGGAGCGATCCGCCGGATCCGCCCTGGTCGGAGCTACTCGACCCGGAGTTGTTCGATCCGGAGCTACTCGATCCGGAGCTGCTCGACCCGGAGCTGCTCGACCCCGAGTCGCTCGAGCCGCTGGAACCCCCGTTCGCGCCGGAGTCCCCCGAGCCGCCGAGGGCGCCCGAGGTGTCCAGCAGGCTCGTGACCGGGGCCGCGGCCTTGAGGACCGGGTCCGTGAGCGGGGCCGTCGCGGACAGCAGCGGCTTGGTCAGCGGGGCGGCGGCGGACAGGACCGGGGTGGTCACCGGCTCCAGCACGTCCGCGACCGGGGTGAGGGCGGGCTTCACGGCCTCGGTGACCGGGGCGACGACGTTCTCCGTGACCGGCGCGACGACGTTCTCCACCAGCGGGGTGGTCACCGGCGCGACGGCGGCCGCGACGACCGGGGTGACGGCCCGCGCCGCGGTGCCGCCGACCGCCCCGACCGTGCCGGTGGCGACCCTCGCGACCGGGGCGACCGCGGGCGTGACCGCCTCGACGGCCTGCCCGACGGTCCCGGTGACCGGGGCGAGCAGCGGGGCGGCGGTGCGGGTGATCCCGCCGACGGCGCCCGTGGCGGTGTTCACGACCGGCGCCAGCGGGGCGGCCGCGGAGTCCGCGCCGCCCACGACGCCGCCGACGACCTCGGTGACCGGCCGGACCACACCGCCCGCGGCCTGGGCGACCGGGGCCACGACCCCGTTCCCGACGGCGCGGGTGACGGGCGCGACGACCCCCGAGACGACCGGGGTGGTGACGCCGCCGACGACCCCGCCGACCGCACCTCCCACCCCGTTGCCGACGACCTCGAGCACGCTGCCGCCCGACGAGCCGCCCGACGAACCGCCCGCGGACCCGCCCGCGCCGCCGCCGGTGGGCAGCAGCGGGGCCAGCACGTTCGGTGCGGGGGCGCCTGGGGCACCGGGGCCGGCAGGCGCGGCGGCCGCGCCGCCCAGCGTGGGCCCGACGAACGCG
>NZ_BAABGT010000039.1:0-3564 GCF_039541715.1 Pseudonocardia xishanensis
GCGATTTGTGCAGTCATCTCAGCCATCGCGGGGGCCACCGCCAGGGAGACCTACCGCGTACCCACGGCCGAGCTGGGATCGTAGTCATCCATGACAGCCTTGCATTCGCGATCCTCCGCCACAGGAATGTTTGAATGTTCACGTGACCGTAGCCTTCATCGGGTCCGACCAATTCGACGTCGGACGTGACTGCCGCGACTGTGAGACTGGTGTTCGTCGCCCGGTCGGTCTGACCCGTGCTTACGACTGGGCCTCTCGGTGCCCTGGCGTTGATCTGTCGGCCGCCCGGGCGACACCGCCACTGGTGGCGCACCGAGCGGGGTACAACACCGAACGCATCCAGGCCCGCCTGGGGCTGGCTCTCACCCGAGAGTACGAGGCCACCTGGCGCGCCCAGCAGACCGTCCTGGACGATCAACCCGCATCACCCGCCGACGGGGCCGACCCGGCCCCGGTCAGCTAACCAGCACTCCGAGCCGGCGGGGGAACCTCAACACCGCGTCGAAGCCGATTCCCTGCGCGGGCGCGAGCGCGCTCCCGTCGGCGAGGAACGTGTCGATCTTCATCGAGCCACCTCGGTCCCGCGGCAAATCACTGCTCATGACACTAGCTGCCGACGTTGTTATCCGAGGCGGGCGCGGCGCCGAGCTGCGCCCGCCTGCGGGAGGTGACGAGCGGCCGGGGACCTATCCGGCGGTCGTTCGGCCCGCGGCGTCCGGGTCCAGGCTGTTGTGCCGGGTCTCGGACAGTGCCAGTGTGCAGGCGATCGCGACGACGGCCATCACCATGATGTACACGGACACCGCCGCGGTGCCGCCCGTTTCCTTCTGCAGGTAGACGGCCAGCAGCGGGGCCACCGCCCCACCGACGAGCGCCCCGACCTGGTAGGCCAGCGAGGCACCGCTGTACCGCACCGATGCCGGGAACATCTCCGCGAAGAAGGCCGCCAGCGGGCCGTACATGACAGCCAGCGCCCCCAGCGCGACCGACAGCGCGATGCTCAGGCTCCAGACGGTGGCCATGTCGACGAGCCAGAACAGCGGGAAGGCCCAGAGCAACGTGATCACGGTCCCGACCAGGTACATACGGCGGCGGCCGACCCGGTCCGAGACCTTCGCCGACCACAGGGTCAGCGGGATCATCACCACGGCACCGATCGCCAGTGCGATCAGCACCGCCGCCTGCGAGGCCCCCGCGGTCTTGGTGGCATAGGCCAGCATGAACGTCGAGTAGATGTAGAAGCCGGTGTTGATGATGGCGAAGGCACCACCGGCCAACGTGACCCGGCGCCAGTGCCGGCGAACCACCTCGAGGACCGGCGAGCGGCCCGTCTGCGGGGCCTGCGCGGCGAGGGTCTGCAGTCGACGGAACGCGGGGGTGTCGTCGAGCCGCTTCTTGGCGTAGATCGCGACGGCGACCAGGACGATGCTCAGCACGAACGGAACCCGCCATCCCCAGGAGGCGAACGAGGCCGGGGCCATGCTCATCCCCAGGAGGAAGAACGCGACCACTCCGAGCAGCACCCCGATGGGCACTCCGACCTGGGCGTAGCTGCCGTAGTACCCCCGCTTCTCCTTCGGCGCGAACTCGGTGGCGAGCAGGACCGCGCCGCCCCACTGACCACCGACCGCCAACCCCTGCACGAACCGAAGGACGGTGAGCAGGATCGGGGCGGCGACCCCGATCGCGTCGTACGTGGGCAGCAGGCCGATCAGCACGCTCGCCGTGGCCATCGTGAACAGCGCTCCGAGGAACGCGGCCTTCCGACCGACCCGATCGCCGAGATGACCCCACACGATCCCGCCGAGCGGCCGCGCCAGGAAACCGACCCCGAGCACCGCGAACGACGACAGGATCGCAACGAACGGATCCGTCGTCGCCGGGAAGAAGAGCTTTGGGAACACGAGGGCGGCGGCGGTGCCGAAGAGGAAGAAGTCGAACCACTCCACGCTGGCGCCGACGAGACTGAGGCCCGCGATCTTGCGGATCGACCGGGCGTCGAGCACCGGCCGATCGGACGAGCCGTCGGGCGTCGTCGACACTCCCGAGGCACTCCCTGAGGGGTTCGGGCCATCGTCAACAGTCATAGGACACTCCTCGTCGAGTTGGATGATCGCCATCCGCTTGTCCCGTCCGACACGGAAGACTGGTTACGTCGGATCGCGAAGAGCATGCCAGCAATGCCGGAGTAGCGCTAGAGTCAGTTAACGACAGAGTTCGTCACTCGTATAGACCAATACTGGCAGACGCCAGGCCCGTCTACGAGCCCTGTCCACCTTCGCCCCGAGCTCCCGGCTCGCCGGCCTCGTTCCTCTGACTCGTATCCAGATCCCGGATCAGTTCGCGGAGCCAGGCCCCCTCGGCCGACTGCACCCGGCGCATGCCCTCGATCAGCCGCGTCTGCCACCACAGCGCCTCCGGCCGGCCGCTGCGCGTGGGGTCCGAGAAGATCTGCAGCCGCTCGGCCGCGACGTCCAACAACGACTCGACTTCGCCCAGCCGGGCCTCCAGGAGCTTGCGCGCGTCCTCGTACGACACTCTGGACAGGAAGAACAGCCGCAGGAGAAAGGGTTCCTTGCTGTACGGCCGCTCGACGGGGGACGCCAACCAATGGTCGAGCTCGGTGACACCGGCGTCGGTGAGCTGGTAGAGCCGCTTGTTGGGCTTGCCCTCTTGCGGGACCACCCGGGACACGATCAGCTCGCCCCGCTCCATCTGCCGGAGCTCACGATAGATCTGGCTGTCCGACGCGTTCCACACGAAGTGCACAGCTCGATCGAAGTGCCTCTTGATGTCGTAACCGGACATCTCCCGCATCGACAGGACACCCAACAACGCATGCCTCAGTGACATCCGGCCACCTTGCGCTAGTCATACTGTACAGCGCAGTCACTACTCCAGCAGTCACTACACCCTTGACCGAGCGAAGTTTAGTCGATCCGACCGGTCGCCGGGTCGTGGCAACCTGCCACGACTACGGGACAGGAGCCAGGACACGTGTACGGTCCGGATGTATTCGCGACGCTGAGGGCCCGGTCATAGTGGCGCCATGCTCCTCGTGTCCGGCCCCGATCTGTTGGTGGAGAGCCTGAGCGCCCAGACGCGGGTCCGAACCGTTCAGCTGCCCGACCGGATGCGACAGTCTCTCGCAGAGCACCGGGAGATCGTCGCCGCCGTCCGCGCCGGGGACCCGGACCGCGCCGAGGTTGCGGTCCGGACCCATCTGACCAACGTGAAGGAGAGTCTCCGGCGCTCGCTGCAGTCGCGTTGACGTCGTTCAGGCAGGGAGAAGCGTCTGGAGTCGACGCCCGCGCAGCGAGCCATCTGACGTGGTCCTCGGCGGCTGTGCTGAACTGGTGGTCGCCTCGACTCAGAACACGCAGCCTGCCGAGACGCGGCCGACGCGGCGACGCGGCCGCTCTGGTTCTCCGAAACGAGCGGCCGCTCAGGTGCCGCCACAGCACCCGGCCCGCAGTCGGGGGTGAGCTTGGCCCCTGAGGCCGGACACCTTGATATTGACCCCGCTTCACGGACACGTCGGTGAGGAGATCAGGCCCGACGGGC
>NZ_BAABGT010000040.1:0-176605 GCF_039541715.1 Pseudonocardia xishanensis
GCGATTTGTGCAGTCATCTCAGCCATCGCGGGGGCCACCGCCAGGGAGACCTACCGCGTCCCCACGGCCGAGCTGGGCCTGCGCGCGTAGTCGTCCGGCGCATCCATCCCGGACGACATCGGTGGATCGCGACCTCGCTCTCCCGGCGTCGCCGTTGTAATGCAGACGGCGATGCCGGGATGCGAGCCAGGCCGCCCGCAGCTCGCGTCGATCGCGATGGGGACGGTCCGCCCTCGACATGGAACTGTCCGCCGGTGGTTCGGTGTGGGCCGCGCTGCTCCGACCGGGGTCGGGTACGAAGGCGACTACTCGTTCTCCAGGATCGCCTCGAGCGCGGGGAGGGCCGCCCGGATGCAGGCTCGCTCGGACCGTGCGGGTCGTGGTTGTCCGGGTCGTAGGAGATCGAGCCGCGGCCGTCGGCCTTCTCCAGCCCGTCGACCCGGTGCTCCAACCCGGGGGTGCCGGGGATCGCCCGCGGCCGCGCCAGAGTGTAGGAGTAGGCAGGTAGGGCCAGGACTCCCCGGACTTGTCGGGAGCGTTGGGTTCGGTCGCGAACCCGGGATCGACCTGCTCCAGAGTGGAGGCGTCGGAGACCTTCCACGGCTCGGAGCCGTTCGCCGGCGCGCCGTCGGAGAGGACCACGACGGGGTCCGGTACCTCGCGCTGATGGCGGCGGCCTCGATGGCGGCGTGGAAGCAGTCCCCCCGGGGACTGCGGCGCGATGATCGGCAGCGGCAGCTCCAGGGCGTACACCTGCAGATCATCGTCTCGCCGCAGCACAGCCCTCTCACCGCAGAGGCTCGCGCGCAGTCTCCGAGGCGAAGAACGACACGATGAACGACGGGATGATGGTGAGGACGAGGTAGAACCCGGGTATGAGTGCACTCCCGGTCGCTTCGCCCAGAAAGGTCGAGACGTAGGGTGCCGTTCCTCCGAAGATCGCCGACAGGAGGCCGAATGTGGCCGCTGACGCGGTGAATCGAATCGCCGCGGGGAAACGCTCGAGACCGGCCTGGAGTGCGTTCGCCTGAGCGGCGGCGGTCGGTATCGCCAGCAGCAGGAGACCGGCCACCGAGAGCACGACGCGACCACTCTGGAGCATCACGAAGGCAGGGTACGTCAGCAGAATGAAGCCGCCCGTGGCCAGACGCAGGACGACCCGCCGACCCAGAGCGTCGGAGAGGCGCCCGAAGAGCGGCACACAGACGAGCTGGACCGCACCCGCGACGAGGATGATGGACAACGACGCGGTCGCGCTGAACTTCATCTGGCTCTTGAGGTAGCTCGGCATGAAGGTCATGATGAGATAGAAGCTGACCATGACCGGCATGTAGTAGGCCGCCGCGACACCGATCTGCTTCAGGTTCGCCGTATCCCGCAAGGTGGATCTCAGCGGATGACGAACGTCTTTCCCCGCTTTTCGAATGCTCTCGAACTCCGGAGTCTCGGCCACCTTGAGCCGGATGTAGAGACCGACGATGCCCAGTGGTCCCGCCAGGAGGAACGGAAGGCGCCAACCCCACGACTGCATGGCCTCGGCGGGAAGGAACGCCGCCAGCGCAGCCGCGACCACGATTCCGGAGAGGAACGCACCCGTGGTGGCCACCTGGATCCAGCTCACCAGCGCCCCCCGACGGTTGGCGTGGGCATGCTCGGCCACGAAGATCGACGCGCCCGCGATCTCGCCGCCTGCCGACAACCCCTGCACGAGTCGAAGCAGGATCAGGACGACGGGAGCCGCGAGACCGATCGCGCTGTAGCTCGGGATGAGACCGATCAGGACCGTGGCCAGAGAGATCATCACGATGATGATCGACAGGGTGCGCTTGCGGCCGATGCGGTCGCCGACCGGGCCCCAGATCAGCCCACCCAGCGGACGCGCGACGAACGCGACGGCGAAGACCGCGAACGTGCTCAGCAACGCCGTGACGGAGTCGAACTCGGGGAAGAACACCGTCGCCAGGACCGGTGCCAGCGACCCGTATATGGCGAAGTCGTAGTACTCGACGAACGTGCCTGCGGTGGCCGACGTGACCACCCGTCGGATGGATCCACCCGTTCCCGAGGGTGGCGACGACGACTCTCGCGACCCGGTGACGTTCGATGTCATGTCCATGTACTGCTCCACAGGGTAGGCGCAGGGTGGGTGTCCGCCTGCGGTCAGAAGCCGGACCGCGACCGGAGCCGGTCCGTCTTCCACCGCAGGAGGTATCGCTCAAGGAGCGTCACGAGTCCGGTGAGGATGAGGCCCATCACGACGAGGACGAGGATGGCCGCGAAGACACCGGCCGTGTCGAACTGCCCCGCCGCGAGGTTGAGCAGATAACCGACCCCCTCGTTCGAGGCCACGATCTCTGCGGTCACCGCGGCGACGAGGGCGTAGGGGACGGAGATGCTCAGGCCGGAGATGATCCACGTCATCGCCGACGGCAGCGTCACCGTGGTGTGCAGCTGAACGGGTGACGAGCCCATCACCCTCAGGACGTCGACCAGCTCCCGGTCGACGTCGTGCACCCCCGCGAAGGTGTTGTAGAAGACCAGGAAGAACACGATCATCGCCACGAAGACGACCTTCGAGCTCATCCCCAGGCCGAACCAGAGGACGAACAAGGGTACAAGAGCGAGCCTCGGGACCGAGTTCATGGCGACGATGTAGGGGCGCAGCACCGCGCTCCAGAGTGGACTGATTCCGAGCAGGAAGCCGAGCACCAGACCGATGGCCGCGCCGAGTAGGAACCCGAGCACCGTCTCCATGGTGGTCGCGACGATGTTGGGGAGCAGCGTCCCGTCGGCGATGGAGTCGACCAGCGACGCCCAGATGTCGGACGGCTTGCTGACGTACAGCTGGTCGATCAGGGCCCACTCCGTGCGAGGTCTGCCGGAGACGAGCTCCCACATCCCCAGGAAGACGACCGCCACGCCGACCCGGAGGGCCAGTACGGTCCTGCGGTGCCGCCGCCGCGACCGCATCAGGGCCGTCCGGGTCGACTGCCCGGGGGGTGCGCTGTCCGCGCCGACAGAGGTGGCCGCGGGCTGGGTGTGAGTCGTCATGCCTGGACCGCGCCGTCGTCGAACTGGGCTTCGAGCTTGGACCACAGGACGTCCCAGGTGGCGATGAACCGTTCGTCTTTCCTGAGTGTCACGACGTTGCGCGGTCGCGGTAGGTCGACGTCCTCGATGTGGATGATCTGGCCCGGGCTGCGTCCGAGCACGACGACCTTGTCGGCCATCAGGATCGCCTCCTCGAGGTCATGGGTCACGAGCATCACCGTGCGGCGGTCCCGCTCCCAGATCGCCAGGAGCTCTCGTTGCATGACCAGGCGGAGCTGGGCGTCCAGCGGGCCGAACGGCTCGTCCATGAGAAGGCTGTCGGGCTTGTAGACGAGGATGCGGGCGATCGCGACCCGCTTCTGCATGCCGCCCGAGAGTTGGGACGGGAAGTAGTCGGCGAAGTCCTGCAACCCGACCGTCCTGAGGATGTCGTCGACCAACCGTCGACGCTCCGCCCTGGGAACGCGCCGGATCTCCAGCGCCACGGCGACGTTGTCCCGCACCGTGCGCCAGGGCAACAGGTTGTTCTGTTGGGTGAGGTAGCCGACCCGCGGGTTGATGCCGGCGACCGGCGTTCCGCTCTGGAGCACCTGGCCGGACGAGGGTGCCATCAGGCCCGCCGCCATGTTCAGCAGGGTGCTCTTGCCGCATCCGCTCGGCCCGATGACGGCGACGAAGCTCGCGCGCTCGACCTGCAGCGAGATGTCGCGGACTGCCGTGTGTGCCTGCCCGTCGGCCGACAGGAACTCCTTGGTGACCGAACAGAACTCGAACTCGACCTGCTGCGCCGGCGCGGCGTCGGAGGAGGTTCCGTCGGGCGCGACCAGGGTCCGCGGCGACCTCACTCGGCCGCCTCGGCCGTGACGAAACTGGTGTCGAAGACCTCGGCGAAGGTCGCCTTCGACGGGCCCTTGCGGTTGGGATTGGCGTTGGCCAGGTCGAGCTGAGCCTGGAAGCCCGCCTCCGTCGGCGCAGGCCCGCCGCTCAACGCGGGCAGGACCTGCTCGAACGAGCTCTGGTAGACCTTCGGGTCGAGGTCCTTGAAGTACGGTGTCGTGCTCATCGTCTTCATCACCTCGTCCGGATCGGCCTTGATCTCGTCGTCCGCCTTCGTGATCGCGTCGACGAACTTCTGGACCGAGTCGTGATGCGACTCGATGAACTCGCGTGTGGTGGCGAGATGGAAGAACGTGAGGTCCTTCAGCTGGGGCACCTCGCCGCCCGCGTAGTCGATCCACACCTCGCCGATGCCCTCGGCGACGCCGATCTGCGGATTGGGGAGAGTCGCGGTGTAGCCGTCGATCTGACCCTCGCGGAACGCCGCCAGGGAGGCGCTCGCATCCGGGATCGGCCGGATCGTCACGTCGCGGTCCGGTTCGAGGCCCGCGGAAGCCAATGTCGCACGGAAGCCTGCGTCGATCGAGGTCCCGGCCCCGTTCGTGCCGAGCGTCAGGCCCTTCAACGCCGCGACCTTCCGGTCGATCGGCGCGTCGACCGAGACCCCGGAGGCGGCGACCGCCGCGATGGCCTTCTCGGAGAGGACCAGCTGATACGTCGGCCTCGCGATGACCGCGACGGTCACGACGTTCGTCTGACCCGCGTCGTGGGCGGCGAGCACGCCCTCGCCCCCGACCATCACCATGTCGACCTGACCCGCCAGCATGGCCTGTACCGGCGCGACGCTGTTCTGAGCGAGCGGTAGCTCGGTGACCTTCAGCCCGGCGTCCGCGTAGAGTCCGCTCTGCATCGCGTAAAGGCCGGGCAGCGCGGTGAAGGACTTGGAGCTGTTCATGAAGCGGACCACGCCGTCGTCGGTGGTCGAGCCCGAGGTGGTACCGGCGCAGGCCGACAGCGCGAAAGCCAGTAGTGCGACCGGCGCCAACAGCAGCCGGAAACGGCGCCCTGGGGCGCTCGACAGTGTCTTCACCGAACCTCCTTGTGCGGCAGAAGTTTTCGAAGCAGTGCGTGGCGTCCGGGAGGACGGGGCCCGGGGTCGCCGAAATGCGATCGGGACCGATCTCGAACGGCGCGGTCGTGTGCCGGATGGAGGGCGGCTAGGAGGAGCCGGACTCGTCCTCCGTGATCGTGATAGCCGCCTCGGGACACACGCTCACGGCGTCCCAGGCCTCTGCTTCTCGACCCTCGGGCACCGCGACCGCGCTTCCTTTGACCTCCACATAGCCCTCGTCGTCCGGCGAGAGCCATCCGGTCGTCGCCAGCGTGTAGCAGCGGCCATGTCCGGTGCAGCGCTCGCCCGACACCGCCAGCCGCGCGCTCATCGCGGGGTCCGATCGACCGGCCAGGCGAGCGGCAGGGAGGTCAGGCTCAGCTGCGCACCCCGCTCCACGAGGGGCTCGTCCGTGTCGACATGGAAGTCGGGGATGGCACGCAGCCACTCCTCCAGCGCGACCTGCAGCTCGCTCCTCGCCAGGTGTGCACCGAGGCAGCGGTGCGGACCCGCGGCGAAGGCCAGGTTCGGGGTGGGCTTGCGGTCGAGCACGAACAGGTCCGGGTCGGTGTAGCGGCGGTCGCGGTTCGCGGCCGAGGTCATCCCGTAGACCATGTCGCCCTTCTTGAGCGGGCAGCCCTGGTACTCCTCGTCACGGGTGACCTTGCGGCCGTCCCCGTAGATGATCGTGTAGTAGCGCAGGACCTCCTCGACAGCGGTGACGACGAGGGCCGGGTCGTCGAGCACGCGCCGCCGGTCCTCGGGGTGCGTGGCGAAGTGGTAGAGCATCCATCCGATCTGCGCCCTGGTCGTGTCGAGGCCCGCCACCACCAACATGAAGCACAGGTCCAGCAGCTCGTCCTCGGTCAGCGGACGGGCAGGCTCGCCGTTCGGCGCCACCGTCGCCTGCACGAGGTAGGTGAGGATGTCGAACTCGGGATCCCGGGGCCGTGCGCGGCGCTCGGCCAGGGAGGTCCCGAAATACTCCTTGATCCTCGCATAGGCGGAGCCTGCCAGCTCCGGGGCGGCGCCGCTGTACCCGAGGAAGAAGTCCTCGACGACCTGCACGAGCATCTCGGTGTCCTCGGCGGGGAGGTTCATGAGGCCCAGGAAGACCTCGGTGGGATAGCGGATGGCGAACTCCGCGACCGCATCGCACCTCCCCGACGGCACGAGCTCCTCGATGTAGCGGCGACAGATCCGCCGCTGCTCGTCGGCGTTCCGCCGGACCGCCGCGGGTGAGAACCAGGGGTTCATCAGCCGACGGAAGGACGCGTGCTCCGGCGGGTCGACCCCGAGCGGCAGCCAGCTGAAGTGTGGCTCCGGGTTCCACGCGGTGACCGACTCCGTGGAGAACAGGTCCGTCCGCTGGTACATCTCCCGGACGCCGTCGTAGGAGGTGAACACCCAGAATCCCTGCGCGAGGGTGTTGAACAAGATGGGAGCCTGATCCCGCAGTCGCTTCGACTGTTCCCAGTAGAAGCCCGACTCGCGCTGTGGAGCCACGTCGAAGTGGACGACGGGGCAGCCGGTGATCTCACGGGGGGGCGAGCCGTTCGCCCGAACCGGCCCATCGTGGATTTGCGACATTACGACCTCCAGGGCCATGGAGCGCATTCAGCGGCGGAGAACGCGGACCGGCGAGCCCACCCGGCCGACCGTCGCATCCTCCGTTGGAGCGATAACCGAACGTATCGATCGAATTATTAGCATAGATAGATCTGTGAGCGCAAGCACTTCCCACGAGGCCGGGTCACTTGCCAGACCAGGCATGATCTGCCACTATCATACGTATAGATCGCATAGACACGGAGGTGGCGATGAGCCCGACCATCCACCACGACCGGCCGCCGCTCGTCGACTGTGACGTCCACCCGATGCTGCCGAGGGCCGAGGCCGTCTTCCCGTATCTGTCGGCTTCGTGGCGGCGCCACTTCGAGGCCCACGGAACCCGGCTGTACGCGCGCGCCCGGGACCGCTACAACCACCCGAACCGGACCCACCGACTCGACGCGGTCCCGAGCGACGGAGGACCCGCGGGATCGGACCGCGAGCTGACCGTGCGCTCGCACGTCACGCCCTACGGCATCAGCGCCGCGGTCCTGCTCCCCCAGGAGCCCTACGGGATCACCACCTGGTCCGACGCCGCAGCCGCCGCCGCGTTCACCTCGGCGACCAACGCGTACTTCGAGGACGAGTGGGTCGCCTACGACCCCCGATTCACGCTGGCCGTCACGGTGACGTCGCACGACCCGGCGGCCGCGGCCGCCGAGATCCGCCGCCGGGGCCGCGACGCGGGCGTAGTGGCGGTGCAGCTGTTGTTGGCCGAGCAGATGCTCGGCTCGCGGTGGTTCGACCCGATCTACGAGGCCGCGACCGAGCTCGGGCTGCCGATCATCTACCACCAGAGCGGGAACGAGGGCTGCTACACGACCTCACAGGGACCGGCGGGCGGGATCCCCCGCTCGTACGGCGAGCGGCACGTGGTCCTGACCCAGGTGGGCGCCGCCAACCTGGTCGACCTCGTCGTCGGTGGCGCGTTCGAGCGCTTCCCCGGGTTGCGGATCGTCATGGTCGAGTGGGGTTTCAGCTGGCTGACCAGCCTGCTCGCCCGGATGGACCACCTGTGGACCACCGACCCGGCTGCTGCGCCTCTGGTGCGGCGGCTGCCGAGTGCGTACGTGAGCGAGCACGTCACCTTCACGACCCAGCCGCTCGACGAGACGGACACCGTTCAGGAGCTGGAGGCGCTGTTCGCCCTCCCCGGCATCGACTCGATGCTGCTGTTCAGCTCGGACTACCCCCACTACGACACCGACGACCCCGACTTCGTACTCAAGCGCATTCCGAGGTCCATGCGGGACCGGGTCTGTTACGAGAACGCGGTGGCGACCTTCGGAGAACGGATACTGGCAGCGCGCGGATAGCGGAGTCGGCCAGTCCCCTCGAGAATCGGACTCGCATGTTGATCGATGTCGACCGCCACGTCGCGGTCAGCCGGTACCAGGACCTCTTCCCCCACATGACGCTCTCCTGGCAGAAGCACTTCGAGCGCGAGGAGTGGATCGGGTCGGCGGCCGTCGCCTCCGACCACGTCCGTGTCTCCGACCGCCTCCGCCACGATCCCGAGCCGTCACCCAGCTCCCCGCCCGACGGATCGGTCCAGCTGCTCCTGCCCCACCAGGGGCTCACGGTCAACGGCTGGGCCGACCACGTCGCCGCCCGCTCGTTCCTCGCCGCACTCAATGGCTACGCCCAGGCGACCTGGTCCTCCCCCACCTCGAGGCCGGTCGTCGTGCTGTCCCCGTTCGACGTCGAGTGGTCGGTCGAGGAGATCGCCCGACACGACGACGCGGACATCCCCGCGGTGGCGCTGCCGCTGGCGGGCCCGATGCTGGGCTCCGACCGGTGGAGCCCGATCTTCGCCACTTGCCAGGAGCGGGACATCCCGGTGGTCGTGCACTTCTCGGGCGTCGAGGGACGCTATCTCGGGGCACCGCCCCTGTCCGGTGGCGCCCACGCGAGTGCCTACTCCCGGCTGACGCTCATGCCCCACCTCGCCGAGTCCACCATCGCCAGCCTCGCGTTCGAGGGCGCCTTCGCCCGGTTCCCCCGCCTGCAGATCCTCGTCACCGGCTTCGGCTTCACCTGGCTGCCCTCGTTGCTCTGGCGCCTGGACCGTGAGTGGCGGACCTTCCGGCACGACGTGCCGTGGGTGACCACGCCGCCGAGCGATGCCGTGCTCACGTCTCTTTGGTTCAGCACCTGGCCGGTCGCCGAGGCCGCCGATCCTCGGCAGTGGGAGGACACGTTCACCGATCGACTCCGCGGGCGCGTCCTCTACGGCTCGCACGCCCCGCACGGGGGCGACGGAGTCGCCGACATTCTTCGTGTGCTGGGAGCCGACTGGCCGGCGCGGCTGGAGCTGAACTCGCAGGCGGCGCTGCCCCGTCTGCACACGGTGGTGGCCTGACATGGAGGACACCGTGGAGAAGGCGGTCGCCGAGCACTTCGTCGGCAGAGTCGAGGACCTGCCGCTCAACGAGATCCACCCCGTCGTCGTGGAGGGCCGCTCCATCGGCGTGATCCGCACCGTCGGCCGTGTCTACGCCATCGGCAACCGTTGTCCGCACCAGGGTGCGCCCATGTGCGCCGGACGGGTCGGCGGGACGATGGCGCCCTCGGAGCCCGACGAGTACGTCTACGCGCACGACGGCCTCATCGTGCAGTGCCCGTGGCACGCTTACGAGTTCCACATCGACAGCGGACGCAGCGTCGCGGCCGCCACCAGGGGCCGGGTGGCGACCTACCGCGTCACCGTCCGCGACGGCGACGTCTTCTGCACGCTGACGGCGCCCGGCTCGGGAGGTACCCCGTGAGGATCTACGTCGACCAACTCGACTGCACGGGTGCAGGGCAGTGCGAGCAGCTGGCGCCCGACGTGTTCGCCCTGCTCGACGATGGCCTCGCCACCGTTCGTGACGCCGACGGGGAGCCCATGGCGGACGGCGGGGCACCATCCGGTGCCGTCGTCGACGCATCGCGTACCGCCCGCGTCCTCGACGCCATCGACGTCTGTCCCGGTGCCTGCATCCGACGGCTGCCGGACTGACCCGGCTGCCGACGAGACGAGAGAGGTCCCCGGGCGGGTTCGCCCGGGGACCTCTCTCGGCGCGGTGGGCTCAACCGGCCTCGACCACGACCATCCCGTCCTCCTCGGTCGCCGGGAAGACCCGGACGCGCTGCCGCCGGTCGACGCCGCAGATCCCGTCGCTCGCATCGAACTGGAAGCGATGCCAGGGACACCGCACGTGGAACTCGCCCGACATCCGGACCTCGCCGATCCCGTCCGAGGCGACGGTCTCCTCCAGGACGCCGCCCGACAGCTTCGCACCCCGGTGAGGACAACGGTCGGCGACCGCGCCCACATCGCCGACCGGAGTCCGTAAGACCACAATCGGCGTGCGGCCGAGGACGACGCCGCGCATCTCCCCCCGGGACAGGTCGACGGACTTGCACACCTCGTACCTCATGCCGTGACGCCGCTAAGCCGTGGGAAGGTCGCCAGTGCGTTCCGGAAGAGGACGGCCTCGCGCATCGCGTCCGGCAGCGACTCCGGAAAGGTCTTCGCGGCGTCGTCGGCGTCGTAGTGCGGATAGTCCGACGAGAACAGGAACAGCTCGTCGGTCTCCAGCTCCTCCACGAGGCGCTTGTACTCCGACGGTTTCAGCTCTCCCATCGGCTGGGTGGACAGCCGCACGCTCGCGCGGACCGCCTCGCTGGGCAGCCGCCGCACCCACGGCACCTCGGTGGAGAACTCCCGGAGGTTCTCGTCCATCCGCCGCATGTGCCACGGCAGCCAGCCCAGGGAACACTCCAAGAACAGGAACTTCAGTCCGTCGAACCTGTCGAGCACCCCGTTGAACACGAGGCTCGTCAGCTGGCTCATCGCCGCCTGCGGGGCGGCGAGGACGTGCCACTCGGCGAAGTAGCGCGGGTAGCCCAGCAGTGTGGGCGTGGGGGCGCCGTGGTGGAAGGTCACGACGAGGTCGTGGCGCGCCGCCGCCTCGTAGATCGGGTGGTAGTAGGGGTCCCCGTACTGGCGGTCGCCGACCGTGGGCATGAACACCTGCACCATGCCGGGGTGGGCCGCGACCCGGTCGATCTCCCGCACGGCGCTCGCCGGGTCCGCGGCGACGACGTGCACCGAGCCGCGGAGGCGAGGCTCCTTGTCCAGCCACTCCGCGATCTGCCAGTCGTTGTAGGCGCTCGCCAGCGCGGTCGCGAACTCGAAGGAGGCTGCCATCGCCGAGAAGTGGAAGAACCCGTTCAGGATCGCGAGCGAGGTGTCCGACTCCTCGAAGAGGTGATGACGCATCGCCTCCACCGACACCGCCGCGGGCCCGTACTTCGTGGACCAGTCGAGCCGGTCCCCGCCCTTCAGCGCGTAGGGGAAGCCACCCTTGATGTAGCCCGACTTGAAGTCGTAGTCGGTGACGTAGGAATGCCACGGTTTCGCGAGGTAGGGCAACAGGACGTCGGTACCGGACAACCGTTCGTGGACATCGGAGTCGATGACCGTCGTCGGCGCAGCTGCACCCATTCCGCTCTCCCTGACCGTTGGCGTGTCGACCCGTCTCGACGTGCTCATGTCCTGAACTCCTCCTCGTCCCCGCCACGGCGGCGCGTGCCGGTGGAGCGGGCCGCCAGGGCCTGTTCGTCGACCACCGGGTAGTTCCCGAGTCCCGCTGCGACGACGACCGGAGGGGCCAGGAACTCCGGCGCCAGCCGGGGTGTGCTCCCGGGCCCGTACCGCTCGCCGTCGACGGGCCAGAGATATCCCTCGAGCTCGTCGGTGCCCTTCCCGAGCACGTCGCCGGTCGCCTCGAAGTGGTCCATCACCGCGGGAAGGCCGTAGCGCTGGACCGGGCACACCTTCATGCACACGGCACAGCCCTCGGCCTGCGCGACGACGGGCAGGCACCGCTTCGTATTGATCTTGGCCTTCTCCACGCCCCGGTGGAACCGGCGGTTCTGGGGGATCGCGCCGGAGGGACAGCGCCGGACACAGATCCGGCACTTGTCGCAGAGCCCGGTGATGCCGAAGTCCACGGGTCGCCCGACCGGGAGCGGAGCGTCGGTGTCGATGCCGATCAGACGACAGCGGGAGCCCGCGAAAGGGGTGAGCAGCTGCCCGTTGAGACCCAGCTGGCCCAGGCCGGCCTCGACCCCGTAGTGGATCATCATCGCGCTGCCTGCCGGGTCGTGCAGCATCGCCCGGTAGCCCCGTGCCTTGAGGTGGTCGACCAGCTCGGCGGCCCGCTCGATGAGCTCACCGTAGGTGCTCAGCGCGGTCCGCTCGGAGCGAGTGGAGGGGATCCGCTGCGTCGACTCCCAGTTCTGCTCCTGCACGCACACGATCACCCGGTCGCCCACCCGCTCGTGGACGTGCTCCTGGAAGACGTAGCGCGGGTCGTAGTCGGCGAAGCCGATGGCGCTGATGCCGGACCCGGCGGCGAGGGCACGCAGCTCCGCGGCCAGGACCTCGTCGGCGAGTGTCGCGCCGGGCCTCGGCTCGGCGGGGGTCGGCTCGGCGGGGGTCGGTTCGGCGGAGGTCGGTTCGGCGGAGGTCGGCTCGCGATCGACGGCGGGGGGTTGCGAGGCGTTCTCGACCCGGATTCGCCGCCGGGCCCGTTGGAGCACCGGCGCCGCGAGCAGGTGAGAGGCCCACATGTGGCTACGCATGAAGAACATGGCGTCGGAGTAGATCCGTGCGAAGTCCCGCAGCGGGTGCTCGTGGAACGCGGCCCAGGCCTCGTCCTGTCGCCGACGGATGCCGGGGACCGTCCTCAGCTCGTCGGGTGGCGGCTTCAGGCTGGCGAAGTCCCACGGTTGCGCCGGGGACCGGGTCGTGGTGCGCAGGGCGAGCGGGAGCAGGGGGACGTGGCGCATCCGCCGCGACTGGCTGATCCGGCCGATCACCCGGTAGAACAGCGCGGACGCCCGCTCGCGCAGAGGCAGGCTCATCGGACGGTGACCGGGGCGGGCTCGCCGAGCAGGACGGCGTCGAGGGCGACCCGGTCCAGGACCGGCCGGCGGTAGCCGTTGATCGCGGTGCCCGCCTGGATACCGGCCACGGCGACGAGGGATCCCTCGTGTCCGTAGGCGACGACGAGTCGGTCACCGTGGTGCTCCACGACCTCGGCGCGGTCGTGACCGGCGGTCGAGCCGATGCTCTGGATGCGCATGCCGAACTGGTCCGACCAGAAGTACGGCGCCGTGGAGAAGCCGGCCGGGTCGTGCAGGCCGAGCAACCTGGAGGCGGCGTAGGCACCCTGGTCGAGCGCGTGGTTCCAGTGCTCGACGCGCATCCGCCGTCGGTAGAGCGGATTCCACCAGCTCGCGACATCGCCCGCGCCGACGACGTTCTCGGCTCCCTCCACCGCGCAGGTGGCGTCGCACCGGACCCCGTCGGCGACGTCGAGTCCGGACCCCGCGAGCCATGCCGTCGCGGGCACCGCGCCGGTGGCGAGCAGCACAACGTCGGCCTCGACGCGCATGCCGTCCGACGTTCTGACGGCGGTGACCGCGCCGTCGGGACCGACCTCGACCCCGTCGACCATCACCCCACATCGCAGCCACACCCCGCGGTCGGCGTGCACCGTGGCGAGGTGCTCGCCGAACCGGGCGCCGAGGACTCGTTCGAGCGGAACCCCGGCGGCCTCCAGGACGGTGACCTCCTTGTCGAGCCCGCGGAGCACCGCCGCGACCTCCAGGCCGATGAAGCCGGCGCCGACGATCACCACCGACTGCGCCTCGGTGAGCGCGGCCCGCAACGCCACCGCATCGCTCAACGAGCGCAGGACGTGGGCACCCCGCACCGTGCCGTAGGGGCTCGGCCGGGCCTCGGTGCCGGTCGCGATGACGAGGCCGTCGAACGGGAGCTCCCGCGCGGCGCCGTCCGAGACCGCCCGGACGGTCCGCGCCGCCAGGTCGAGCCCGACGAGGGTGGTGCCGCCGAGCAGCTCGAGTCCGAGGTCGTCCGGGAAGCGCACGGCGGCCGTGGTCCGGTCGACCTTCCCCGTGAGCATCCCCTTGGAGACCTCGGGCCTGCGATACGGTGCGTGCTCCTCCGTATCGGCCAGGGTGATCGAGCCGGTGAAACCGGCTCGACGCAGGTGTCGGGCGGCGCTGAGCCCCGCCGTCGACGCTCCGGCGACGACGACCCGCTGCGACGGGTCGCCCACGGTCAGGTGTGTCATCGATTCTCCATCCGGTGGTCGCGGTCCACCGACCGCGCCAGCACGAGGCTCGCCACCCGGTAGTCGGGCAACGTCACGACGGTGCCGTCCACCACGGCCGCGGGGTCACCGCGGTCGACCGCGGCCTCGTAGGCGCGGCAGGTGGTCTCGGCGCGGGCGACCTCCTCCGCCGAGGGGCGGAAGGTCTCGTTCACCACCGGTAGGTGAGCCGGTGAGACGACGACGCAGCCCGAGTACCCCAGCGCGGCCCACGACCGGACGAAGGCCGCGACCTTGGCCAGGTCGCGGTACTCCGGGATCAGGGTCCCTCCGGTCGCGAAGAGGTCGTTGGCGGCCGCTGCCACGGCGATCTTGGCGCGCACGTAGTGGTTGGCGGGCGCGAACAGGTCGTCGCCCGACTCGGCGAACGGTCGCGATCCCACGTCGGCGGCATAGTCGACGTAGCCGAAGTGTAGGCCGACGACGTTCCGTTCCGCCGCGATACGCTCGAGGTCCAGAACGGCCGCGGCCGTCTCGATCATGACGTAGAGACCGTGCGCCGTCCCTCGGGAGCTCAGGATCTCGCGGGCCTCGGCCAGCTCGGCGGCGTCGCGGACCTTGGGGTAGCAGACGAGCACATCGGCGTCGACCTCGGAGAGCGCCTCGAGATCGGCGCGACCCCACGGCGTCGCCAGGTTGTTGGTGCGAACGACGACGTGGCGGTCACCGAAGTACGACCGGTCCGCCAACGCCTCCACGACCCGACCTCGCACGTGGTCCTTCATCGAGGGTGTGGCTGAGTCCTCGAGGTCGAGCATGATCGCGTCGGCGTCCACCTCGGGGACCTTCGCCCAGTACCGGGGCTTGAGGATCGGCACCTCGAGGACAGAGCGCATGCCGGCGTAGCGGCGGCGTCCGCCGAGCGGAGTCGTCATGTCAGTCCCGTTTCAGGAACTCGGCCACTGCAGCGGTGAACTCCTCCGGCTGCTCCCGCGGGATGTAGTGGCCGGTGTCGAACCAGCGCACTGTGGCCGCGGGCAGGGCCGCCGCGAGCTTGTCCACGCCGTCCTCGTCGATGATGTGGCTGCGTCGCCCGGCCATCACCAGGGTCGGCATCACCAGGTTCGCGGTCAACGACCACAGGTAGCCGATGTCGGGCACGCTCACCGACCCGGTGATCCACTGGACGTCCGGGTCGGCCTTCGGCACCAGCTTGCCCGCCCAGTTGCGGCGCAGCTGGTGGCGGACGTGCAGGTCGATGAACTCCGCGCGCCACTCGGGGTGGAGGTCGACGTAGTACTCTCGCGCCTCGGCGTCGTCGCGGAAACCCCTGATCGAGGTCGCGGACCGGACGAACTCGCGCATGGCGAGCGCACCTGCGCGGGTCGTCTCGGGTCCGGCGTCGGACAGGACGAGCGACCGGACCGTCGCCGGTCGCTCCCCCGCCACCGCCATGCCCACCCGCACTCCCAGCGAGTGGCCGACGAGGTCCACCGGGCCGAGCCCGAGGGCCTCGATCAACCCGTGGACGTCGTGGGCGAGGGAACGGACCCGGTAGCCGGCCCGTGACCAACCACTGTCGCCGTGGCCCCGCAGGTCCACGGCGATCACGTGGTACTCATCCGCCAGCTGTGCGGCGATGGGGTCCCACGTGTGGCACTGGACGTTGAGTCCGTGCAACATCAGCACGGGTGGCGCCGAGGCCGAGCCCCATTCCGTGAAGTGGATGGGCAGTCCGTCGATCTCGACCCACCCGTCCGCATACCGCTGCGTCATTGCACTGCCTTTCCGCACGTCGTCGGTGTCGGTCGGTCGAGTGGTCAGCAGACGGAGCTGCTCTCGGCGCTGCTCAACCCGCTGTACACCCCGTACCGCTCGCCGATCCCGCCGTGTGGAAGGGCAGCCTCGATCGCGGCGAGCTCCGCGTCGGTGAGGGTGACGTCGGCGGCAAGGAGGTTCTCCTCGACCCTGCCACGGGTCTCCATGCTGGGAATCGGGATCACCCGCGGTCCCCGGGAGAGCAACCACGCGAGCGCGAGCTGGGCGGAGCTGAGCCCCCGTGCCCCGGCGATCTCGGCGACCGCGTCAACCAGCTCGAGGTTCCTGGCGAAGTTCTCGCCCTGGTAGCGAGGGAGCCTGCGGCGGAAGTCGTGCTCGCTGAAGTCCTCCGTCGAGCGGATCCGGCCGGAGAGCATCCCGCGGCCGAGCGGGGCGAAGCACAGCAGACCGATTCCCAGCTCGTCGAGTGTCGGCAGCACTTCGGCCTCGGGGTCGCGGGTGAACAGCGAGTACTCGTTCTCGACGACCGCGACCGGGTGGATGGCGTGCGCCTTGCGGAGGGTCTGCATCCCGGGCTCGGACAGCCCGAGGTACCGGACCTTGCCCTCGGCGACCAGGAGCGAGAGCTCGCCCCACACGTCCTCGATCGGCACCCGAGGGTCGACCCGGTGCTGGAAGTAGACGTCGATGTGGTCCGTCCGCAGCCGCCGCAGAGAGCCCTCGCACGATGCCCTGATCGTCTCCGGCCGGCCGTCGACGACCATGGACCCGGAGTCGATGTCGAAGGTCAGCCCGAACTTCGTGGCCAGCAGGACGTCGCCCCGCCTGCGCTCGACGACCCGGCCGACGAGCTTCTCGTTCGAATGGTCTCGCCCGTAGGTCTCGCCCGTGTCGAGCAGCGTGACACCGAGGTCGATCGCCCGGTCGAGCGCCCGGGCAGACTCGGTCTCGTCGACGGGACCGTACGTCGACTCGGTCAGGCCCATGCAGCCCATGCCGATCGCCGAGACGCACAGACCCTGGCCGAGCTCGCGAAACTCCACAGTGAGCCTCCTTCGTGAGGTGATGACGACGGTTCCGGGGCAGGCTCAGATGGCGCCGCTGTCGGCCAGCCGCTCCATCTCGAGCACCGACTTGCCGAGCAGGACCTGGTAGACGTGGTCGTTGTCCTCCCCGAGGGTGGGCGCCGTCCGACGGACGCTCCCGGGATGGTTGGTCATGCGCGGGAAGACCCCCTGCATACGGACCTGACCGAGCTCGGGATCGGCCAGCTCGACGACGCTGTCGCGCTCCCGGAACGTCTCGTCCTTCAGGATGTCCTCGACCGTGTAGATCCGGGACGCCACGACCTCCAGCCGCGCCATCACCTCGAGGCACTCGGCGAGGGGCCGCCGGGCGATCCAGTCCCGGACCAGCCCGTCGAGGTGCTCGCGCCTGGCGACCTGCTGCGCCGACGTCGCGTAGTCCTCGAGCGGCTCCCCGACCAGCTCGGCAACGTTGCGGACCGAACGCGGGGTTCCCGAGGTGACCGTGAGCCACTGTCCGTCGGCGGTCTGGAACGTGTTGATGACCGCGGCGGGGGCGGCGGGGAGCCGGTTGCCGACCCGACCGGGGACCTCCCCGAGCTGGTCGTAGAAGATGACCTGCCACTCGATCAGCCGATAGAGGCCGTCGTACAGCGCGAGGTCGATCCACTCGCCGGCGAAGTCGGGGTCCTGGGAGCGCCGGTAGAGAGCGGCCTGGACGGCGTAGGCGCCCATGAGCCCGGTCACGGAGTCCCCGTGCGAGAACCCAGTGTGGGTGGGCGGACCGTCGGGGAAGCCGGTGATGTTCACGACGCCGCTCATGGCCTCGCCCACCTTGCCGAACCCCGGCTCGTTCCGCCGCGAGGACGTCGCTCCGAACCCGGTCACCTGGAGGAACACGACCTTCGGGTTGAGTCGGCGGAGCGAGGCGAAGTCGAGCTCCCACCGCTCGAGGGTGGCCACGCGGAAGTTCGTGATGACCACGTCGGCCCATGCCGCGAGCTCGCGGGCGACCTTCCGCCCCTCCTCGGTCCGGAGGTTGAGCGTGACCGACCGCTTGTTGCGTGCGGCGACCTTCCACCAGAGGTGCACGCCGTCCTTCGCGGGCCCGGCGTACCGCTGGGAGTCACCCAGGCCGGGATCCTCGACGTGGACGACCTCCGCTCCCAGATCCGCCAGCAGGGTCCCGGCCAACGGACCGGCGATGACGTGTGCGAACTCGACGACCTTGAGGCCGGACAGGGCACCCTCTGGCATCTTCTCCACCTTCATCGGCGAACCAAGCTATCTATACGCACGATACGGATGGAACGCCTAGATAGCAAGCCTAAGGATCGCCTCGGGTGCGCCTACTCCCAGGCCAGACGGCTGGCCCGGAACTCCGGCGCAGTCTGCCGGACGCGCTCGACGTAGTACTCCATGTGCGTCCTCATGAGCCGTTCGGCCGTGTCGGCGTCACCTCTCACGATCGCCGTGCAGATCTCCTGGTGCTCCAGCTCGATGCTGGGGTCGGTCGTCGCGTGTCCGACCCCGGTGCCGACCAGCCGGCTCGTGTACAGCTCCTTCAGCGCCGTGGACACGAGATCGAGGACCCTGTTCCCCGTCATCGTGGCGAGCACGTAGTGAAAGTCGTTCGCCGCCTCGAGGTACTCGCGAGAACCGCCGGACACCGGGGCCTGGGCGAGAGTCGCGCGAAGCAGCTCGGCCGACTCCGGAGTGCAGTTCTCGGCCGCCAGCCGAGCCACCATGGGCTCGAGGAAGAGCCTCGTCTGCACGAGCTCCTCCATCGTCGCGCCGCGAAGGCTCAGGTAGAGCGACAGCGTGCGGCTCACATTGCGTGGGTCGATGGCGGTGATGAAGGGTCCGCCCTTCGGGCCCGCCCGAAGCTCGATCAGGCCGTGGACCTCCAGGATCCGGAGAGCCTCGCGAACCGATCCGCGACCCACGCCAAAACGCTCGACCATCGCTGCTTCGTTGGGGAGACGGTCGCCCGGCCCCAGCCCGGCGTCGATGATGTCCTGCACGAGCGCTGTGGCGATGCGTTCCGAGGTCTTGACGGCCCGCGTGAGCTGACCCCAGCTCGGCGCGGACATCCGCTCGAACGGGTTCGCCTCCACGGTCCGGGTCGACGGCCGGTCGTGCGTCTCGTCGCCCCGCCCAGGTCCGACATCCATGCTGACGCGCCTCCGCCGACAGGGCGACCGCCCGAGGACGGTTGCCAGCTACTCAGATCTATACGTATAATACGCATTATACACCGCAGCTGCAGACCCCGATGGCGCGCCGGGCGGAACAGCCCGAAAGGGCAGCGGTGACGCACGATCTGAGGCTGGCCGATGACCTTACGAGATGTCGCCTGGGACAACGTGTCGGTGACCCGGGCGAACGGTATCGTGGAGCTTCGGTTCCATACCGGAGGCGGTTCGCTGCGCTGGACCGCCCAGGCGCATCGGGACGCCACCGAGGCCTTCGCGTTCGCCGCGACCGATCCCGACATCAAGGTCCTGATCGTGACGGGCACCGGGGACGACTTCTGCACGGAGATCGACACGACGGACTTCGCCGCGCTCCCCTGGGACCACATCTGGTGGGAGGGCCGTCGGATGCTCCGCAACCTGAACGACGTGGAGGTGCCGGTCATCGGCGTGGTGAACGGCCCCGCGACGATCCACTCGGAGATCCCCGTGATGGCCGACATCGTGCTGGCCGCCGACGAGGCGAGCTTCGCGGACCATGCGCATTTCAAGTACCGCGACACGATCCCCGGCGACGGGATCAAGCTGGTCTGGGGCGAGCTGCTCGGCCCGACCCGGACGAAGTACTGGCTCCTCACCGGGCAGTCCATCGGCGCCCGTGAGGCCCTGCAGATCGGCTTCGTCAACGAGGTGCACCCCCGCGGTGCGCTCCGGGCGCGCGCCTGGGAGCTTGCGACCGACCTCGCCTGCCGTCCGGTTCCGGTCCTCCGCTACGCGAAGGCAGCGCTGACCATCGGATTCCGCCGCGACTTCAACGAGGGGCTCAGCCACGGTCTCGCGGTACAGGGAGGCGCCTACTGGGCCCGCGGTGGCATGACAGCAGATCGGGTAGCCCAAGACAGTACGGACGGCAGGGCGACCCACGGAACGTGACCAGGGCTGCCACGAAGGTCAGCAAGGCGTCGGAGGCACCCGGGGGCGGAACTCTAGACTTCAGCCTGGATCCGCAGAGGAACGGCGCTGGTGGATCGGCGTGTGAACGAGGGAAGTGCCCATTGAGCTGGGACGATAGGTGTTCCTAGGCACAGATCAACCCGGCTCAATGAAGGGCACTTCCCCATGAAAGTGTCGCATAGATTCACGGCCGGTTCGGCGCGGTTCGACGAGGACGATCTCGTGTCGCACGCGGGGCTGGTGCCGTTGCTGGAGCTGGCCCGACAGACCGCCGCGAGGTCACCGCCTTAGCCTTGTCCCGGTCCTCGACGTCGGCCTTCAGCCGGTCGCCGCCCTCGGCGGGCGGCTCAGGGCGCCGCATCCGGCTCCTTGACCTCGTCGGTGCGCAACAGTGCCGGCCGCCGTCGCGACCGTCCCGGTCGCGGGTCCAGCAGGGCGAGGGCGCGGTCACCCACCACGCCGAGTCGGTCGATCTCGGCGCGCCGCGGCTCGGGCCGGGGGGCGGGGTGCGGGCAGGCTCATCGATCGACGCCGATGAGCCGGCCGGGTCGATGGACGAGGGGGCCGTGCCGCCCCTCCTGTGGGAGACTGCGGCTGGACGGGAGTACCGATGCCCGCATGGTTGCAAGCGATCCTGGTCGTCGCCGCCGTGATGGTCGCGTCGTGGCTCGTGCTGATCGTGCTGGCCCGTCGACTGCCGCCGGGGCTCGCCAAGGACCTGGCCGCTTTCCTGCCCGACTGCGTGACCACCGCGCGGGTCCTGCGCCGCGACCCGCGCGTGCCCCGCCGGGCCAAGGTCGCCGTCGTGTTCGCGATGCTGTGGGTGCTGTCGCCGATCGACCTGCTCCCCGAGTTCCTGCCGGTCATCGGCCCGCTGGACGACGTCATCGTCGTCGCGCTGGTGCTGCGGTACGCGGCCCGCAGCGTTCCCCGACAGGTCCTCCTCGACGCCTGGCCGGGCGAGCGTCGCCTGATCGAGCGGCTGGTCGGCCCGGGGCGCCGGGCCCAGCCACCGCCACCGGGGTGACGCTCCTCAGTCCACCTCGATCGGGGCCTCCCCGAGCACGGTGAAGCTGACGACCCAGTAGACCACGTACAGCGCCAGCAACAGGACCCCGTGCCATCGCCGCAACCGACCCCTCCAGATGAGGAGGGCGGACAGCGCAGTCATGCCCACCAGCACCGGGAGGTGCCAGGTCAGCACGTCGTCGTCGACGACGACGGTGCCGCCGACCAGCAGGATGATGCCGAGCTTGGCGGTGACGCCGAAGACGACGCTGCCGAGGACGTTGCCGACCCCGATCTCGGGCGCTCCCCGCCGGGTGGGTTCCACCGACAGGACGATGTCCTCGATGGTCAGCACGAGGGTGGCGATCGTGGCACCGAAGACGGTCGCCCCGATCTCGTAGCCCTCGACGATGCCCTCGGTCCCGGAGCTCATGAGGACGGCACCGGCCAGAACACCGACGAGAGCGAGCACCGCGAAGCCGACGAACGACCATCCCGGGAGCGGCCGATCCTTGACGAACGGCGCCGTCACCCTGAAGGCCGGCTCGTCGGTCGGCTCCGCCGTGTTGTCCCCGGTCCCCCCGCCCGCCCCGATGTGCTCCAGGATCTCGGCGTTCCGGAAGACCGGGGTGGTGCTCCGCAGCTCCCGGTGGGCGACGTAGCCGATGAACGCGACGAACAGCAGTACGAGGATCACACCGTGCACCGGGGTCAACGGCGAGATCAGCACGAACGGAACCACGACCAGCGGCGACACGGCGAACAACAGGACGTAGCTGCGAGGGATGTCCACCCTGGTCGGAGCGACGAGGACGGTGAGCGCGAGCACGATCCCGGTCATCGCCACGGCGGTGCCGAACACCGTGCCGAGTGCGACCTCGCCGAGGTCCTCAACGTTGAGCACGACGCCGAAGGCGACGTCGTCGAACTCGATGCCCGTGAAGACGATGGCCAGCAGGAACACCGACACGTGCAGCCCGGCGGCCGCGCCGACCAGGTAGACGATCAGCTTCTCGGCGCTGTACACGAGCACGGCCGCGCCGACCACGAAGAGCAGGATCGAGGTCACTTCCCCTCCTCCGGTAAGCGATGCGGGCGGGGCACGAGCTGCAGGTCGATCGGCCGTCGGTCGTTGGCGGCCCGCACCGCGTCGGCCACCAGGTCGTGGTCGGGTGAGAGGTGGCAGACCGGGTCGGTGCGGGCGGCGTCGCCCGTCAGCTGGAACGCCTGGCAGCGGCAGCCGCCGAAGTCCCGCTCGCGACGCTCGCAGCTCCGGCAGGGTTCGGGCATCCAGTCCGTCCCCCGGAAGGCGTTCATGACCGGCGCCTCGGCCCAGATCCAGTCCAGCGCGGCATCGCGCACGCTCGCCCGCGGCAACGGCAGCGACTGGGCGGCCGGACAGGGGAGGACGTCACCGTCGGGCGTCACGGTGAGCTGCCGGGAGGCCCAGCCGCCCATGCACGGCTTGGGGTAGCGGCTGTAGTAGTCGGGGACGACGTAGAGGACGTCCATGCGGTCCCGCAACCGCTCGCGGGCCGCTCGCACGACGACCTCGGCGGCCTCCAGCTGGGCGCGGCTCGGCAGCAGCGCCTCCCGGTTGACCCGGGCCCAGCCGTAGTACTGGGTGTTGGCCAGCTCCACCCGGTCGGCGCGCACCTCCTCGGCGAGTCCGAGCACGTCGGCGACGCGGTCGATGTTCTGCCGGTGCAGCACCACGTTGACGGTCAGCGGCCAGCCCAGCTCCTTGACCACGCCCATCGCCTCGACCTTGCGGTGGAAGGAGGGGGTGCCTGCGATGCGATCGGACACGGCCGGTTCGTCGGCCTGGATGCTGATCTGCACGTGGTCCAGGCCGGCGGCGCGCAGCTGCTCGGCCCTCGACCGCGAGAACCCGAGAGCGCTGGTCACGAGGTTGGTGTAGAGGCCCAGCCCGTGCGCCTCGGCCACGATCTCCACCAGGTCGCGCCGCAGGAGGGGCTCCCCGCCGGAGAGGTGGCACTGCAGCACACCGAGGTCGCGGGCCTCGCCCAGCACCCGTCGCCACTCGTGCGTGGCCAGCTCGTCGGAGTAGTCGGCCAGGTTCAGCGGGTTCGAGCAGTACGCGCAGGCCAGCGGGCAACGGTAGGTGAGCTCGGCCAGCAGCCCGAAGGGGCTATCCATCGGTGGTCTCCCCGGCGAGCTCCACCCATCGCCGGGCCACGAGCCGGGACAGGAACCGCAGCACCTCGTCGTCCGGGACGGTCCCGAACCGCAGGCCCAGCTCAGCGACGATCTCGGCCACGGTGCGCCGTCCGTCGCAGAGCTCGAGGATGCTCGCGCCACTGCCGCGCAGCACGACCACGGTCTCCGGGAGCTGCAGGATGTGCCGCTGCCTGGTCCGGCAGAACGACATCCGCACATGCCGGGCGAGCCGAGGGCGGACCCCGTCGGACAGCACCGGGTCGGGCGGCTGGGGGCCGGGCGGCTGGGGCCGGGTCGGGATGCGGTCCGGCGCGGTCATTCCGGGTAGGCCTTGTCGATCGCGTCCATGAGGCTCCAGAGCACGTCGCACTTGAACGCGAGCGCGTCGACGGCGCGGGCCCGGGACTCGGCGGACACGCAGTGTGTGGTGACGACCTCGAGAGCGTGCTCGCAGTCGCGGGGCGCCTGGTCGAGGCGGGCACGGAAGTAGGCGAGGCCCGCGGGGTCGATCCACCCGTACCACCGCTCGAATGCGGCCAGCCGCTCCGCCATCAGGTCGGGGGCGAACAGCTCGGTGAGCGACGACGCCACCGCCTCCACCCAGGGCCGCGTGTGGGCGAAGGTCACGTATGCGTCGACCGCGAACCGCACGCCGGGGACCAGGTGCCGATGGTCGGTGATCTCCTCACGGGTCAGCCCCGCGGCCGTGCCCAGGCGCAGCCACGCCTCGATGCCGCCCTCCCCGGGCCGTTCTCCGTCGTGGTCGGTGATCCTGCGGATCCAGCGCCTGCGGACCTCGACGTCGGGGCAGTTGGCGAGGATCGCCCCATCCTTGCGGGGGATGTTCTCCTGGTAGTAGAAGCGGTTCGCCACCCAGCCCTGGATCTGCCTGCGGGAGAGCCGCCCGGCGTTCATCCGGACATGGAACGGGTGCTGGTCGTGGTAGCGCCGCGAGTGGGCCCGCAACGTCTCGACGAGGTCGTCCTGGATCGTGCTGGTCACGCGTCTACACCTCCACCTCGAGGCCGTCCATCGCCACCTCCGCGCCGTGCTCCTCGACGATCCGCCGCTCGGGCGTGTCGTCGAGCAGGATCGGGTTGGTGTTGTTCATGTGCACGTAGATCGCCCGGCCCACGCCCAGCGACGGGAGCTGGGCGAGGCTGCCGTCGCGGCCTTCGACGGGTAGGTGGCCCATGTCCCGGGACGTCTTCCCGGGGACCTCGTCGTCGCACCAGCAGGTCCCGTCGATCAGCAGACACCTGCAGCCCGCGATCTCGGTGCGCAGCGCGGCCGTGAGCGCCTGCACCCCCGGCAGGTACACCAGCGTTCCCCCGGTGCGCTCGTCGGTCAGCCGGTAGCCCACGACGCGGCCGTGATCGACGCCGAGCCCGAACCGGTCGTGCTTCGTGGTGGGCACGTCGAACGCCCGGCACGACAGCCCGTCCGCCAGGGGCAGGTCGGCGCCGGGCACCACCGCCCGCCAGTCGACCGCGCAGTACCGCTCGAGCGTGCGCAGCACCCCCGAGCCGTCGCAGAGGGTCGTGCGCACCGCCGCCGTGGCGTAGAGCAGCACCGTCCGGGCCTCGCGCAGGAGCAGCAGACCCAGCGTGTGGTCCAGCTCGGCGTCGGTGAGCAGCACCGCCGCGATCGGGGTCGCCCGCGCGCCGTGCGGATGCAGGGCGGGAGCGGCCTCGATCTGGGTGCGGACATCGGGTGAGCAGTTGATCAGCAACCACCGTTCGCGATCGGCACTGACCGCGATCGACGACTGCGTGCGGACAGGACCGCCCCGGACGCGGACGGCGGTGCAGACCCGGCATCCGCAGTTCCACTGGGGGGAGCCGCCTCCGGCCGCCGAGCCGAGCACCCGCACCCACACCCCGCACCCCCGTTCCACCGGAGAGCCCGGCTCCTCGGCCGTGTGACGACCGCGGGCGGCGCCGGACCGCGTCCGGCGCCGCCCACCCCCTCCTAGTCGTCCAGCCGGGCGACGTACATGGTCACCTCGGGTGCGACTCCGATCTCGTCGAACTCGGGCGTCTCCCACGCGTCGAGCTGGGACTCCATGGATCCACCTCCTCTCCCTGCCGAACGCCGACAGCCTGCGTTCACGGTGTGTCGCTCACTCCGGCAGCGCGAAGACCAACAGCGCACTTCCGTGGCCTGCGCCGAGCATGCCCGGGAGGAACCCCTCGGCCCATCCACCCCAGCCGACCGGAACGGCGACGTACTGCCTGCCGTCGACCATGTAGCTCGTCGGGCTGCTGTGATGACCGCTGCCGCACTGGAACTGCCACAGCTGCTCCCCGGTCCGGGCGTCGAGCGCGTTGAACTCGCCCGACGGCTCACCGGCGAACACCAGGTCGCCCGCCGTCGCCAGCACGGAGGCACACATCGGGAGCTCGTTGCGCCAGCGCCACTTCTCGTCGCCGTTCGCGTCGAACGCGCTGATCGAACCGACCGCCTCCTCGATGTCCACCTGCACACCGGCGCCCCAGTAGGGAATCGACTCCTTGAACTCCCGGCGGCGGCGCGTGGCCGTCGCCCCGACGTCCTGGACGGGGACGTAGAACAGCTCGGTCCGCGGGCTGTAGGCAGCGTGGGTCCATTCCTTCGCGCCTGCCGGGCCCGGGTAGAAGTGGACCGGGACACCTTCCTCGTCCGGGTAGACCTTGGCCGTCACCTGGCCGTCGCGGGTGATCGCCCCCCAGGTGATCCGGTCCACGAACGGGGTGATGGAGACCCGTTCCCCGGTCGTGCGGTCGAGGACGAAGAAGTAGCCGTTCTTGTCGAAGTGCCCGAGCAGCTTGCGCCCGTCCCGCTCGAAGAGGATGCACTCGCCGATGCTGTCGTAGTCCCACACGTCGTGCGGGGTGCACTGGTAGTGCCAGCGGATCTGGCCCGCGTCGACGTCGACGGCGATGATGCTGTCGGTGTAGAGGTTGTCGCCCTCGCGGACGGCGCCGTCGAAGTCCGGCGCCGGGTTGCCGGTGCCGACGTAGAGCAGGTTCGTCTCCGCGTCGAACGTGCCGGTGACCCAGCAGTTCGCCCCGCCGCGCGCCCAGGCCTCCCCGTCGGCGGGCCAGGTCTCCGAACCGGGCTCGCCGGGCTTCGGGACCGTGTAGCAGCGCCACTGGTGCTCGCCGCTGTCGAGGTCGAACGCGTCGAGGTGACCGCGGACCCCGAACTCGCCGCCGGAGCTGCCGACGATGACCAGGTTCTTCACGACGAGCGGCGCGACCGTGGCGCTCTCGCCCGCCCGCACGTCCCCGTACGTCTTGTCCCAGACGCGTTTGCCGGTGGTGGCGTCGAGGGCGAGCACGTGCGCGTTCGCGGTGACCAAGAAGACCCTCCCCTTGGCCACGGCGACCCCGCGGTTCACGTTTCCGCAGCACAGCGAGACGTCGAAGGGGACGGCGTGCTTGTACCGCCAGATCTCCTTCCCCGTCACCGCGTCGAGGGCCCACACCCAGCCGTCCCAGCCTGCCAGGAACATGACCCCGTCGACGACGATCGGGGCGGCCTCGAACGAGTAGGTCGACGCCCCCGCGATGAGCCCGCTCGAGCCTGCCTGGAACACCCAGGCGGGCACGAGGCGCTTGACGTTGTCGGTGGTGATCTGGTCCAGCGGGCTGTACCGCTGACCGTTGTAGGCACCGTAGTAGGTGAGCCAGTTCTGCGGTTCCGAGGCGGCGTTCAGGATCCGCTCGTAGTCGACGTTCTGGACCACGGGTGGCGCGACCTCACCGCCCGCGATCTTGCCGCTCAGGTTGCCCTGGTCGACGGCCTCGCCCGCATCCACGTACTCGACGGTCATCGTGGGCTCCTTCTACGGTCGCGGCTGGTCGGGACGGTCGAGACGGGCCTCGGGCGGAACGTCGCCAAGGACGACGATCGCCCCGGTCAGTCCCCGGCCCTCGTCGTTGCCGGTGGGTGAGCTGAACCAGTAGTAGCCCGGCCCGTCGAGATTGAGAGTCGCCCTTCCGCGCGAGTGGTTCACGAGCCAGATGAACTTCCGGTCGCCATTGCTCGGCAGGAGCGCGCAGTGCGTGTTCAGGTCGTCGTTGACGAGGGTGAGCTCGATGTCTCCGCCGTGTGGCATGACCAGGATCGACGGATCCCAGGCGATCTCGTCGGGCCGGATCCGGATCGTCGCCTCCATCCGCCCGTCGTCCTTCTCCGTGGCCTGCCCGATCCTCCCGGTCCCCAGCACCTGCCCCAGCGGGCCCTTGTTCTGCGCGGCCAACCCGAGCTTGTCCATCAGGTCAGCCCGCTCCTGCGCGGTCGTCACCGGGCCTCACCTCCTCATCGAGATCTCGTCGTCGGCTTCGGTCGAATCGCGAACTCCAGCAGTACCCGGATCAGCATGGCGACGGACATCGTTCCCACGATGGTCGCCCTCGCTCGATGGCGGCGCGCGATGGTGATCGTGAAGTCTCCCAAGGCATGCGCGACGCTACGCCGGGGGTATCGGGCCAACAAGGGGCGTCGGCGGATCGGATCCGCTCACGCCGTTCGTCCGCGAACGGCTACCGTTCGTGCCCGGTACGCCGCCGGAGCCGTGGTCGGTCGCTGATCACTGCCGCCCCGGAGATCGGGCGAGGTCGTACCGGTCGAGGGTCATGACCTTGTCCCACGCGGCCACGAAGTCGTGCACGAACCGCTCCCGCGCGTCGTCGCAGGCGTAGACCTCCGCGACCGCCCGCAGTTCGGAGTTCGCGCCGAACACCAGATCGACCCGGCTTGCGGTCCACCTGGTCTCGCCGGTGGCGCGGTCGCGGCCTTCGAAGGTCTCCGCGTCCTTCGACGTGGCCCGCCACTCGGTGCCCATGTCGAGCAGGTTGACGAAGAAGTCGGGGGTGAGCGACCCGGGCGCCGAGGTGAGGACGCCGAGCGGGGACCGCCCGGAGTTCGCGCCGAGCACGCGCAGCCCGCCGACGAGGACGGTCATCTCGGGAACCGTCAGGGTCAGCTGGTCCGCCCGGTCGACCAGCAGGTGCTCCGACGGCAGCCGGGCCCCGCCGCCACGGAAGTTGCGGAAGCCGTCCGCCCGCGGCTCGAGCACGGCGAAGAACTCGCTGTCGGTCTGCTCCTGCGACGCGTCCGTCCGCCCGGGTGTGAACGGGACGCGGACGTCGTGGCCCGCGGTGCGGGCGGCCTCCTCCACGGCGGTGCACCCGCCGAGCACGATCAGGTCGGCGAGCGAGATCCGCGTGCCTGCCCGCTCGGCGGTCCGTGCACCATGGAAGGCTCCCTGGATCCGCGCCAGGGTGTCCAGCACGTGCGTCAGCTCGTCGGGGTCGTTTACCTCCCAGCTCCGCTGGGGCGCGAGCCGGATGCGCGCCCCGTTCGCCCCGCCGCGCTTGTCGCTCGTCCGGAACGTCGACGCCGACGCCCAGGCGGCGGCGACGAGCTGTGCCACCGTGAGCCCCGAGTCCAGGATGCGGCGCTTCAGCTCCGCGACGTCGTCGGCCGAGACCAGGGCGTGGTCGACCGCGGGCACGGGGTCCTGCCAGAGCAGCCGCTCCCGGGGGACCAGCGGCCCGAGATAGCGCTCGATCGGCCCCATGTCGAGGTGCGTCAGCTTGAACCAGGCCCGGGCGAAGGCGTCCGCCAGCTCGTCCGGATGCTCCAGGAACCGCCGGGCGATCGGCTCGTAGCCCGGGTCGAACCGCAGCGCGAGGTCCGTCGTCAGGAAGGTCGGGGCGTGCGTCACCGACGGGTCGTGGGCGTCCGGCACGGTGCCCGCCCCGCCGCCGCCTCGAGGGACCCACTGCCACAGGCCTGCCGGGCTCAGCGCCACGTCCCACTCGTAGCCGAACAGGGTCTCGAGGTAGGTGTTGTCCCAGCTGGTCGGGGTGGGCGTCCACGTCCCGTGCAGACCGCTGGTGACGGTGTCGGGGCCCCTCCCGGTGCCATGGCGGCCCCGCCAGCCCAGCCCCTGCTCCTCGAGGGCGGCGCCCTCGGGTTCGGGCCCGAGTGCCGTCTCGGGGTCGGCCGGGCCGTGCGCCTTGCCGAACGTGTGCCCGCCCACGATCAGCGCGACGGTCTCCTCGTCGTCCATCCCCATGCGGCGGAAGGTCTCGCGGATGTCGCGCGCCGACATCCGCGGGTCGGGCACGGTGTTCGGGCCCTCGGGGTTGACGTAGATGAGCCCCATCTGGTCGGCGGCGAGCGGGGTGTCGAGCTCGCGGACCCCGCGGTGGCGCTCGTCGCCGAGCCAGGCCCGCTCCGGGCCCCAGTAGGTGTCGTCGGGCTCCCGGACGTCGGGCCGGCCGCCCGCGAAGCCGAAGGTCGTGAACCCCATCGTCTCCAGCGCCCGGTGACCCGCGAAGACCATCAGGTCGGCCCAGGAGACGCGGCGGCCGTACTTCCTCTTCACCGGCCAGAGCAGCCGGCGCGCCTTGTCGAGGTTGCGGTTGTCCGGCCAGCTGTTCAACGGCGCGAAACGGGCCATCCCGGTGCCCGGGCCGCCCCGACCGTCGGCGATGCGGTACGTGCCTGCGCCGTGCCACGTCATGCGGACCATGAGCGGCCCGTAGTGGCCGAAGTCCGCGGGCCACCAGTCCTGGGACGTCGTCAGCACAGCGTCGACGTCCCGGGCGAGTGCGTCGAGGTCCAGGGACAGGAACTCCGCCGCGTAGTCGACGTCGTCGCCCATCTGATCGGCGGCGCGGGAGTTCCTCCGGAGGCCGCTCAGGTCGAGGCGGTTCGGCCACCAGTCGCGGTTGCGCGGCCCGCCGGTCGCGGTGCGCAGGCGCAGCGCCGGGGCGGAGAGGCCGAGGCCGCCTGCGGCCCCCTCGTTCACCGCTCTCCCCCGGACCACGAGCATGATCGGCTCATCCCGCCACCACCTCAGATGTCCAGCGCCCGGCGCACGGCAGGCGCGTTCCGCCGAGACACGGGCACCATGCTGTTCGCGCCGTCGTCCATGACGAGGTGGAGCTCGCCCCCGCGCCCGCGCTCGATCTCGCGGATGCGGCCGAGATTGACGACGTAGCGGCGGTGGACCCGCAGGAAGTCGGCGTCCGCGAGCTCGCCCTCGAGCCTGTCCAAGCCCTGCGACGTCGCGCGCAACCGGCCCTGGTCGGTCGACAGCCACACGTCGTTGCCGTCCGACTCCGCGACGCAGACCTCCGGGAGGCGCAGGAGCACCATCCGGTTGTCCCGCGTCGCCACCACCCGACGTGGCCGGCGGCGAGCGGGTGCTCCGCCGTGCGGGATCGCCGGTCCGTCGGACGTGCCGAACGAGACGAGGTTCCCGATCAGGTGCCGGGAGGAGAAGACGGGTCGGATGCTGATCGAGATCGGTTCGTCGGCCAGATGGGCGAAGATCTGGGTCGACCCGACCCAGTCGGGGTTGCGGGCCGCCTGCCTGCTGGCGTACCGGGCGGCGCCGATCAATTCGGGTAGGCCGGGGTTCCACCGGACCGTCGGGTCGACCGCCGGTGTGGCGGCAGGGACGCCCATGAGCACACTCGCCGTGTCGTCGGCGATCACCACCTTGCCCGCGACGTCGACCGCGGCCAGCGCCGCTCCCGAACGCGCTCTGGCCTGGGCGTATGCCGCGACCAGCTCGGCCCCGCTGTCGCGGGCCCGCCGCCGCAGCGTGCAGCGGGTCCCGGTGACCGCGTCGCCCAGCCACCCGCCCGCGGACGCGGGGAGCTCGCTGCGCCAACACGCGATGTTCAGCACCGCGATCGCCTCCCGGGTCACCACATCGCGTACCGCGATGCCCGCGCACACCCAGTTGTGGAACGCCTGGCACCAGTGCTCCGCGCCTCTGATCAGCACCGGGCCGTGCGCCTCGAGGGCCGTGCCCATGCCGTTCGTCCCGGCGGCGGCCTCGGACCAGCAGAACCAGGGCGCCAGGTTCGCCTCACCTGCTCTGGCGAGCGTGGCCGGGTCGCCCCACTCGGCGAGGATCCGGCCGGTGGCGTCGGCGACTGTGACCACCCCACCGAGGGTCGCGACCTCGTGGGCGACCGAGGCGGCGTGGAATCCCAGCTCGGTGAACACGACGTCGTGCTCCGGCGGGTGGTCGACCTCCGCGACCGCCACCGGAGCCTCCGCGAGATGCGGGTCGACCCGGTACTGCTCCCGACAGCGGTGCCACGAGATCGCCACCACGGGCCGGACCCCGGGGACCTGGTCATCGCCCTGCACGAACCGCTCCCACGCCGCGAACACGGTGCCTCTGCCCGGGCTCGCAGGCACGGGTTCGAGCCGATGTACGTCCGCCATGAGGGAGAACCGCCTTTGGTCTCGCACGGGCACTCCACACTAGTGCCTCGTCTCGGATCGGTGGGGCCGGAATCGGTGGATCCGGGTGCCCGCTCAGATCGCCCGGAGACAGAAGGGGTGTCCGGCCGGACTGGCGTGGACACGCCCGCCCCCGGGCGCCGTGGGGTCGACGTCATCCAACGGCCTCGGCCGACGCCCACCGCCCTCGAGTACCCGCCGGTCGGCGCCGGCGAGGTCGTCCGTCGCGAGGTCGATGTGCATCTGTCGGGACACGCCGTCCGGCCACTCCGGCGAGACGTGCCCGGGGTGCCGGTTGGACGACGACTACCGGGAACCCGTCGACCTGCACGAAGTGATGGGTACGAGTCGGGGTCCTCGTGACGGAGCCACCCAGCAGCCGTTGCCACCTCGGCTGGCCCACTAGCTGCGGTGTGCTCACGTCTGCCTACGGCTACGACGACTCCACGGCGGACGCCCGCTTGTGGAACGGTTTCAAACACGATGCTGATCAACTGGTCGCTGACCCGAGGGGTCGTCGGGGCGACCGGGCGACGGCCACTCACGGTGAACGAGCACCCGCACTTCGACAGGAGACTGATCTATCGCTGAGGTTGGGCGAGGACGCCGCCCTCCTCGGTGTGATGCCGAGCCACGTTGTTCAATCTGGAGATAGGTGCGGCCTTCCCGATTGTCGCAGCGCTGTGACAATCGCGATGTCGCCACATCCGGACTCTGCCTGATTAGCGAGGACAACAGCCTAGCTCGACGCGGTGGTCGTACGCCCACGGGACGCCCGCGACACAGTCCTCGACACCGGCCTGGAACGGGTGGTGGGCGCCTGCAGTCCAAGCCTGAGGAAGTCGACCACGACCACCACGGGGACCGCCGCGAGGCCGCTTCTCCAGCGGCAGTGCACCGGGTTGTCGGTCGTCCGGATCGTGATGCCGCCGCCAGCGTGCGTGGTGACGATGCCGGACAGCGGACCCTCCACGCCGCGCGGCCGACGACGTGGGCCAGTCGATCCACCAGGATCTGGCTGAAGCGCCCCGATTCATGCAGCAGAGCGAAGAAGGCAGCGGCGTCGGTCTGGACACGAGCGTAGGCCGCGAGAGTGTGGACCTGGGCCGGGGCCGTCCGCGGGCCAGCAACCCACATTGCCAGCCGCAGCACGGTCTCGTGGTCGTCGCGAACGGCACCGAGCGCGGCGACCAAGTCGGTCACGAGGTGCTTCGAGCCGGTGTCGCCCGCGTGGAACGCCGGCGCCCGACGAACGGCGACCCGCGTGAACAGCAGCGGCGCGCTCTCCTCACCCGCGGAGTCGACAGCGAGATCGTCGACCGGACCGGAGAGCTGGAACGCTACTTTCACGACCCGTCTTCCGTCGTGCCCGACGCCCGCCGTTCCGGTCAGCATGCGGATCAGGTAGCTCGCCGCGACTCGCCGCTCGAAGGTGAACCCACCCCCGTCGGTGGCGTAGGGGCTGGACTCACGTCGGCCCACTGCCCGACCGCTTCCAGGCCCCATCACGTCTCTCTCACCGCCGCGGGCCACCTGCCGATCCTGGCACGATCCGCTCGTCCGCGAATCGGGAGGCACGGGCTCGGGGTCAGACCTCAGCCGAGAACGAACGGTTCAGCCGAACAGCCGTCCCACGACCGCCGCAGCGTCGGCTGCCGACGGTGTTCTGCGCCAGCCCGGCAGACCGGCGACCCGCCATCGTCGACTGCGAATACCGCCCGCGGACATGGCGTGACCCCGCGGTGCCGACCAGGCATGTTCGTCGATCCGGGCCGCAGTCGGGGCGCGCTCAGCCGACCTTGATCTGCTCGTCTCCGAAGTTCGCCACGATCTGCAGGTCGCCACCGAGCGCACGCACATACCTATCGAGCACCTCGATACCGGCCAGCTCACCGTTCTCGATCTGACTCACCCGCCCGACGGTCACCCCCATCACCTCCGCCACCTGCCGCTGCGTCAGCCCTCGCCGCTTGCGGGTCTCCGCCAGCCGGTGCGCACGCACCTGGCCGAGCAACCGCCCCTTCTGACGCTCGACACGCTCCTCTCCCGCGGCCGCGACGTGCTTGCCTCGGACCTCCGACCATCGCGCAGCACTCATGCCTCGCCCTCCTCGGCTTCCCGTTCCTTCGGATACGTCGCGTAGAGCTTCTCCGCACGCGGAATGGCCTGCCGATACCACTCGCTCCAGCGCCCGGCCTTGTCGCCCGCGACTAGCAGGACCGAACTACGCCACGGGTCGAAGGCGAACAGGATCCGCACCTCGCTGTTCCCCGCGGAACCCGGGCGCAGCTCCTTCATGTTGTGGACCGTCGAACCCTTGATCCGATCGACCAGCGGACGGCCGAGGTTCGGGCCACCTTCCGCGAGAGCCTCGATCGCCGACACCACCTGATAGTGCGTGTCCCCGTCACCTCGGAGCAGCCCGTCGAGCCGCTCATGGACCTCGTCTGTCAGGTAGATCTCCCACATGCGACCTCCACCCACCTACTTTAGCTCAAGCTAAAGCCAGTCGGCAGGTGGAGGTGCGGATCCGTTGACCGCCCGTTCAAATGACACCGCGCTGACCAGCGAAGCTCCTGTACGTGGTCGCGATGTGGTCACGCTTGAGCCACCGTCGGCCTCCGGCACGCAGCGTGCGGGCCCGAGGAGGTCGACGATCATGCGCCAGGCAGCTCACCGCGGCCGCGTCTACCGGCGGTGCGCCTGCCGCGGAGCCGACGGGAAACAGCTCGGGGCGCGCTGCCCCATGCTCGCGAGGACACCTCGGCACGGCAGTTGGACCTTCGCCGTCGACATGCCCGCACTCACCGGGAGACGCTCCACCCTGCGCCGTGGCGGCTTCCCCACACGCGCCGCCGCCCCCGCCGCCCCCGACCACGTCCTGGAGTGCGAGCGCGCCGGGATCGTCTTCGACGACTCCGAGTCCGTGGCCGACTACCTCGACACGTGGCTGCACGAGAAGGCCCGCTCGCTCAAACCCACGACACTCGCGATCTACACCGACTACGTCACCAAAGACCTCGTGCCGGCCTCGGCGCGATCCGGCTCGAGAAGCTCAACCACCTGCACGTCGCCCGGTTCATCGACGCCCAACTCACCGCCGGACGCGGCCCGACCACAGTGCGCCGGCTCGTGGCCACGCTCTCGAGCGCCCTGGGCGACGCCATCCGGAAACGACGACTCCACGACAACGCCGCCCGACACGCGCCGCTGCCCCACCCACCGAAGCAGATCATGACGTGCTGGACATCGACAGACGCCACCACATTCTCCGGCACTGCGACGCCACCGACGACCCCTCACGAACCTCTTCGAGATCCTGATCGGCACCGGTCTCCGGAAAGGCGAAGCGCTCGCACTGCACTGGCGCGACGTCCACCTCGACGACGCGGTCCTGTTCGTGCGCTACACCCTGTTCAACGTCCGCAACGGCACACCCGTCATGACCAGCCCCAAGACGAAGTCCAGCCACGCCTGGGTCGGACTGTCCGAACGCGTCGTCGCGGCCTTCGACCGACAACGACGCACCCAAGCCGCACACAGCGCGACCACCGATCTCGTCTTCAGCCAGGCCGACGGCGCACCGCTACGACCCGAGGTGGTCCCTTCGGCGCTTCCACCACCTCTGCACCAATGCAGGCGTCCCACGGATCCGCGTCCACGACCTCCGACACCTCGCCGCCACCCTGATGATCAGCTCGCAAGTGCCCCTGGCCATGGCATCGAAGACACTGCGCCACTCGAAGATCTCCACCACCGTCGACATCTACGGACACCTCGTCCCCTACGCCGCGCAACAAGCCGTCGACGCCATCGCCGCAGCCCTCACCGCCGCCGAACTCGCCCAGCGACCCTGATCGATCGCGTGCGCCCGCAACCCTGCGACCACAGTGCGACCACATCGAAGATCGACGGGCAGCAGCCGCCGCGGGACACCGCGACGCGCGGAGGGAGTTCGCCAGGCCTGACCTGCCAGAACAGCGGGGACGAGATCGAAATCAGAAGAGTGGAGCTGAGGGGATTCGAACCTCTGACCCCTTGACTGCCAGCCCCCCACAAGCCTCCTACCAGCGACAACGCTTACAGAAGGCCCCTCTCCAACCTCCAGAACTCGCACCACGCGCACGATCTCGCACCACGACTGGCTCTACGCGAGACACGGCGCAGAGCGAGGGACGAGGTGCTTTGCCCGGCCGACAACCTTCGACGTCGCGCCACAGGATGACGTGATCTGGCGGATCGTCGACTGCGCGAGCGGCTTGCAGACATGCTGCCTGCAGCGGTAGTCGCAGTCGTGCGCAGCGGGGGAAGGTCATCTCCTTGATTGTTGCGCTCGGCCGCAAGCCGCTGCTCCCGCCATCGTCATGGCAGGAGCGCGAGGTCGACTGCCCTTGATCCGAAGCTCCTCCGTCCTGCGCCTCACCACACCCGACGGCCTCCGTCGACCGCGAGGACCTGGCCCGTCAGGTAGCTCGATGCCGGAGTCGCCAGGAACAGCACCATCGCGGCGATCTCGTCAGGGGTTCCGAGACGGCCCAGCAGGGCCCGGGCCGCAGCTCCCGCGCGCTGATCATCCGTCCACCCCGCCTGCACCGAGGTCTCGACCGCGCCAGGCATGACGGCGTTGACCCGCACGGTCGGTCCCAGGAGCTCTGCGAAGGAGCGCGTGATGTTGTTGAGGCCCGCCTTCGCGGCCGCGTACACCATCGCGCGCGGCGAGCCCAGCTCACCGGATATCGAGCCGATGTTGACGATCACTCCACCGCTCCCCGCCGCCATCAGCGACCCGATCCGGGCGGACAGTCGGAACGGGCCTCTGAGGTTGAGTGACACGACCTTGTCGAACAACGCCTCGTCGACATCGGTGATGTGGTCGTAGCGTGGAGACGAGCCCGCGTTGTTCACGAGCACGTCGACCCGGCCGGTCAGGGCGTAGGCCTCGTCGACGAGTGAATCGCAGTCCGCCCATCGGGACACGTTCGCCACCACCGGGTGAGTCGTACTCCCCGTCCGGTCGGCCACGGCCAGCGCCGCCTCGCGGCAGGCTTCCGCACGGCGACCGACCACGATCACCTCCGCTCCTGCGGAGGCCAGCGCGAGACAGATCGACCTGCCGATACCCCGGGTGCCACCGGTGACCAGAGCGACCCTGCCGCCCAGCGGCCTGCCGTCATCCCTCACCGCGGCTCGACGATCGCGGTGTCGCGCATGACATGCTCTCGCATCGACGGGGCGGCGGGGTCGTCGAGCTCGTCTCGCAGTACTCGCCGCAGAAGCTTTCCCGTCTCGCTGTACGGGAGGCCGGATCGCTGATGGAACCGGTCGGGGACACGGGTGGAGCGCAGGCGCTCTCGGACCCAGCTCTGCAGCTCAGCCACCTCGAGCAACTTTCCGGCGACCGGGACGACGAAGGCCTCGACCCTCTCGCCCCACTCGGTGTCGGCTACGCCGATCACCGCCGCCTCCTCGACGTCAGGATGCGTGACGAGCGCCTCCTCGACCTCACCCGGCGAGATGTTCTCGCCACCCCGGACGATCACATCGTCGGCCCGCCCGTCGAGGAACAGGTAACCGTCGGAGTCGAGCAGGCCACGGTCACGGGTGGCGTACCAGCCCTGGTCGTCCAACGCGCTGTGCGAGGTGTACTCCCCACCGACCTGCTCTCCGCGGACGAAGACCTCTCCGGCGACCCCGGGCTCCACGACGGCGCCATCGGCCGAGCGGACCTCGACCTCGACGCTCGGCAGCGGCCGGCCTACGGAGGTGAGGCGCGCACGTCCCTCCGGCGTCGTGGCCGCCAACGCCGCCCGATGCTCGTCGGGCCCGAGGATCGCGATGGTCGAGCTGGTCTCGGTCAGGCCGTAGGCGTTGACGAAGCCGACGTGAGGGAGCAGCCGCATCGCGCGTTCCACGACGGACCCAGGCATCCGACCGCCTCCGTAGGAGAGGTGCCGAAGCGCGGGGAGCCGTTCGTCCCGCGCATCGAGGACGTCCAAGATCCGACCGAGCATCGTCGGTACGACCATCGCGTGCGTCACCGACTCGGCGACCGCGAGATCGACCCACTCCTCGGCCGAGAAGGAGGGGAGCTGGACGACCCGGCGGCCGGCGTAGACCGAGCTGAGCACGGCGCTGAGCCCGGCGATGTGATAGTTCGGAACCGAGATCAGAGCCGCCTCGTCCACATCCGCCGAGGCGAACTCCACGGTCGAGATGATGTAGCTGGTGATGTGGCGGTGGCGGAGGACCGCTGCCTTCGGTTCCCCCGTGGTTCCGCTGGTGAACAGGAGTATGGCCGGAGCGTCGGGATCCACGGACCGCTGCGTGGTGTGCGGTCCCCCCTGGGCGACGTCGTCGATGCGGCTCACTGCGACGCCCGGCCGTGGCCGGATGCGACCGGCGAACGGCTCGCCCTCGACGACCAGCACCGGACTGAGCCGATCGGTGGCGGCCGCGAGCTGGGCGTCCGTCTGCCGATAGTTGAGTGGAGCGAACGGGACGCCCGCAGCCGCCGCCCCGAACAGCAGGGCAGGCATGGCGGGGCCGTTGAGGTCCAGAAGGGCGAGGCAGTCGGCCTGGGATGCGCGGGTCGCCACGGCCCCGGCGCGGTCCAGGAGCTGCCCGTAGCCGATGCCCCCGACGCGCGACCCGACGGCGACGCGGTCCGGGGCTGCGTCGGCAGCCATCTCCAGCAACATGAACAGGTTCATCGACGCCCGTCCGTCAGTCCGACGCAGGGAGCGGCTTGGCGGACTTCAGCGACAGCAGCCGCCCCTCGACCGCGACCGACCCGCGCCCGCCCTTCACGCACAGCACCTCGATCCCTGCCTCGCCGTCCTCGTAGCGCTTGCCCAGCACCGTTCCGGTGTCGTGCCCTCGGGCCGGGCCCGACGACCGCACCGCGGGAGCCGCGTCGGCCATCGGTACACCACCGCAGGACAGCTCGACCACGTCCGCAGCACGGACGATCACGACTTCGGTCTCGCACACCGCGCTGTAGAACCGACTGCCTGGTCTCATGGGAACTCCTCGCAGGCGACGCCGCCGGCATCGATGACGATCGGGATCACGGCATCCGCTCACGCAGGCGTGACGGAGGCTCGGCGACACCATATACTTACTTGTCAGCCATCAACAATAGAACGGGTCGAGGAGTTCGATGATGGTCGCCGTCGCGATACCGCCGCCCCCGCACACGACCTGCAGTCCGAAGCGAACGCGGTCTCGACGCATCCGGGCGAGGAGGGTGGTCATCAGGACCGCGCCGGTGGCTCCGAGCGGGTGCCCGAGTGCGAGCGAGCCACCCCAGGCGTTCACGATGCCCGGATCCACGCCCACCTCCGCCAACCAGGCCATCGGCGCGGGCGCGAAGGGCTCGCTGATCTCCACCGCCCCGATGTCCCCCACAGCCAGACCCGAGCGCTTCAGCACCTTCTCCGTCGCCGGGATGTGTGCGGTGAGGACGTCGAGCGGGCTCGCCGCGGCCACCGCACCCGAGTGGTACCGCGCGATCGGCGTGAACCCGAAGCGCCGCGCGGCCTCCGTGGAGGTGACCAGCAGGGCGGCGGCGGCGTCGGCCAGCGGGGCCGCGTGTCCACGCTGAAGAACGCCGTCCGGCACGAGAGGAGCTCGCCCGACGAGTCCGGCCGCGTCGAGCCCTGTCCGCGGACACTCGTCCTCGGTCACCCTGGCACCGCCGACGTCGACCGGCGCGAGGACCGGCCCGTACAGGCCCGCACGCGCGGCGCTGAGCGCTCGGTCGTGCGAACGGAGGGCGAAGTCGTCGAGCTGTGCCCGGCTCAGGTTCCACCGCCGCGCGATCCGCTCTGCCCCCCGGAGCTGGTCGAAGCCGTCGACTCCGTACCGCTCCCGTGGAACCCGGCCGTTCGGGTCACCGCCCTGACGAGCGGCACCCAGGGACACCCGGCTGCTCGACTCGACACCCCCGGCGACGACGACGTCCATCTGCCCCGCCAACACCGCCCACGCGGCGTGCTCGATCGCCTGCTGCCCCGACGCGCACGCACGCGTGACCGTGACGGCAGGCACCTCCTCCGGCCAACCCGCCGCCAACACGGCGGCGCGTCCGACGTTGCCCGCCTGGTCTCCCGCCTGTGACACGCAGCCCCATTGGACGTCCTCGACGTGGACGGGATCGAGCGCGGTGCGCTCCACGAGGGCCCGGAGCACGGAGGCCGAGAGATCCGCCGGATGGACGTCGGCGAGGCCCCCGCCGCGGCGACCGGACGGGGTGCGGACCGCATCGACGATGACCGCGTCCGGCATGGACGAACCTCCTCGCACTCACCCCGACGTCAGTGTCCAGCGCCACGGAGCATCTCACGATCCCGCCCTCGTGTCCGCCGCCCGTCGCGCAGTCCTCCGAACAGCCGCGCGGCGGTCAGGGCCCGATGAGGGTCTCGTCGCACTGCTGCGCACGGACGAACCGCGCGACGTGCGGAGCCACGAGGTCAGGGTGCGTGACGCAGGCGGCATGCCCCGCGCTCGGGATGACCACCACGGGCTCGGCTCCCGACAGGTCCGCTCGCATGGCCTCGGCCCGCTCGAGGGCGATGGAACGGTCGCATTCGCCGTGCACGACCAGGGCAGGCGCGTCGACGTGCCGCAACCGGCCCTGGATGTCGTCGCGGTCCAGGAGACAGTCGAGCGCTCGCCCCAGGCCCGCTCGGTCGATCTCGTGCATGCTCGCGACGATCTTCGGCGGGGCGTGGTCGACCTCGCCGAAGGTGACCTTGAGGAAGGTCGCCAGGCGATCCGCGTCGAGTCCGTGGGTGACCCACGATCCGAGGAGGTCCCGCTTGGCCCGCAGCGACCGTTCACCGTCGACGCCGGCCATCGTGTCGACCAGGACCAGACCGGTGACCCGATCGGGACGATGCAGGGCGGCCCGGAGGGCGATGAACCCCCCTTGGGAGAGCCCCATCCACACCGCGGACTCGATCCCGAGGTGGGCCAGCAGCGCCACACCGTCGGCCGCCTGGTCCCAGAAGTCGAACGGTCCGCCGTCGAACTCGGTCCGTCCGAACCCCCGGGCGTCCCAACGGACGCATCGGAACTCCGACTGGAGCAGCTCGACCTGGGCGTCGAAGGACGAGCTCGACATCCCGAAGGCGTGCGCCATCAGGATGACCGGCGAGACTCCCCCGGAGTCCTCGAACCAGAGTCGCTGACCATTCACAGCGGCGAACGGCACCGAGGCCTCCAACGTTTACGTTGCTTGTCGACCAGCAATGTACCCGCTCAGGGCGCGCGGAGCAGCATCGCCCCGCCCGGGGTCAGGCCTCCGCTCGTCACGACCGCGGTTCGGGCGTTCGACACCTGGCGCTCCCCGGCGCGGCCGCGCAGCTGAGCGACGGCCTCCAACAGGAACCCGTATCCGTGCAGCCGCCCGGCCGAGAGCTGGCCTCCGTGGGTGTTGAGCGGGATCCGTCCGTCGAGCCCGATCTCCTTGCCCCCGTCCACGAGGTCCTTGGCCTCGCCGATCCCGCAGAAGCCCAGGGCCTCCAACCACGACACCGCGTTGAACGTGAACCCGTCGTACAGCTCGGCCACGTCGACGTCCGCCGGTCGCAGGTCGGTCCGGCTCCACATGTGCTCGGCAGGGCCGAAGATCTGCGGTTCGTGGGTGAGTACGCCCTGGTCCCACGCCGTCCGTTCGACGATCCGCGTGCCGACGGCCTCGACGCGGACGGGCGGTGACGCGAGGTCCGCCTCCGCGTCCCGGGCCGAGACGACGACGGCGACCGCACCGTCGCAGAGCAGGTCACAGTCGTAGATGCCGAAGGGTGTACTGATCGGCTCGGCCGCCAGGTACTGCTCCATCGTCAGCGGCGTGCGGTAGATCGCGTCCGGGTTCGCGCCGGCGTGTCGACGCTCGGTGACGGCGACCCAGCCGAGCATCTCGCGAGTCGCACCGTAGGTGTGCATGTAGCGGGTCGCTCGTGCGGCGAGCAGGTTCACCGCCTTCGACGCGGCATAGGGCGCCCGCCATTCGTGGCCCCAGATGGGAGTCGCGGCTCCCGGCGCGAACCGCCCCTCGCGGGCGAGCGTGGCCTCGGTGGACTGCCAGACGGTCCGGTAGCACAGCACGTGCCGGCAGAGGCCCGAAGCCACGGCGAGCATCGCGGCGACCACCGACCCGAGCTGCCCGGGCAGCTCGAACCCGCTGTTGAACCAGGTGGGCTGCAGGCGCAGCGCCTCGACGAGGGGCACTATGCCCCCTTCGCCCATCCCCGTGTCCCCCGGCCCCGGATAGGTCGACAGACCATCGACATCGGCCCAGGTGAGTCCGGCGTCGTCGAGGGCCGCCCGGCACGCGTCGACGGTCAGGGACAGCGGCGGACGCATGAGCCTGCGCCCGACCTCGGACTGCCCCACCCCCGAGATCGACACGCGGTCCTCGAAGCGTGGCCGCCGCAGGAGGAGCCCCGCGGCCGTCGGGACCGGCGGCGGCGGGCCGAGGTCGACGTCGGACGCACCGTCCGGGCGGAAGACCGGCACCCAGACGTCGCCATCGATGCGCTCGAAGTCGACGCGCACCGACTGCCCGACCCGGACCTCCTCGGGCGGGCAGCCCACGATGTTCGTGACCAGGCGGACCTCGCGGTCCTCGACGAGGGACACGATGGCCACGGCGTACGGCACCGGGACGTCCGGATGCCACCGTCGATGGTTCACGGTGCACGCCTCGACGACCGCCCTGCCCGACACCGCCGCGATCTCGGTGCCGTCCGAACCGCATCGCGGACACACGGGGCCCGGCGGGTGCCGGAGCGTCTGACAGGTAGTGCAGCGTTGCAGGCGCAGCTCGCCCACCTCGCCGCCACGCCAGAAGAACTCGTTCTCCGGCGTCACGCGTGGCGGCTCACGGACCCAGCCCTGCTCGTTCACGCGGGTGTCCCGATGTTCTTCACCGCCAGGTGCTCCTCGAAGCCCATCAGCCCGCTGTCGACGCCGATGCCGGACTGCTTCCAACCGCCGAACGGGGTGTCCAGACCCGGCACCGCACCGTTGACGATCAGGTGGCCCGTACGGACTCGCCGTGCGACGGCCATGGCGCGCTTCGGGTCACCGCTGGTCACGGCACCGCTCAGCCCGTAACTGGAGTTGTTGGCGATGGCGACGGCCTCATCGTCGGTGTCGAAGGGGATCATCACGGCGACGGGCCCGAAGACCTCGGTCTGCGCGATCGTCGAGTCCGGATCGACGTCGGTGAACAGCGTGGGCTCCACGAAGTAGCCACGCTCGATCCCCGGCGGACGCCCGCTGCCCCCGAACGCCACCGTGGCGCCCTCCGACTTCGCGGTCTCGATCAGACCGAGCACCCGGCGGTGCTGGTGGGCCGAGACCTGGGGGCCCTGGACGGTGGCCTCGTCCGCAGGATCTCCGACCGGGATCCTCGCGAACGCGTCACGTGCGGCGTCGACCGCCTCGGCGTAGCGGGACCGGGGCACGATGAAGCGCGTGAGTCGGCCGCACCCCTGGCCCGCGTGCAACCCGACCCCCGCAGCGACGGCCGCCGCCTTCGCCACGTCGGCGTCGTCCAGGATGATCGATGCGGACTTCCCTCCGAGCTCAAGCACCAGCTTCTTCAGTGTGTCCGCCGCCTGGTGCATGATCCGGCGGCCGGTCGCCGTCGAGCCGACGAAGGACACCATGTCCACCCGCGGGTCGGAGGTGAGCGAAGCCGCGACCTCGGTGTCGCTGGAGGTGAGCACGTTGAGCACGCCCGGGGGCAGATCGGTGTGCTCGAAGGCCATCTTGGCGATGTACGCCGCGCACCACGGCGTCTCGGGGGACGGCTTGAGGATGGTCGTGCAACCGGCCGCCAACGCCGGCGCGATCTTCCGCAGGTCGAGGTAGGCCGGGTAGTTGAACGGCGTGATCGCCGCCATGACCCCGCGAGGCTCTCGCCGGATGGTGGAGAGCCTGTCGCCGACGGCGACCAGCGGCCGCTCCCACTCGTAGCTCCGGGCGAGGTCGATCGCGAGGTCGATCTCGCCAAGAGCGCCGTCGAGCTGCACGCTGCGTGTGAACGAGATCGGGCAGCCGGCCTCCTTGACCAGGATGGTGCGCAGCTCCTCGACGTTCTTCTCCAGGGCCGCCTTCAGCTGGACGAGGCAGTGCAGCCGGAACTCGAGGTCGTCGGCCCAGCCGGTGTCGTCGAACGCGACGCGTGCCGCGGCCATCGCCGCATCGGCGTCCCGCAGGGTGCCGTCGGCCGCGAGGCCGAGCACCTCTTCCGTGGTGGGGTCGATGTTCTCGAACGTGCGGCCGGACTCCGCGGCCCGCAGCTCGCGGCCGACGAGCAGCGGGCTCGGTCCGTCGAAGGCCCCGGTCATCGAGTCCACTCCAGCGGAAGGGTCTCGATACCCGCCACAGAGGTCAGGTATCGCTTGGGCGTGACCTCGGCGGGCACCCGGTAGTCCGGGATCCGCTGGTGGAACCGCTCCATGGCGACGCGGAGCTCGAGCCGGGCCAGGTGCGATCCGACGCACCGGTGCGGCCCGACGGAGAAGGCGAGGTGACGCCGTTCCCGCCGGGAGAAGTCGATCTCGTCCGCGTTCTCGAAGAACGTGGAGTCCCGGTTCGCCGAGATGGTGTTCACCAGCACCCGGTCACCCTTGCGCATCTCCACCCCGCCGACCTCCGTGTCCTCGACGACGGTGCGGCCTGCCATCACCAGCGACTCGTACCGCAGCAGCTCCTCCACCGCAGCGGGGATGAGCGACGGGTCGGCGACGATGGCCTCCCGCCGGGCGGCGTCCGTCGCGAGGTGCAGGAAGCTCAGGCTGATCGCCGACGTCACCGTGTCGAGCCCGGCCAGGAACAAGAGGTAGGTGACGTCGATGATCTCCTCGTCCGTGAGCTTCTCGCCCTCGACCTCGGCGGTGATCAGCACGCTGATGATGTCATCGGACAGGTCGCTCTTCCGCCGCCCGATGAGCTCGTTGATGTAGGTGTGGACCTCCTGTCCCGCAGCCTTCCGCTTGGATCCGTCGACGTCGTCGTGGTGGCCGTGGAGGATGACGTCCTTCCAGGTGTGGAACTGCGTGTAGTGCTCGTAGGGCAGCCCCATCATCTCGACGAAGATCATGGACGGCAGCGGCGACGCGAACTCGGAGACGAGATCGCACCCGCCCCGGTCGATGAACGCGTCGATGAGCCGGTCGCAGTTGGCGCGGATCTTCTCGCCGAGGGCCTCGATCCGCCGCGGCGCGAAGACGGGGGCGAGCAGGTTGCGGTACTTCACGTGCTCCGGCGGATCCAGCTCCAACGGGAGCAGCGGGCGCGCGTTGCCCAGGCCGGGCGGGATGGTGACGGTCTCGCGGGTCGTGAAGAGCTCGGGATGCTGCAGGACGTAGCGGGCGTTCTCGTAGTCGGAGATCACCCAGAATCCGCCGTGGACGTCGCTGTGGGCGACGGGGTGGTCGGCGCGCATCGCCGCGTAGATGGGCTCCGGCTCGGCCCCCAGCCGAGGGTCGTGGTGGTCGAAGTGCTCGACGAAGTGCTCGACGAGGCTCTGGTCCATCGTTGGTTCTCCTGACTACGTCGTCGGATCCGTGCGGGCGGGGCCGTCTCAGGTGATCGCCTCGGCCAGCTTGAGCTCGATGAGGCGCTCCTCGTCGATGCCGAGTTCGCGGAGCACGTCGTCGGTGTGCTCGGCGAACTCCGGTGCGCGCACGAGGGCTGGCGGGGTCTCGTCGAACTGAACCGGGTTGGCGAGCAGCTCGCGCTCGTTTCCTTCGACGTCCGTCACCGGTGCGATGTAGCCGTTCGCGCGCAGCTGTGGGTCCTGGGCGACCTCGAGGCTGTTCTGGTAGATCGCCCATGCCCCCTCCAGCGTCTCGAAACGCTTCTGCCAGTGGGCGAGCGGGTGCGCGGCGATGGCTTCGACGAGGATCGCGTTGGCCGCCGGGGCGTTGGCCATCAGCTTCGGCAGGGTGTCGAAGCGCTCGTCCTCGATGAGCTCGGGCCGGTCGATGTGTCGGCAGACGTCGGCCCAGTAGCGGCCTGCCTGCAGCATGCTGATCTGGATCCAACGGTCGTCCGCGGTCCGGAACGCCCCGTAGATGGGGTTGCGGGCCGGGCCGGGCTCCGGCAGCGAGTTGGGGGGCATCGGGTCGCCCGACAGCAGGGAGAGGTTGACACTCAGCCCGGCGGCCCAGGCTCCGGTCGCCAGGAGGGACACGTCGACGACGGAGCCCTCCCCCGTCGTCGCACGGGCGTAGAGCGCGCCGGCGATGCCGGCGGCGACGGTGATCCCGCCCATGGAGTCCCCGTACGCCCCTGCGGGCATGTAGAGCGGGCGGTCCGAACCCGGCGGGGTCACCCCGAACGAGCTCCCGCCCCGCGCCCAGAAGGCCGTGGCGTCGAAGGCGGGCTTCCCCGCGTCCGGCCCTCGCGCGCCGTACCCGCTGCCTCGCGCGTAGACGATGCTCGGGTTGACGGCTCGGATGTGCTCCACGTCGATCTCGAGACGGCTCAGCGCGTCGGGCAGAAAGTTCGTCAGGAAGACGTCACTGCGCCGCGCCAGGTCGTAGAGGATCTCCTTGGCCGCGGGGTGCGCGAGGTCGAGACCCACGGACCGCTTCCCGCGGTTGGGGTGCTGGAAGATCGGCCGGAACGAGCCGGCGGCGAGGTCGATCGAGCCGATGTTGGTCTGCCCCCGGGCGGCGTCGCCCCGGCTCGAATGTTCGATCTTGACGACTTCGGCGCCCCAGTCCGCGAGGATCGCGCCGGCTGCAGGCACGAAGGTGAACTGGGCCACCTCGAGGATCCGCACTCCGGCCATGGGCTTGTCGGTCACAGTGTCGCTCCCGGTCTCTGCGGAACCGGCGCGCACTCGGCGCACGACGGTTCGGCCCGTCGGGGTCCGGTCGGGCTCGTCGGAAGGGAAGAAACAAGCGCGGGCACGAGCCCCGCCAGGCGCTAACCTAGGAACCATATCCTCGCTTGTCAACCAACAACGAAGGTGGCCATGACCGACCGACACGGCTTCATCGGGCTGGGCGACCTCGGGCTCCCCATGGCCGAGCGACTCGCCGACGGCGGCTTCCTGCACGCCGCGTGGGCACGCTCCCCCGAGCGCTGCGCACCGCTGCGCACCGCCGGCGTCGCGGTGGCCGACTCCCCCACCGACCTCGGTCTCCGCTGCGACGTCGTGCACGTCTGCGTGACGGACGACGACGCTCTGGTCGAGGTCGTCGACCGGTTGGCGCCGGGCCTGAACCCCGGCGACCTCGTCGTCGTCCATTCGACGGTGCTCCCGGACGCGTGCGACGAGATCGCGCACCGGCTCGCCCCGCGCGGGGTGGGAGTGGTCGACGCGCCGGTCTGTGGAGGTCCGGTGCGCGCTCGCGCCGGTGAGCTGCTGATCTCCTGCGGCGGCGACGACGAGCAGATCGACCGCTGTCGCCCCGCGTTGGAGCAGTTGGGCCGCACCGTCCGCCGCGTGGGCGGCCTCGGCAGCGGCGAGCGGGTCAAGCTCGCCATGAACCTGCTGTACGCCGCGAACGTGGAGATCATCTGTCAGGCGATGGACTTCGCGGAGGAACTCGGTGTGCCACGAGAGATCATGAGCGAGTTCGTGCGCGCCCTGCCCTACGACGGCTTCGTCGGGGGCCCGCTCGCCACCGGGCACGTCGGAAGCAGCCGGGTCCGCCACGGTGCTCGGATGCTCGCCAAGGACGTCGACTACGCCTCGCGTGCGGCGGCGGACGCCGGAGCGGATGCCCGGGACCTGCTGAAGCTCGGCACCACCGCGATCAGCTCCCTCGCCGACGTGGCGGACGAGGTGGCCACCCCCGCGTGACGCCCCTCTCGGCCGGTCAGGCCGGGTCGGCCATCGAGGACCGCGTCTGCTCGGCCCCGTCGAGGGGACGCGCGAGCCGCTGCTCGACGGCCGCCGTCAGGTTCGCCAGCGCACTCACCTGGTCGAACCGCTCGGGATCGAGGCACCAGTGGTAGGCCACGCCGCGCACCCCGCCGAGGATCATCTCGGCCTCGGCCTGTGCGGAGAGCCCGGGGAGGATCGATCCGTCGCGCATGCCCAACTCGACCGACTTGGTCAGCCCCGTCTGCTGGTCCCGATGGAAGTCGAGGATGCGCTGGCGGAGCTCGGGAACGGGGCCGAGCGCCTCGAACATCAGGGCGTAGAGGAGGCGGAGAGCCGCGGGCTCGTGCTGTGCGCGGTCGTGCACCGCGCGCAGAAAGATCAAGACCCGCTCGAGCCCGGTCGCCCCCCGGTACCGGGACAGGATGTTCGTCCGACCCCAGGCGCTGGTGATGTCGTCGATCAGCCGCTCCAGCAGCTTGTCCTTCGACCCGAAACGCGCCGTGACCAGTCCGCGGCTGTAGCCGGACCGCTCGCCGACGGCAGCCAGCGTCATCCCCTTGTAACCGCCCTCGACCACCAGCTCTCCGGCCGCCTTCAGCAGCCGCTGGGTCGATGCTTCGGAGCGCTCCTTCTGAGTGCGTCTCGCCGCCACCGACTGCTCTCCCCGATCCTTGCGAGCCTGCCCGTGCACGACCCCGCGGCGCGTGCCGAGCCTTCTGGCCCAGAGATGCTACTCATCGCAGGTCGGACGGATCCGGCGACTGCACCGAGAGCGACTGGACACCTTTGCTTGGTAGTTGCGCAGCAAGTATAGTCCGGAGGCAGCGTGGCATCTCGAAGGAGAGGGATCGGAATGAAGGTTCAGGTCGACCGGCAGGCGTGCAGCGGGCACGCGCGATGCAGCGTCGCCTCCGAGGAGCTGTTCCCGCTGGACGACGACGGGTACTCGACCCTCACCGAGCCCCATGACGTTCCGAGCGCGATGGCGGGTCTGGCGCGGGAGGGCGTGAGCCTCTGCCCGGAGAACGCGCTGCGCCTGATCGAACCCTGATGCCGCGCCGGCAGGGGCGGTTCATCGCCCCCGCCAGCGCGCTGGACGCTTCTCGCGGAAGGCAGCCAGTCCCTCCTGGCGATCCTCCGCCGTGTAGGGGTTGGGCCCGACGTTGAGCCGCAGGTTGGCCGGGACGGGGAGCTCCCAGCCCTTCGTCGCCATCTCCTTGTAGCGCTGCAGCGTCAGCGGGGCCTTGGTCCGCAGCTCGGCCACCCACTCGGCGAGCCGCACGTCGAGCTCCTCGTCGGGCCAGACCCGGTTGACCAGACCGTGGCCGACCATCTCGGTCGCGGAGAGCCTGCGTCCGAAGTACAGCATCTCCAGCGCCACGGCGCGGGGTACGAGCCGTGGGAGCAGCACCGACCCGAAGGTGGCCCCCATGCCGATGGTCGACTCCGGCAGCCCGAAGACCGACCGTGTGGTGGCCACCCGCAGGTCGCAGGCCATGGCGAGCTCGAAGCCGCCGCCGAGGGCGTAGCCGTCGACCACCGCGATCGTCGGCTTGGTGATCTCGAGGACGGCCTCGTAGACGTTGCGGGACACCTCGTGCATCGGGACCTCGAAGGCGCCGCCCTCGTCGTCTCGGCGGACCTCCTTCAGGTCCGCGCCGACGCTGAACGCCCTCCCTCCCGCTCCGCGCAGGACGACGATCCAGACGTCCGGGTCGTTCGTGGCGGTGACCGCCTGAGCGATCAGGGCGCTCTTCAGCTCCCGGTTGAGGGCGTTCAGCGCGTCGGGCCGGTTCATGGTCAGCCACAGGACGTGGTCACGCCGCTCGACGTCGAGCACCGCGGGCGCGTTCATCCCGGCTCCACGACGTGGACGACCGGTTCTCCTCGCTCGGCGCGCGCCCGCTGCGGGCTCGCGACGGGACGTCGCCACGGGCGTAGGCCACCGGCGTACGCCTCAGGACCCAGCCGGTAGTGCGCTGCCTCCTCGACGGTCTCGACCAGCGGCATGTCCATCGGGTACAAGCGGTCTCCTCGTGGTCGGGGGCCCGCCAGAGCCACCTTGCCGTACAGGGGGTGCCCGAAGACCGTCTCGGCGAGCACGGCGGCCTCGACGAGGCGGTCGAGGTCGATCCCCGTCGGGATGCCCATCTCCTGCAGCATGTCGACGAGGTCCTCCGTGGCGATCATGCCCGCCGCACGGCCGTTGCCGCAGTAGGGGCAGCCGCCGACACCGCCGACGGCGGCGTCCAGGACGAGCTCGTGCTCGGCTCCGAGGGCCCGGATCGCGGCGTAGGCGGAGACGAGGGCCGCACCGCGCTGGTCGTGCAGGTGCAGATGAACGCGGCGGACGTGCGGCCAGCGGGCGATCACCTGCGTGACCAGGTGCTCGACCCCGAGCGGGGTGTTCCACCCCATCGGGTCGCCCAGCCAGACGGTGTCCACGCGGCGCCCGGCCCGCTCCCAGACATCCATCATGCGCGCGATGAGCCCGAGGACCAGCTCGGGCTCGACGTCTCCGAGATAGTTCGAGCCGAAGGCCGCGTTGACCCGGACCGTCGCCGGCTCCTCCCCCGGCCCGACTCGGTCCGCCGCGGCGGTGAGGCCTGCCAGCTCGGCGGCCTGACCGCGGTTGGTGTTGCGCTGGGCGAAGACGTCGCAGGCGTGCACCGTCAGCCGCGGAGAGGCGTCGACGGACAGTGGGGGCACGTAGCGGTCCCGGCGGGCGGCCCCCTTGTCATTGAGCACCAGGGCCCGGTAGCGCACCCCCGGGACGACCGTCATCCGCTCGATGACCTCCTCGACGTGCGCCATCTGCGGCACCCAGTCGCCGCGGACGAAGGACCCGACGACGATCTCGTCGAGCCCCGTCGCGGACAGCGCGTCGAGGAGCTCGACCTTCGCGGCCGTCTCGATCCCGACCCGCTCGATCTGCACCCCTTCCCGGAGTGCCTCCTCGACTATCCGGACGGTCGGAAGCCCTCGGGTCATGGCGTCCAGTCCCGCGCCCGCCGCTGCACCTCGCGGAAGGGTACGTCGCTGTCCACCGACCGCTCCCTCGGCAGACCCAGAACGCGCTCGGAGATCGCGTTGCGTTGCATCTGCTCGGTCCCCCCGGCCACGGCGAGCCGCTTGCTCACCAGGAAGGTGTTCGCCGCCGCAGCCGCGTCGCCGTCGCCCCGTGACCACGCGACGGATGCCGCGCCACCGATCTCCATGAGGGCGCGCGACCGGGCGGGGGCGAGCCCGGCCTCGGTCAGTTTGGCGAACGAGGCCATCCCGGCGGTCATCGTGCCCAGCCGGGTCCTGGTCGCGGCACGCGCCTTGACCTGTGCGTTCACGAAACGCTGCAGATGAACGGAGACGATGAGGTCCTGGACCGCCGTCTCCCCCGCTCGTCCCTGCCGCCGGGCCAGGTCGACGAGCTCGTCGTCGAGGCGCCCCGGGTCGTCGGGGTGTTCGTCGACCGCGGGCCGTCCCGCCCCGCGCTCGTAGACCAGGAGGGTCGAGGTGATCGCCCAGCCGCCGTCGACGGGGCCGATGCGGTCCTCATCCGGCACCGGCACTCCGTCCAGGAACTCCTCGCAGAAGTCGCGCTCCCCCGAGCTCATCCGGATCGGCCGCACGGTGAGACCGGGAGCGTCGGTCGGGACGGCGAACCAGGTCAGCCCCTTGTGTTTGGGGACGTCGGCGTCGGTCCGAGCCAGACACATGGCCCAGTCGGCCAGGTGGGCCGCCGAGCTCCACACCTTGGCCCCGGACAACGACCATTCGCCGTCCTCGGTCCGCTCGGCCCGCGTCTGCACCCCGGCCAGGTCCGAGCCGGCCGCCGGCTCCGAGAAGAACTGGCACCAGAGCTCCTCGCCGCGCAGGACCGCGGGCACGTGCCGGGCCAGGAACTCCGGGGTGGCGTGGCGGATCATCGTCGGTACGCAGGACCCGAACGTGGTCACCCCGAGGACACCGAAGTCGGGGGTGACGAACTCCTTGGCCTCGGCCGCGAAGACCTGCTCGTGCTCACGGGAGAGCCCGCCTCCACCGAAGTCCTGCGGCCAGCTCAGCCCGGCGTACCCGCCGTCCCAGAGCCGTCGCTGGATCAGGCGGTGCTCGGCGACGTGCTCCGGCGCGTAAGGGTCGCCGACGGCTCGTCCCCGCCGGTCCAGGTTGGCCGGGAGCCACGCCCGAAGCGCTGCCCGGAACTCGTCGAGATCGAGGCTCACTCGCCCGCCTCCAGCTGGTCGGTGTGGTGCGCTCGAACGCACTCGCGGTGGAAGGTGGTGGTGCCGTGCAGCGCGGCGGAGGCGGTGAGCCGCCGCATGTAGAGGTGGAGGTCGTGCTCCCAGGTGAAACCGATGCCACCGAAGACCTGCAGGCAGTCCTGGGCGAACGACACCGCGCGCTCGCCGAGGTGGAGCTTGGCGAGGCTGACGACCTCCGCGGTGTGGTCGGTGGGACTCGACGCCGACCGCGTGGCGGCCGCGGAGACACCCTCCGCGGACTCCTGCACCACCGAAAGGTCGGCCAGCAGGTGCTTGAGCGCCTGGAAGGAGCCGATGGGCCTGCCGAAGGCGACCCGCTGCGAGGCGTACTCGCAGGTCATCGTGAGCAGCTGCGTCATGGCACCCACGGTCTCGGCCACCGCCAGCGCCGTAGCGACGCTCCGCCCGTAGGTGACCGCCCCGCTCGTTCCCACGACGGCGGAGCGAGGCACCACGACGTCGGACAAGGTGACGGCGACGAGGGGCTGGGTCGGGTCCAGGGTCTCCAGACCACTCACGTCGACGCCGGGAGCGTCGAGCGGGACGACGAAGTACCGCTCGCGACCGGTCGCCTCGTCCGTCGCCACCACCAGGATGTGCTCCACCTCCGCGCAGTCCGGCAGCAGGAGCGAGCGTGCGGTGAGATGCCATTCGGATGGCCCCGGCACGGCGCGCGCCACACCGCCCCAGGTGCCGTCTCCCGAGGCGACCTGTGCGGTCAGCGACGTACCCGAGACGATCCCCGGCAACAACGCGGCCCGCTGGGCCTCCGAGCCATAGGCCTGGAGGACGGCGGCGGCGCCGTTGACCTCCACGAACGGATCCTGCTGGAGAGCGGCACCGCGCACCTCGGCCAGGATCGCGGCGTCCGCCATGGGCACCCCGGACACCGAACCTCCGCCGAAGGCCTCGCTGACGAACGTCGCATACCACCCGAGCTCGGCGCGCCGGGCGAGGTCCGCGGCGTCGAGCCGGATCCCCTTCTCGATCGCCTCCCGCACCCGCTCGGCCGGGTTCCGCTCGGCGATGAATCGCGTCGCCGTCTCGCGGACGAGCTGCTGGTCCTCGGTCAGGTCGAGCTCCATGACCGACGGTCAGCCCGCCTCGGACGGGGCGGCCACCGAGGCGACCTCGAGACCGGGCCGGTCCTTGACCGCGGGGGTCACCGGCGGCGCGTCCTTCCAGTTGGCGACACCGTCGGACTCGTGCGCTCGCGGCACCTTGTCCTCGTGCATCTCCGCCCAGTGCGAGTGGTTGATCTGGTGCAGGCTGAAGCACGCGTTCAACGCATTGTGGAAGCCCATGTTGTCCGCCGTCTGGTTCACGGCCTCCTTGATCAGCAGCGCCGTCATCGTCGGAAGGGCGGCGATCCGGGCGGCGAAGGCGTCCGTGTCGGCCCGCAGGCTGTCCGCCGGGAAGACCTTGGAGACCGAGCCGAGCCGGTACGCCTCCTCGGCGTCGATCGAGTCTCCGGTCAGCATGAGCTCCTTGGTCTTGCGCAGGCCGAACTCCCACGGGTGGGCGAAGTACTCGACCCCGCACATCCCGAGCCGGGTACCGACGACGTCGGCGAACGTCGTCTCCTCGGCCGCCACGATGAGGTCACAGCTCCACGCCAACATGAGGGCCGCCGCGTAGACCTTCCCGTGCACCTCGGCGATCGTGATCTTCCGCAGGTCCCGCCAGCGGCGGGTGTTGTTGAAGAAGTGGTGCCACTCCTGCAGCATCCGCTGCTCGGCGCCCGCACGCGTGCCGCCGTTCACCAGCGTCGACGGATGCTGGTTCGGGCCCGGCGTGCGCTCCACGAGGCGCACCTTCGAGCCCATGTCGTGCCCCGCGGAGAACATCGGCCCCTCCCCACCCAGGATGACGACGCGAACCGAGTCGTCCGCCTCCGCCGCCATCAGCGCATGGTCGAGCTCCACGAGCATCCCGCGGTTCTGGGCGTTCCTCGCCTCCGGGCGGTTGAGCATGATCCGGGCGACGCGGCCGTCCTGGCTCCTGCTGGTGGTGACGTAGGTGTACTCGCTCACGGGGGTCTCCTTGTCGTCTGGGTCAGTCATCAGATGAGTCCGTCGGCCGCCATCGCGTCGAGCCTCTCCCGCTCGTAGCCGAGGACGGTCCCGTACACCCGGTCGTTGTCCTGGCCGAGGAGCGGTGCATCGCCGTCGATCTCCGCGGTGTCGCGGGAGAACACGATGGGCAGGCCGCTCGCGACCACGTCGCCGACGGGCCCGTACACGGGATGGCTGAGCGCGACGGTCTCCCCGCGCGCGCGAACCCGTGCGTCGGTGACGGCCTCCACCGGAGTACGCACCGGGGCGGCGGGCACGTCGGCGGCGCTCAGCAGTCTGACGACCTCCTCCACCGTGCGAACCCGGGTCCACTCTGCGACGATCGCGTGGATGGCGTCGGCGTTGGCCGCACGGTGCGCACGACGGGCGAATCGGTCGTCCTCCAGTAGCTCCGGCCGCCCGATCGCCGCGGGCAGCCGGGCGAAGAACCGATCGTTCGCGGCACAGACCGCGACCTCGCCGTCCTTCGCCGGGAAGAGCCCGAACGGCGCGAGGCGGTTCAGGAAGCTCCCCGTCCGCGCGGACATGCCGACGGCGTCGTAGGCCTGCCACGGCTCGATGGCGACCATCGAGGTCAACGCCCCCAGCATGGACACGTCGACGTGCTGGCCCTCTCCCGACTCCTGTGCCGCGAACAGGGCCGAGACCGTGCCGATCACGGCGAAGAGCGGGGCGATCGCGTCGCCGAACGGGAGACCCGCTCGAACGGGTGGCTCGCCCGAGGACCCGGTCGTCATCGTGAGTCCGCTGAGGGCCTGGGTGATCAGGTCGTAGGCCTTCGTGTCACCCACCTCGGTCGCACCCGAGCCGCTGATGGACGTGTAGACCAGCCGCGGGTTGACCGAGTGGGCCCACGAGTAACCGACGCCCAGCCGGTCCGCGGTTCCCGCGCTGAAGTTCTCGACCAGGACATCGGCCCCCCGGATCAGGTCCGCGAGGACCTCCCGAGCGCCGGCGTGCTTCAGGTTGAGGGTGACACCGAGCTTTCCCCGACCCCGTTCGAGGAACGGTACCGACATGTCGTCCGGCTCGACCGGAACCCGGGACAGGCCCCCCCGACCCGCATACGGGACGTTGCCCCGGGCCACGTCCCCGGCCCCGGGCTCCTCGATCTTGATCACGGTCGCGCCGAGGCCTGCCAGCAACAGCGTGGCGTACGGCCCGGACAACGCCCGCGTCAGGTCGATCACGGTCACTCCGGCGAGAGGGCCCACGTCAGCTCCGTCCTCGAACAGGTCGTCCGTGGAAGGCTAGTATGTTGTCGGTCAACCAGCAACTTGAATCCGATTCCACGTGGGTGAAGATAGTTGTCGGTTGACCGTCAAATCCAGCTCTGGCACCGTCCCTCGCGACGGCGCCGACCGACGACGGAGGACGAGAAGACACATGACTGATCCTTGGCGATTCACGGGGCGGACCGCGGTCGTGACCGGGTGCTCGTCCGGCATGGGGCGCGCCGTCGCCGAGGAGCTGACGACGCTCGGCGCCAGCGTGGTCGGCGTCGATCGCAACGAGCCGCCGTCGGGCGGGCACGAGTTCGTCCGGGTCGACCTCCAGGACCCGGCGAGCATCGACGACGGCGTGGCGGCGCTCCCCGCCGAGATCGACGTCCTCGTGAACTGTGCGGGAGTGTCGGGCGCCCTGCCTCCGCTGCAGGTCATGGCCGTCAACTTCCTCGGTATGCGGCACCTGACCGAGGCCCTGATCCCCCGTCTGCGGGTGGGCGGGGCCATCGGCACCATCTCCTCCACCGGAGCTGTCGACTGGGAGGACCGCCTGGCCCAGCTCGAGTCGCTGGTCGACACCGCAGACGTCACCGACGGTCTCACGTGGTGCGCCGAACACTCCGAGGCCGTCGAGAAGAACGCGTACGGGATCTCGAAGGGCGCGGTGATCGTCTACACGATGCGCCGGGCTGCCCAGCTCGCGGAGCGCGGCGTGCGCGTCAACGCCATCGGCCCCGGGGTGACGGACACACCGTTCCTCGACGACACGAGGCGGCGCCTCGGCGACGCCGCTCTCGACGCGATCCCGAAGCCGCTGGGCCGGCTGGCCCAGCCGCAGGAACAGGCCCGCGCGCTGGTGTTCCTCTGCAGCGACGCCGCGAGCTACGTGACCGGCCAGAACCTGTGGGTGGACGGCGGCTTCATGGGAGCGGCCATGACGGGACAGATCGACGGCTCGATCCTGGGCTACCACCGGAGGACCTGACCCGCCGGGTCCACCCGCCCGACCCCGGCGGGTGGACTCAGATCCACGTGCCACGAGTGATCTCGAGTCCGTGCCTGACGAGATCGGGGACGAGCCGCTCGAAGCGGGCGTGGCGAGGGTTGCCGCTCCGCCCCGAGGCGTACCGGAACCACGCCCCCTCGACGATGCAGGCCAGCTTGAAGGTGGCGAGGGCGGCGTAGAAGGCGATCTCGCCGACCTCGCGACCCGTCCGCGCCGCGTACCGCTCCACGAGCGCCTTGCGTGGACCCATCCCCGTCAGCTGGGTGACCCCACCCGCGATCACGGGCTCCTGCCCGGGCTCGCTCCACTGGGCCACCAACCAGCCGAGGTCGACGAGCGGATCCCCGACCGTGGCGGTCTCCCAGTCCACGATGGCCACGAGCCGGGCGGGCGCGCCGGGGCGGAACAGCACGTTGAACAGGCTGTAGTCACCGTGGAGCAGCGCGGGGCTCTGCTCGGGGACGCGCCGGGAAGCGAGCCAGTCCGCCAGATCCTCCACACCCGGCAGGTCCCTCGTCCGGTACTTGGCGAGCTGCCCCATCCAGCGCGGGACCTGTCGCTCGAGGAACCCGTCGGGGCGCCCGAACCCGTCGAGCCCGCGCGCCCGCCAGTCGACCTCGCTCAACGCCGCCACCCCGTCGACCAGCTCTCGGCCGATGCCGGCACGCACCTCCGCATCGTTCGCCCAGTCGGGAAGGGGGTCTCGCAGCGCCACGCCGTCGACGTGCGCCATGACGTAGAACGGGCGGCCGAGCACCTCCGGGTCAGCGCAGAGCGCGACCGGCCCGGGGTGCGGGACCGCGGTGCCCTCCAACGCGGCCAGGAGCCGGAACTCCCTGGTGACGTCGTGTGCCGTCGGCGCGTTCTTGATCTCCGGCGGCATGCGGAGGGCCCATCGCCCCTGCCCGGCGTCATGGACCACCCACATCTCGTTCGAGGTCCCGCCCACCTGGAGTGGCTCGAGCCCGTAGGGCCCGTCCCCGTCGAGTGTCGTCTCGAGCCACGCCTGCAGTGCGGGCTCCGGAGTCTGCAGTTCCGGCGTTGCGTTCACGACGCCCCTTCCATGACGACTTCTACTTGCTGGCTGACTGTCAACTTTCTAGGCTCGACCTCGACCCCCGTCCGTCCAGCCGCGAGGACCTCATGCAGCGCGATCTCTTCGACACCGACCACGAGCAGTACCGGACGACCGTCCGCGAGTTCCTTGCGCGAGCTGTCGCCCCGCATCACACCGAGTGGGAGGAGGCGGGGATCGTGGACCGGCAGGTCTACGTCGAGGCCGCCCGGCAGGGGCTGTTGGGGTTCTCCGTTCCCGAGGAGTACGGCGGCCTCGGAGTCGACGACTTCCGCTTCAACGTCGTCGTCACCGAGGAGACCTGCCGGATCAACGCCACCGGCGTGGCGTTCCGCCTCCAGAACGACATCCTCGCCCCCTACCTCCTGCATCTCACGACCGCTGAACAGCGCCGCCGGTGGCTCCCCCGGTTCGCCCGCGGCGAGCTCATCGCCGCGGTGGCGATGACGGAGCCGGACGCCGGATCGGACCTGCAGGGCATCCGCTCCCGCGCGGTTCGCGACGGCTCCGACTGGGTCCTCTCCGGCTCCAAGACCTTCATCTCGAGTGGCATCAACGCCGACCTCGTCATCGTCGCCTGCCGGACGGACCCCGAGGTCCCCGCGCACCAGGGCATGTCCCTGCTGGTCGTGGAACGCGACATGCCGGGGTTCACGCGCGGGCGGCGGCTGAGGAAGGCGGGCATGCATGCCCAGGACACCGCCGAGCTGCACTTCGACGAGGTGCGAATCCCTCAGGAGAACGTGCTCGGTGAGGCAGGGACCGGCTTCGCCTCCCTGATGTCCAACCTCCCGATGGAGCGGCTGTCCATCGCCGTCGGTGCCGTGGCGACCAGCCGCGCCGCCCTCGAGATGACCCTCACCCACGTCCGCGACCGGCGCGCCTTCGGCCGGTCGATCGGGTCCTTCCAGAACAGCCGGTTCGTCCTCGCCGAGCTGGACACGGAGGTCGACCTCGCCCAGCAGTACGTCGACCGCGCCGTCCACCTCCTCCGCGAGGGTGCCCTGACCGCCGTAGACGCCGCGAAGGCGAAGTGGTGGTGCACCGAGCTGCAGCAGAAGGTCGCCCGCGCCTGTGTGCAGCTGCACGGCGGCTACGGCTTCATGCGCGAGTACCCCATCTCGCAGATCCACGCCGACGCGACCGTCCAGACCATCTTCGGCGGCTCCACCGAGATCATGAAGGAGATCATCGGCCGGTCCCTCGGCCTCTCCGACCGAAAACCGTGAGCCCCTGGTGGGTCGTTGAGAGCGCGCCGGCCCCGGACCGACGAGGGTCCGGGCCGGCGACGGGTCAGGACCAGAAGTTGTAGAGCTCGCGGGCGTTGAGCTCGGCGATGCGTCTGGCCTCGTCGTCCGGGACGTCGGCGAGCATCTTGGCCAGCACCTTCCGGCTGTCCGGCCAGTTCGTGTCGTTGTGGGGATAGTCCGTCTCGAACATGAGCTTCTTGATGCCGATGTCGTGTCGCAGCGTGATGCCGACGTCGTCGCTGATGAAGCAGGTCCAGAAGTGGCGGTCGTAGAGCTCGCGGGGCGAGACCGAGCGGTCGACCTCCATGCGCGTCCGTTCCCAGGTGTACTGCATGCGCTCGACGATGTAGGGCACCCACCCCGCGCCACCTTCGGACAGGGCGATCTTGATGTTCGGGAAGCGCTGCAGGATGCCGGAGAAGACGAGGTCCGCCATCGTCTCCATCGAGTTCAGGCCACAGAGGGAGATCTCGACGTTCTCGGACGACTCGGGCGCCGGGTGCGGCAGGCCCCCCGAGGTCCCGATGTGCATGGAGAGCGGCATCCCCGTCTCGATGGCGGCATCGAACACCGGATCCCAGTTGCGGGTCCAGTACGACGGCAGGCCGAGGGGTGCGGGGTTCTCCGGGAAGGAGATCGACAGGGCGCCCTTGTCCCGGCAGCGCCGGATCTCGGCTGCCGAGGCCTGCGGGTCCCAGAGCGGGAGCAGGATCGAGGCGATGAAGCGGTCGGGGGCCGTGGCGCACCAGTCGTCGATGAGCCAGTCGTTGTAGGCCTTGACGATGAGGTGCGCGAGTTCCTTGTCCTGTGCCTGAAGGAACAGCGTCCCGGCGAAGCGGGGGAACGTCGGGAAGTTGACCTGGGCGTGGATCCCGTCCTCGTCCATCGCCGCGACCCGCGCCTTCGCGTCGTAGACGCCGGGGACGACGCCGTCGTAGCGATGGGTGCGCAGCTCGTCCGCGCCGCCGCCGTTCGTGAAGACGCGCGTCTTCGGCGACCCCATGAGCACGAGCGGGTAGCGCCGACCCTCCCAGACCCAGACCTGGTCGTGGGTGTCCGGGTCCTCGATGATGTGCGGGGCGTCCTCCCGGTACCTCTCCGGGAGCCGTCCCTGCCAGACGTGCGGCGGCTCGACGATGTGGTCGTCGACCGAGATGACCTTGACGTCGTCGGTCAGGGGCATGGAGTGGACCTCTCTCGGGTTTCGGGTGTCGGTGATGCCACGTCAGCGGGCGCGGGAGGCCATGCGCCGTGCGGCGGAGCGCGCCGCCAGAGCCACGGCGACGATGAGGACGATTCCTTCGAAGAGGTCACGGATCCAGGGCTCGCCCGGCCACTGCAGCTCGAGCCCCTTGACGCCGATGGCCAGCAGGTAGATGGCGATCAGGGTCCCCCAGACGTTGAACCGGCCGGGACGGACCTGGGTCGCACCGAGGAACGCCGCCGCGAAGGCCGGGAGCAGGTAGGGGGCCCCCGAGTCGTACGAGGCCGTGCCGAGCTGGGCCGTGAACACGATGCCTGCGAACGCGGCGACCGCGGCGGACGTCATGAGGCCGAACCACTGTAGGCGCACCACCTTCAGCCCCGACAGCCGCGCGGCCGACATGTTCGACCCGACCGAGTAGAGGTAGCGCCCGGCCGGGGTGTAGCTCAACAGGTACCAGAGGACCAGCGCGATGACCGCGAAGTAGTAGACCGGCGCCGGGATGGTGAGCCACTTGCTCGACCCCAGCTCGCGAAACGCCGGGTCGAGGCCACCGACGATCGACTGTCCGTCGGAGAGCCAGTAGGTCGCCGCGGCGAGCACCGAGGACATACCCAGCGTCCCGATCACGGAGTCGACCTTGAGCACGGTCACGACGACGGCGTTGAGAACGCCGATGAGGACCCCGAACGCGAGGGTCAGCACGATGCTCAAGACCCAGTCGACCCCGACGACCGCCTGCAACCAGCCCAGGAAGATGGTCGACCAGCTCATGTTCGCCGCCACCGAGAGGTCGAACACGCCGCTGATCAGCGACACCATCAGTCCCAGCGTCAGGATCCCGGTGATCGCCTCGCTCGAGAGGATCACCCGCGCGTTGTCGGCGTTGAAGAAGGTCTCCGGCAGCCACAGCGAGTAGACGACGACGAGGAGGCCGATGAGGTAGAGGCCGCTGAAGCGCGACATGTTGAGATCGATGCGCGGCCGGCGACGCGAGCGGTCGGAGGGCGGCTCCCCCGGGGCCGGCTCCGTGGGCCCTCCCTCCTCGACGGGGGCCGTCGTCCGTGCCTGGTTCATCCGATGGTCTCCTTCGCCCTGTCCCGCGCAGTGGGGATGCCGAGGCTCGGTTTGATGATCGCTTCCTCCCGGATCTCGGCGCCGGCGAGGTCGGCCACGACCCGCCCCTGTGACAGCACGAGCACCCGCGAACAGAGTCGGACCAGCTCGGCCTCGTCGCTCGAGCAGACGAGCACCGCCGCGCCGCTCTGCGCCGCCTCCTCGATCAGGACGTGGACCTCCTCCTTGGCCGCGATGTCGACGCCCTGGGTCGGCTCCTCGAGCAGGAGGACGCGTGGCTTGAGCCGCAGCCATTTGCCTATGACGACCTTCTGCTGGTTCCCGCCCGAGAGTGCGTTGACCGAGGTGTCCCGTCCGCCCTTGATCCGGAGCCGGTCGATCCAGGCCTCGACGTCCGACCGCTCCCGCGACGTCCGCAGCACCAACCCGGAGAAGAAGTCCTTGAGCCGGGCCAGGGTCAGGTTCTCGAGCACGCTGAACTCCATCACCAGCCCGTCGGCGTGTCGGTCCCGAGGGACGAGGCCGACGCCGAGCCCAACCGCCTCGTGCGGACGGTCGGGCGCGAGCTCGACACCCGCCACCCGCACGGTCCCCCGCCGTGTCCGGGAGCCGAAGACGCCACCGGCGACCTCATCGCGGCCGGAGCCGTCGATGCCGGCGACGCCCACCACCTCGCCCGGACGGACCTCGAGGTCGAGGGCGTCCAGGACGTCACACGCGAGGCCTCGGATCTCGAGGACGGGGTCGCCGTCGACCGGCTTCCGCTCCCGCGCCGCCTCGGCCACCCAGATGCCCCCGGTCATGAGCTCGACGACGTGGTCCGGCGTCGTCTCGGCGATGTCGAGGGTCGCCGCCTCTCGCCCGTCGCGCAGCACGGTCACCCGGTGGGCCAGGTCGAAGACCTCCTGCAGATGGTGCGACACGTAGAGCACGGACGAGCCCAGCTCGGTGACGCGGCGAACCAGGTCGTGCACCCGGTCGACGTCACGCGCCGGCATCGTGGCCGTCGGCTCGTCGAGCACCAGGAGACCGGCCCGCTCGTCCCAGCCCTGCATCGCCCGGGCGATCGCCAGGGTGGTCCGTTCCACCGCGCTGAGCCGCTCCACGGGCACCGTCACGTCGAACTCGTGCCCGAGGGACGTCAGGAGCGAGCGCGCTGACTCCTCCTGAGCGCGCCAGCTGATGTGCGCGGGTCCCCGCGTCCGGTAGCCGACACCCAGGGCGAGGTTGTCCATCGCGTTCTCGGTCATGACGAGGCCGAGGTCCTGGTGCACGAACCGGAGTCCGGCCGCGTAGGCGGCCGCGGGGTCCCCCAGGCGCAGCGGCGCGCCGTGCATGGTCGCCTCCGCCCCCGGGTCCGGCGCGTGGAATCCGGCGAGGACCTTGATGAAGGTCGACTTGCCGGACCCGTTCTGCCCGACGAGCGCGTGCACCCGTCCCGGGTGGAGGTCGATCGAGAAGTCCTGCAGCGCCCGGGTACCGGGGAAGGTCTTGCTCAGGCCCGCCACGTGCAGGACCCCCGATGTCTGACCGTCATTCATCGATGAACACTGGCCCTTCCGCTGAGCAGGCCGCCGCAGCTCATCGGCCGCCCCGCATCGAGATGACCGTCACCGTAACTACTTGTTGGTCAACCGTCAATCAGGTTCCCGAGCCCCGCCGAGACGATTGTCAGCCGACCAACAACCCGCTATGTTCTGCCCCGCCGAGCCGGATCCGATCCCGGGGCCCGCGGTCGGAGGGCACCGCCCCGCGGCACGCGGGTGGGCGAGCTCGAATCGGAACCAACGACCCGCTTCCGAAAGAGGACACATGGACACCGGAGACCGGAAGAGCCCACGCAGCCTCCTGGCCGTGGCCGTCGCACTTGCGACCTTGACCGTGGCGGCGTGCGGGGGTGGAGGCGGCGGGAGCGCGGCGACGACCGCGGCGACGAGCCCGGGGACCGTCCCCGCCGAGGTCTCCTCGACGGTGGGCACCTTCGCGAGCGAGCCGAAGATCGACCTCGAGCCGCTGGCGTCCCGGCCCCAGGCCGGCGCACGCGTCATCTACCTCGCCAACTCCGCCGTCCCCACCGATGTGCAGAACGTCAAGGGTGTGGAGTCGGCCGCGCAGGTGCTGGGCTGGCAGACCTCGTCGATGGCGTACGACGGAACGCCGGCGGGCTTCGCGAACGCAATGGGGCAGGCAACCTCCGAGAAACCGGACGCGATCGCGTTCGCGGGCCAGGAGCCCGACGTCGCGCCCGACGCCGTGAAGGCCGCCAAGGAGGCCGGGATCAAGGTCGTCGCGTTCGCGATTGCGACAGCACCGACCGGCCTGACCGGGGACGGCACGTCCGGCGTCGCGCTCGGGATCGAGGCCACCAAGCAGCAAGGCCGGATCGCCGCCGACTGGGCGATCGAGGACTCCGGCGGGAACGCGCACGTCGCCGTGGTCAGCACGCCCGCCTTCCCGTCCCAGAGCGCGAAGGCGAACGCCTACGTCGATGAGATGAAGGCGCAGTGTGGCGGCTGCTCGACCACCCTGGTCAACGTCAACCCGCAGGACATCGGCAAGAAGGTCCCGGCGGCGGTCGTGTCCACTCTCCAGTCGGACCCGAAGCTGAACTACATCTTCTTCTCGTTCGGGAACCTGAGTCTCGGTGTCTACCCGGCCCTGTCGGCAGCCGGGCTCACCGAGAAGGTCAAGCCCACCACCGCGGTCGCGACCCCGGAGACCTTCCAGGACCTCCGCGACGGTCGCATGGCCATGGTCCTGAACCTGTCCGTCGAGGTGGACGGTTACCTGATCCTCGACGCGGTCGCGCGTTCGCTGGCCACCGACGCCGCCGTCGTCACCAACCCGTCGCCCTTCCAGCTGTTCACCAAGGACACGGTGCCCGCGAACGGGACCCCGCTGTCCCCCAGCGACTACGTCGACCAGTTCCGGACGATCTGGCGCATCACTCCGTGACGGCGCGGCCGGAGCATCGCATCCGGTGCTCCTGGGCCGGCGCCCGTCCGAGACGAAGGAGGAAGCAGTGACACGCCGACTCGAGGGCAAGGTCGCGTTCGTGACCGGCGCCGCCAGGGGCCAGGGCCGGAGCCATGCGGTCCGGCTCGCCGAGGAGGGCGCCGACATCATCGCCGTCGACATCGCCGACCAGGTGCCCACTGTCACCTACCCCATGGCGACTCCGGAAGACCTCTGGCAGACCGTCAAGGAGGTGGAGGCCAGGGATCGGCGAATCCTGGCCACCGTCACCGACGTCCGCGATCTCACCGGGCTCGAGGCGGCAGCCCGCTCGGGGGTCGAGGCGTTCGGCCGCATCGATGTGATCGCCGCCAACGCAGGCATCTCGTCGTACGGCACCGCGCTGGAACTCACACCGCAGGCCTGGCGCGACGTCCTCGACATCAACCTCACCGGAGTCTGGAACACCGTTCGCGCGGTGGCGCCGCACCTCGTGTCCGGGGGCCGCGGCGGGTCGGTCGTGATCACGAGCTCGGCGGCCGGGCTACGCGGGCTGCGGAACCTGGCCCACTACAGCGCCGCGAAGCACGGGCTCGTCGGCCTGATGAAGGCACTGGCGATCGAGCTGGCTCCGCATTCGATCCGGGTGAACTCGCTGCACCCCGGCAGCGTCCTGACCAAGATGATCGACAACGACGTCACCGCGCGGCTGTTCCGGCCCGATCTGGCCGAGCCGACACGGGAGGACGTCGCCGAGCGGATGGCCGAGAGCAACCTGCTGGGTGTCCCCTGGCTGGAGCCATCGGAGATCAGCAACGCGCTCGTCTTCCTCGCCAGTGACGAGGCGCGGTTCATCACCGGCGTCACGTTGCCGGTGGACGCGGGTTATGTGCTGAAGTGAGCGGTGGCGAGCTCGTCGGCCGATGATCTCGACGAGACGACGCGACTGGTCGAGGAGTGGGACCGCCGCGGCCTACCCCCAGGTGGACGTGCACAACGGCGAAGCCCTCGCCCGTCGCCTGGGGAAGCCTCGGCCGAGCTCGGCGGCAACGACGTCGCGGTGGGCTCGGCCGGCGTCTCGTCGTTCGACGGTGCGGTGCACGGCGCGGAACGAGCTGTCGGAACCGTCGGTGCCCACGACGATGGTCGTGTACTCGGTCAAGGGGATCCTCCTGACGTTGCCGTTCGGGGAGCGCCTCGTCGACATCGGTCCCCAGGATCCGGCGCGCGATGCCCCACGCCCGGTTCCCCGCCGTGTCCACGGTGCCCGTAGGGGCGGTCGCGACGCTCCGGCAGACTGCTCGGACCGCGCGCAACGAGTGATCGGGTGCGTCGACGGCGAACTCACCGGACCCGATCCCGTCCTGCGCGACCGCGCGCCAGATCTCGACGGTCTGTGCACACGGCGCGGCGGTCAGCTTCCCGACGACGCACGACGGGGTCCGGCGTTCCCGGTCGACGACCAGGGCGTCGAACGGGTGGGCGTTGCGGTACTCGACGGAGAAGCGCACGAGGTCCCTCATGCGCTCGGACGCCGGCTCGGGGCGGGCCGCGAGAGCCCGACACCGGTCCACGTAGTTCTCCGCGAACGGCTGCACGATCTGCGCGAGTACGTCCTCCTTCCCCCCGAACCAGTGATAGATCGTGGCGAGTGTGCACCCTGCGGCCGTCGCGACCGAGCGCAGCGACGCGGCCTCGTAACCGCGCACAGCGAACAGTCCCCGTGCGGCGTGGAGGATCCGGGCGTCCGCGGGTCCGTCCGGGATCCTCCGCCGGTGCTCGGTCGTCGTCATGGGTGGTCGGTCACTGCACCGTGGGGAGGTCGGCGAAGACGGGTTCGCGCTTCTCCCCCCGTGCGCGGATGGCCTCTGCGATGTCGGCGCTGTCGAGCGCGGAGACGTTCCAGTGGGCGACCTGCTCGAGCCCGGCCTCCACGCCGAAGTCCCTGGCGTGGTTGAGGGCGGCCTTCGCTCCGGTCACGGCCAGCGGGCTCTTGGCTGCGATCTCCGCGGCGATGCCCCGGACGCCGTCGAGCAGCGCCGCCTGGTCGTCGAAGACCGTGTTGACGAGCCCTGCCCGCAAGGCCTCGTCGGCGGGCATCCGGCGGCCGGTGTACACCAGCTCCCGTGCGAGCCCTGGTGCGATCAGGCCCGGCAGACGCTGCAGCGTGCCCAGGTCGGCGGTCACCGCGATGTTGGTCTCCTGCACGACGAAGAAGGCGTCCGCGGTGGCGTAGCGCATGTCGCACGCCGTGACGAGGTCGACCCCGCCGCCGACGCAGCCGCCCTGGACCGCTGCGAGCACGGGGATCCGCAGCCGGTCGAGCCGGGTGAAGATCTCCTGTAGGGCCCTGAGGTGCGCGAACCGCGAGATCGCGTGTCGCCCTCGGTCTGCGCCAGGCTCGGCTGCGGCACCGCCGAAGGCGGCCAGGTCCATACCCGCGGTGAAGTGCCTGCCGGTCGACGAGATCACCAGTACCCGCACCGCGGGCGTCGAGGCGATCTCGTCGAGTGCGGACGGGAACTCCGACCAGAACGCCGGGGTGAGGGTGTTGAGGGCATCGGGGCGGTCGAGGGCCAGCTCGGCAACCGGACCGTCGACCGACAGCCTCAGGGATGGCCGGCTCACCGGCCGGCTCCGCGTCCGCGTCCGGCGAACGCGGCGCGCGCCGCAGCGAACTGCGGGCCGTGCTGCGCCTTGCCCTGGGCGACGGCCTCCTCGTCGAGCTGCGTCGTCAGGTCGTTCGTGGCGGCAGAGGCGAGCAACCTTCGGGTCACGCCTGCGATCTCACCGAGACCGGCAGCGAGCTCCACGGCGGCCTGCTGCGCCTGCGGGCCCGTCGCCTCCACCCGGTTGACCAGGCCCCAGGCCAGCGCAGTGTCCGCGTCCACGGGCTCGCCGAGCAAGGCCATCTCGGCCGCCCGCCCGCTGCCCACGATGCGCGGCAGCAGCCAGGTCGCCCCCGCGTCGGGCACCAACCCGATCTTCGCGAAGGCCAGCCGAAAGGTCGTCTCCGAGGCCGCGACCCTCAGGTCGCACGCCAGCGCGAGCGACACCGCCGCACCCGCCGCGACGCCGTTCACCGCGGCGACCATGGGCGTCTCGACGCCGAGCATGGTGCGCACGAGCGGGTTGTAGTGGTCGCGGACCACCTCCCCGGCATCCGCAGCGGGACCTCGCAGGTCGGCTCCCGCGGAGAACGCGCCCTCCGCACCGGTGAGGACGACGGCGCGGACCGCGGGGTCCCGCTCGGCGGCGACGATCTCGTCGTGCAGGGCGTCGACCAACGCGTGGCTGAGCGCGTTGCGCCGGTCCGGACGGTCGAGGGCCAGGACCCGGACCGCGTCGCGGTCCTCGATCCGCAGTCCCTCGTCGAGTCGCCGCTCGGTGCTCATGTGCCGGTCCACACGGGCTCGCGCTTCTCCGCGAACGCGCGCGGGCCCTCCTTGGCGTCGTTCGACGAACGGACCAACGTCCGCTCGTCGGCGGACAGCGCCCAGGAGTCCGCCTCGGCCGGGATGGCTCCGCCGATCATGCCCTGGGCGACCCGCTTGCTCGCCTGCACGGCGAGCGGGGCGTTGGCGTTGATCCGTTCGGCGAGCTCCAGCGCCGCGGTCAGGACCTGGTCGGCGGGGACGACGGAGTTGACCAGGTGCAGGTCGAGCGCCTCTCGGGCGGTGAGCGGGTCGCCGGTGACGAGCAGCTGCATCGCCACCTTCGGCGGCAGCTGGGCGGGGAGCCGGAAGAGACCGCCCGCGCCGGCCACGAGACCACGCTTCACCTCGGGCAGGCCGAACACCGCCGTGTCCGCCGCGACCACGAGGTCGCTGGCGAGCACCAGCTCGGTCCCCCCGCCCAACGCCGTTCCGTTGACGGCGGCGATCGTCGGCTTGGAGATGTGGTGCGACACGTACCCGGCGAATCCCCACGCCGCTCGCGGGCCCTCGTCGAAGAGCAGGCTCTCGCCCCGTGCGAGGGCCTTGAGGTCCGCGCCCGCGCAGAACGACTTGTCCCCGGCTCCGGTCAGCACGACCGTGCGGATGTCCACCTGCTTCTCGGCGTGCTCCAGAGCGTCGCCGATCCCGACGGTGACGTCGCGGTTGATCGCGTTCCGCGCCTCGGGTCGGTTGATCGTCACCAGCAGCGTGTTCCCCCGCTGCTCGACGAGCACGGCCTCCGTCTGCTCGCCCATCACACCGTCCCTTCCGTGACCACGTGACGGACCTGCACGTCGGTGAACTCCTCGTATCCGTGGACCCCGTTCTCCACGCCCAGCCCACTCGACTTGTGCCCGGCGAACGGATAGCGCGGGGAGAGGGCGGTGTGCGTGTTCACCCACACCGTTCCCGCCTCCATCTGCGCGGCGGTGGCCTCGGCGCGGTCGAGGTCCGCACCCCACACCGAGGCGCCGAGGCCGTACTCGCCCGCATTCGCCCGTGCGACCGCATCCTCGAGCGTGTCGTAGGGCAGCACCGGCAAGGCGGGGCCGAACTGCTCGTCGGCTGCCAGGGGTGCCTCGTCCGGGACGCCCGCCACCACGGTGGGCGGGTAGAAGTGCCCTGGTCCGCCCGGGAGCTCGCCCCCGTGCACGACTCGCGCGCCCCGTCCGCGTGCGTCCTCGACGTACTGCGCGACCTTGGCGCGCTGCGCCGCCGTCGTCAGCGGACCGAGCTGGGTCGACGGGTCCGACCCGGGACCCACGACCTTGTTCGCCGCCTCCGCGGCCAGCGCCTCGGCGACCGCGTCGACCATCGCCGCCGGCGCGTAGACCCGCTTGACCGCCGCGCACGTCTGGCCGTTGTTCGCGAACGCACTCGCGAAGATCTTGGACGCCACGGCCGACGGGTCGACGTCGTCGAGGAGGATGGCGGGGTCGTTGCCCCCGAGCTCCAGGGTCACTCGCTTGAGGCCCGCACCCGCGGCGACCCGCCGTCCGGTCGCGGTCGAGCCGGTGAAGCTGATCTTTCGCGGTATGTCGTGCGCCGTCACCTGGGGGCCGAAGGAGTCCGGACCGGTGACGACGTTGAGCACACCGGGCGGAAGGACGTCCGCGAGCACCCGACCGAGCAGAAGTGAGCTCAGCGGGGTGAGCGGCGAGGGCTTGAGCACGACGGTGTTGCCGGCAAGCAGGCCGGGCGCAGCCTTGAAGGAGGCGAGGAGCAGGGGATAGTTCCAGGGGGTGACCGCGGCGACCACCCCGAGCGGCACCCGGTGCAGCGTGACCCGGACACCGTCGCCGTCCTGCAGGACCTCGACCGGAGTCGGCAGCGATGCGTAGTAGCCGAACCAGGCGGCGGCCGCGTGCGCCTCACGAGTGGACTCGACGAGCGGTTTGCCCTGCTCGAGGGTGAGCAGCTGCGCCAGCTCGCCTGCGGACGCGGTGATCGCGGCCGCTGCCCGCTGCAAGGAGCTCCGGCGGGCGTCCTGGTCTCGCGCCCAGTCGCGCTGCGCGGCCTGGGCGCTCGCCATGGCCCAGTCGAGCTGGTCCCGGCCACAGGCGGGTGCGACGGCGAAGACCTCGCCGGTCGCGGGGTTCTCGACGTCGAAGCCGGAGGTCCCGGCCTCGGACTTGCCGTCGATGGTCATCAGGTGATCGCTCACGGCAGCCTCCACGCTCACATCATCCGCCGCAGCACGGCGTTCTTGAGCGACGTCATCGGGGGGTACAGGAAGGGTGGGTCGGGGCGGGTGTAGGTGCGCACGACCGGCTTGCGGTGGGAGAAGGTCTCGAACCCCCACCGGCCGTGGTAGGCGCCCGTCCCGCTGTGGCCGACACCGCCGAAGGGGACCTGGGGCGACAGGCAGTGCAGGCCGATGTGGTTGATGACCACGCCGCCCGCGCTCACCTTGTCCACGAAGCGCTTGTGCTCGGCGCCGCTCCCGCTGAAGAGGTACGCGGCGAGCGGCTTGGGACGGGCTCGGACGAACCCGATGGCGTCGTCGAGCGAGTCGACCGCGAGCACCGGGAGGATCGGGCCGAAGATCTCGTCCGCCATCAGCGGTGAGGTGATGTCCGGGTCCACGATGATCGTGGGCTGGACGGCGACCGCGGCCTCGTCCACCGAGCCGCCGTAGGCCACAGTGCCACCGTGGCTGTCGAGCAGACCTGCCAGCCGGTCGTACTGGCGGCGGTTGACGATGCGCTGCGCGGCAGGGGCGTCCTTGCGGAACTCCTCGACCGTTTCCACCAGCCGGCGCACCAGCTCGTCCTTCACCCCGGCCTCGACCAGCACGTAGTCCGGCGTGATGCAGGTCTGTCCGGCGTTGGTGAGCTTCGCCCAGACGATCCGTCGCGCCGCCACCTCGAGGTCGGCGTCCGCGGTGACGACCACGGGGCACTTCCCGCCGAGCTCGAGGGTCACCGGTGTCAGCGTCGGGGCCGCCGCTTCGAGGATCTTCGCACCGACCGCCGCGCTGCCCGTGTACAGGACGTGGTCCAGACCCTGGGCCAGGAGCGCCTGAGTCTCGTCCACAGCCCCCTCGACGACCGTGATCGCCGACGTGTCGAGGTACTCCCCCACCAGCCGCGCCATGAGGGCGGACGAGGCGGGCGCGTGCTCCGAGGGCTTGAGGACGACGGCATTGCCCGCGGCCACCGCACCGACCAGGGGGCCGAGCGTCAGGTAGAACGGGTAGTTCCAGGCACCGATCACCAGGACGACACCCAGCGGCTCCCGGCGGATCCTGCCCCACGCGGGGAGGGTCGCCTTCGGCAGCCCGGTGCGGCGGTCCTTGGCCCACCGGCCGAGCCGCGAACGGGCGAAGCGGATCTCTGCGCGGATGCTCGCGATGTCGGCGAGCCAGGCCTCGAAGGCCGTCCGTCCGAGGTCGGCGTCGAGGGCCTCGACGATCTCGCGCTCGTGCGTGGTGAGCAGCCGGTCCAGCGCGTCGAGCTGACGACGCCGCCAGGACAGAGCCCGGGTCCGGTCCGTGGCGAAGGTGGCCCGCAGACGGGCGACCACCTCCGGGACCGTGGAGCCGGAGGTGTGCGGCCCGGACACGGGCTGGGCCGCACCGTTGCGGCCGACGAGTGAAGTCATGACCAACCTTCCCGACCGGCTCGTCGCCGGCCGACCTGTGCTGTCCGTGGATGACGTGCGGTCAGGCCACATCGCGTGGCGGGACGGACGCGGTGACGACGTCCCACAGGACCGCTTCGCCGCCGTCGAGGCAGAGCGTCCCCAACCGGGCCGACCACTCCGACTCGGTGCCGTCCGTATCGCGCCACGCCCAGAGCCTGCGAGTCAGGCGATGGAGCGGGTACTCCTGCGTGATCCCCATGGCGCCGTGCAGCTGGTGGGCGATCCGGGCGACGTCACCGGCGGCGGACGCCGTGGAGATCCGGGCCGCGGCGACCGCGGCGGCGACGGTCGCGTCGCCGGCGTCCACCCCGCCGCGCTCGTCCACGATCTCAGCGGCGCGTCGGACCGCCGTGCTCGCGGTGATCTGGGCGGTCCGCATGGTCGCGAGCTGGGTGGCGACGGCGGGCAGCCTGACCAGTGGTGCGCCGAACTGCTCGCGTTCCGCCACGTAGGTGCGGGTCAGGTCGTACGCGCCCGTGAGCGTGCCCAGGAGGGCTCCTGCGCGCAGGAGCCCGACGAGCAGGGTCAGGTCGGACCCGCGGGCCTCGTCGAGACGCGCGCCACCGACTCCGCCGTCCGGCCGGACCGTGTCGCGCGGCTCGTCCGCGAGGTCCACGTCCTCCTCGACCGCCGCATGCTCCACGTCGACGATGCGGACCCTGTCCCGCAACGGGACCAGGACCTCCGCGGCATGCCGTCCCCAGGGCACGTCGCGCAGCACGTCCCGGTCCACGCCACCGGGAGCGGCCACCCCTCTGATCGCATTGTCGATCTCGTGGTGGCGGCCGAGCAGCACGTTCGCCGCGGCGCACGCCACGATCGGTGTCCCGATGCCGTGCCTGGCCAGCTCGCCCACCACGACGAGCAGGTCCCCGAGGTCACCGTCGGAGCCGCCGTTCTCCTCGGGTACCCCGATTCGCGTCAGCCCGGCCTCGGCGACCGCTGCCCACACGGCGGGGAGCTCGCCTGGCTCCGGCTCGACGTGTTCCTCCGCGATCGCCGCGATGAGGTCCTTCAACGCGCTCTCGTTGTCCGCGCTCACCGGGCCTCCTCCCTGGCCAGCAGGCCGAGCAGAACGTCGGCCGCCCCGCCTCGGATCGTGAAGCCGGGCTGGGCCGCGAGCGCTCCCCGGAACAGCCGGGCACCCGCGCCCCCGCCCGCCCCGAACACCTCGCGCGCGAGCTCGACCACGCTGCACTCGAACGCGTTCCCGAGGTACTTGAGCGTGACCGCCTCCTGGACGGGGGCTCGCCCGTCGTCGAGAGCACCGGCGAGCTCCCAGGCGAGTCGGCGGAGGGTCGCCAGCCTGGCGGCAAGGCCACCGAGGCGGGTCGCGATGTGCGGCTGACGCGCGGTGGGATGGCCGATGAGCTCGGCGAGCAGGGGGTAGGTCGACAGCACCCGCTCCGGGCCACCACGCTCGAAGGACAGTTGCTCCACGACCTGACGCCAGCCGTCCCCGGCGGTCCCGAGCAGGCGGTGCTCGGGGACGAACACGCCGTCGAGGACCACCTCGTTGAAATGGTGCTCGCCCGAGAGGTCCCGGATCGGGCTGATCTCGATGCCCTCGCTGGGCAGGTCGAGCACGAACTCGCTGAGACCCTGATGCTTGCGCTCGGCCTTCTCGGTGCGCGCCAGCAGGTACATGTGGGTCGCGTGGTGGGCGTGGCTCGTCCACACCTTCCGCCCGCTGACCCGCCAGCCGCCCTCGACCCGGTCCGCCCGGGTGGTGACCGACGCGAGGTCGGAGCCCGCGCCGGGTTCGCTCATCCCCAGGCAGTACACGGCCTCACCCGCGGTGATCGCCGGGAGGAGCTCCTTGCGGAGCTCCTCGGTGCCGTGGCGGAGTATGGCGGGACCGATCTGCCGGTCCCCGATCCAGTGCGCCGCGATGGGGGCACCCGCGCGGAGCAGCTCCTCGGTCACGGCCAACCGGTCCCGGTTCGACGAACCCGCGCCGCCGAACTCGGTCGGCCAGGTGATGCCGATCCAGCCCCGGGCCGCGAGCGCCCGGCTGAACTCGGGGTCGAAGCCGCGCATCCAGCTGTCGCAGGTCGGCTCGACGTGACGGTCGGTCCGCCACTGGTCGACGAACGCGCGCACCCGGGCACGCAGCTCCGCGCGGTAGGGGTCCTGGTCGTGTGTCCCGGTCATGCGGTCAGCCGCTCCCGCAGCTCACGCTTGAGGATCTTGCCCGCCCCCGACACGGGGAGGCTCTCCACGACGTGGACCTCGCGGATCTTCTTGTAGGGCGCCAGCTCCCCGTTCACCTCCGCCATGAGCGCGTCGGTGTCGAGCGCCCGGGCCCCGCGAGGGACGACGAAGGCCACCGGCAGGTCGCCGACGTCCGGGTTCGGCCTGCCGACCACCGCCGCGGCCGCGACGTCGGGTCGGCGCGCCAGCAGCTCCTCGATCTCCCGCGGGTACACGTTGTAGCCCTTGTAGATCAGCATGTCCTTCGTCCGGTCGACGATGAACAGGTGGCCGTCGGCGTCGCGGACGGCGACGTCGCCGGTGCGGAGCCAGCCGTCGCGCAGGACGTCCGCGGTGTCGTCGGGCCGGTTGCGGTAGCCCTGCATGACCTGCGGCCCGCGGATCCAGACCTCGCCGCGCTCGCCGTCCGCGACCGGGACCAGCGTGTCGGGGTCCCGCAGCTCCACCTCGGTGTCGAAGACCGGCACACCCACGCTGCCGACCTTGCGCTCCGACGAGCGGGACGTCGGGCCGTAGCTGACCCCCATCGTCGCCTCCGTGAGCCCGTAGCCCTCGACGACGACGACCCCGGGGAATCGCTCGCGAAGTCGGTTGACGTGGTGTTGGGACAGCGGCGCGGCCCCCGAGCTGACCAGCCGGACGGTGGACAGGTCGCGGGTGGCGGTGTCCGGATGGTCCAGGAGGGCGGCGAACAGGGTGGGCGCCCCGCTCAGCGAGGTCGCCCCGTGGCGCTCGGCAGCCTCCAGGAAGGCGGCAGGCTCGAACCGATGCTGGAGCACGGTCGTCACGCCCGCGAGAACGGGAACGTTCATGCTGCCGACGCATCCCATGGCGTGGTACCACGGCGACAGGTTGACCGTGACCCCCGTGCCGAGCCGAACGGGGAACTCCTCGGGGGTCCCGACCTGGTCGAGCCACACCGTGCCGTCGCGCTCCTCCGGGACACTGCCGTGGATCCAGCAGCCGAACTGAAGGATGTTGCTCACGACGTTGCGGTGGGTGAGCTCGACGCCCTTCGAGACGCCGGTGGTCCCACCCGTGTACGCGATGTGGGCGATCCGATCGACGTCTGTCGGCACCTCGGGCAGGATCGCCGCGTCGTCCGCCACCAGCTCCTCGTAACCGACGACACCCGTCCGGAGCTCCCCCCCGACCTGGATCACCAGGCGCACGTCCGGGGCCCCGGACCGGCGGACGGCGTCTGCACCGGTGTCCGAGGTGACGACCGCGACCGCGCCGCTGTCCACCAGCTGGCGACCGAGCGCGTCGTCCGGCAGCAGGGGGTTGACCGGCGAGAACACGGCCCCCGCGAGGAGCAGACCGTAGTAGGCGACGGCGTACTCGGGCCGGTTGGGCAGGTGTACCGCGACGACGTCACCCGGCTCGACACCGCTGGCGGCGAGCGCGGCCGCGAACGCCCGCGAACGGGCGCCCAGCTGGGCGAACGTCGTCACCTCCTCGTCGGAGACGAACGCCGCCCGGTCGCCGTAGCGCTCGGCCGCACCCAGCACCACCGCGCCGATCGGCAGCGCCGGATAGGTCAGGCTCTCGGGGAGCCCGACCGGGCGGACGGCACGCGTACCCGCCGCCGTCACGGCCGGATCCCCACTCTGGTCGCGAGGAGGCGACGCTGGTTGTCCGAGCTCCCCAGCAGGAGCGCGTTCGACTCGGCCCGGCGGTAGTACAGGTGTGCGTCGTGCTCCCACGTGCAGCCGATCCCACCGTGGATCTGGATGTTCTGGCGCGCGGCGAAGAGCGCGGCATCGGTCGCGAGAGCCAGAGCCATGGGAGCTGCCACGGCGGCGCTCGCGCCTGCCCGAGCGAGATCTGCGGCGTGGTACACGGCCGACCGTGCGGTCTCGGCGGCGATGAGCATGTCGGCGCACCGGTGCTTGATGGCCTGGAAGCTGCCGATCGGCCTGCCGAACTGGGTGCGGATCTTGGCGTACTCGACGCTCGCCTCCAGACAGGCCTGGGCCACGCCGAGCTGCTCGGCGGCGAGCATCACCCGCGCGAGGTCCAGGGCGCGGTCGACCACCTCATGGCCGTTCGCGACCCCGACCGTCGACGCGGCGGTACCGGTCAGGTGGACATGGGCCTGCTTGCGGGTCTGGTCGAGGGTGCCGAGCGGCTCGATGCGCACGCCCGTCGCCGAGCGGAGGTCGACCTCGACGAGCGCGGCGCCGTCCTCGGTGTCCACGACCAGGAGGAGCACGTCCGCCGTGGCAGCCGCCAGGACGTGGTGCGCCGTGCCGTCCAGGGCGAGGGCCCCGTCCGCGGCGGGTCTCGCGGTCACGGCCGGGCTGCCCAGGCTCCCGTCCCGGTCGACCAGCGCGACGGTTCCGACGACCGATCCGTCGGCCAGCGCGGGGAGCAGCCGCTTCTGGGCGGTCTCGTCGCCCGACGCGGTCACGACCGCCGCGGCCAGCGCGACGGACGCGAGATAGGGCCCGGTGTACAGCGCCCGACCCATCTCCTCGAACACGATGGCCTGTTCGAAATCGGAGAAGCCGGCCCCACCGAACTCCTCGGGGACCGCCATCCCGTGCAACCCCAGCTCCGCGGCGCAGCGGGTCCAGTGGGCCCGATCGACGCCCTCCGGGGTCGCCATCACCTCACGAACCCGTGACGGCGGCGCGGTGTCGGCCAGGAAGGCGCGGACGGACTCGGCGAGCGCCTTCTGCTCGTCGTCGAACAGCATGCTCATGCCTTCCTCCCGGACAGCTCACGGAACGGGGTGTCCCGGTCGTGGGCGGGTTCCTTGGGCAGGCCGAGAACCCGCTCGCCGATGATCGTCTTGAGCACCTCGTCGGTGCCGCCCGCGACGGACAGCGACGGGGTGAACAGCAGGGTGTTCGCGTAGCCGTCGGCCCCGGCCTCGTCCTCCCGCCACGCCACCCCGGCGGCACCGGCGAACCGGGCCCCCGCCTCGGCCGACCGGTTGGAGAAGTCCGTCCGGACGAGCTTCGCGACCGAGCCCTCCGGGCCCGGCGTCGTCCCCTGCATGAGGGCGGTGGTGATCCGCTCTCCCAGCAGGCCGACGACGCGTTCTCGCATCCAGAGGTCCGCGAGGTCGCGCACGACGCCGTCGTCGGTGAGCAGCCCGCGCCGGCGGGCGAGCTCGATCAGGTCGTCGGTCGAGTGCACGTCGTCCAGGGGGCGGACCGCCCCGAGGGAGACCCGCTCGTTCATCAACGTCGCGGTGGCCGCGTGCCAGCCGCCGTCGACCCCGCCGAGCACGTTGGCGTCGGGGATCCGCACGTCGTCGAAGAACACCTCGTTGAAGTGCTCGCCGCCGTCGATCTGCTTGATCGGCTGGATCGTGACGCCGGGCGAGCGCAGGTCGACGATGAACATCGTCAGGCCCTTGTGCTTCGACTTGTCGGGGCTGGTCCGGGCGAGCAGGATGCCGAACTCGCAGTGGTGCGCACCGGAGGTCCACACCTTCTGCCCGTTGACGACCCAGTCCTCGCCGTCCTTGACGGCCCGAGTGGTGAGCCCGGCGACGTCCGAGCCCGCGCCGGGCTCGGAGAACAGCTGGCACCAGACCTCGTCACCGCGCAGCATGGGCTCGATGTAGCGCTGCTTCTGCTCGTCGCTGCCGACCGCCAGGATCGTCGGTCCGCACATGCCGAGGCCGATGATGAACATGACCAGCGGCAGGTCGTAGCGGCGCGTCTCCTCGGTGAAGACGATCTGCTCGCGCATCGTCAGGCCCTGGCCGCCGAACTCCTCGGGCCAGGTCAGCCCGGCGAGCCCGGCCTCGAACAGCGCGAGCTGGCACTCCTTGTTGCGCTCGACCGCGGCGTGGTCGCCCCGTCCGATGCGACGCCGCCCGCCGCTGCTCTCCTTCGTCCAGCCGTGAGCAGGCGCTTCCTTCTCCAACCAGGTCCGGACGCGGGTGCGGAAGGCCTGCAGGTCCTCCTCGCCGCTCATCGGGGTGCCATCCGGATCGCGCCGTCCAGGCGGATGGTCTCCCCGTTGATCATCGGGTTGTCGATGATGTGCGCGGCGAGCGAGGCGTACTCCTCCGGGGTACCGAGCCGCTTCGGGTGCGGCACCGAGGCTCCCAGCGAGTCCCGCACGGGCTGCGAGAGCCTGCCGAGCAGCGGCGTGTCGAAGATGCCGGGAGCGATCGTGTTGACCCGGATCTCCTTGCTCGCGAGGTCGCGGGCGGCGACGATCGTCATGCCGACGACACCTGCCTTCGACGACGCGTAGGGGATCTGGCCGATCTGGCCCTCGTAGGCCGCCACGGACGCGGTCAGGACCACCACACCGCGCTCACCCTCGACGGACTCCGTGCGGGCGATCCGCGCCGCGGCGAGCCGCAGCACGTTGAAGGAGCCGATCAGGTTGGTCCGGATCACGCCCTCGTAGTTCTCCAGGGAACCCGGGCGCCCCTCCTTGTCCAGGACACGCATCGTGTGGCCGCGTCCGGCGCAGTGGACGACCGCCCGCAGCGGTCCCGCCTCCTCGGCGGCGTCGAGGACCGACTCGACGCCCTGCTCGTCAGTCACGTCGGCGGGGACGAACCGCGCGCCGAGCTCCGCCGCGGACTCCTCCCCCCGCGACGTCGGCAGGTCCAGCAGGACCACCGACGCACCCTCCTTGACCAGCCGCGCGGCGGTGGCGTACCCGAGACCGGACGCACCGCCCGTGACGACGGCCGAAGCCCCTGCAATCCTCATTGATCCTCCTGTCGCAAGCGGTGAGCGGCGTGACCGGGGGGTCAGAGTCGCTCGATGACGGTGGCGTTCGCCATCCCGCCCGCCTCGCACATGGTCTGGAGCCCGTACCGACCGCCGGTCCGCTCCAGGTTGTTCAACATCGTGGTCATGAGCCGGGCGCCGGAACCGCCCAGCGGGTGCCCCAGGGCGATCGCGCCACCGCAGGGGTTGAGCCGCTCGGGGTCGGCGTCGAACTCCGCCTGCCAGGCCAGCGGCACCGGGGCGAAGGCCTCGTTGACCTCGATGTGGTCGAGGTCACCGATGGTCAGCCCGGAGCGCTCGAGCACCCGGTGCGTGGCCGGGATGGGGCCCGTCAGCATCATGATGGGGTCGTCCGCGACCACCGAGAACGAGTGGAAGCGGGCGCGCGGGCGGAGCCCCAGCTTCGCGGCGCGGTCGGCGCTCATCACGAGCATCGCGCTGGCGCCGTCGGTGATCTGCGAGGAGTTGCCCGCCGTCACCGACCACGTGATCTCCGGGAAACGCTGCAGCCACCGCTCGTGCTCGAACGCCGGCTTGAGGCCCCCGAGCTTCTCCGCCGTGGTACCGCGCCGGATCGTCTCGTCGCGGTCGACGACGACCTCGTCACCCGGCTCCCCGGGCACCCGGATGGGCACGATCTCGTTCGCGAACCCGCCGGCGTCCTCGTACGCGGCGGCCCGCTCGTGGGAGCGCGCCGAGTACTCGTCCATCTCCTCACGGGTAATCTTCCACTTCGCTGCGATCAGTTCCGCCGCGATGCCCTGCGGCACGAGTCCCGGCGCGAAGCGGGCGGCGACGCCAGGGCCGTAGGGGTCCATCCCGATGGCGCTGCTGCCCATCGGGATCCGGCTCATGGACTCCACACCGGCGACCACGGCGACGTCGTAGGCACCCGCGAGCACGCCCTGCGCGGCGAAGTGGGCCGCCTGCTGGCTGGAGCCGCACTTGCGCTCCACGGTGGTCGACGGCACGTGCACGGGCAGCCCCGCGCTCAGCCACGCCATGCGACCGACGTTGCCTGCCTGCTCCCCGACCTGGCTGACGCAACCCGCGAGGACGTCGTCGACGGTGCCCGGGTCGATCCCGGTCCGCTCGATCAGTGCCTTGATCGTCTGGGCCAGCAGCTCGACGGCGTGCAGCCCGGACAGGGCGCCGCCCTGCTTTCCCTTCGTCAGCGGCGAACGAATGGCATCCACGATCACGGCGTCGGTCACGTGTGTCTCTCCTCTGGTGGGGTGGCGTGCGGTGGCCCGGACCGGACACCGGCGGGGAGCGTGGCGCCACGTTCGGGCACTCACCGAGCCGCGACGGGCCTTCGGTCCGGACCGAGGCCGCGGCCCGCCGAAGGGGCGGCCGCGGACGGAGCGCGCGACAGGGACGTCGGCGCGCACGGGAGGGGTCAGGCGTGCAGGATCTCCGACGCCTTGGAGCTGTTGCGCTCAAAGGAGTCCGTGACCTCGTCGGCCCCCGCGACCTCCGGGTCGCCGTCCTTCAGCGCCAGGGCGACTCCGAACGCGCGCAGCGCCTCCGCCGCCTTCTCCCCGTCGTCGTGCGGGAGGATCCGCGTCACCCGGTCGTAGGTGGACACGAAGGGACGCGCGATCTTGACCAGGTGGCGCAGGCTGTTGTTGGGCAGGCCGAGCTGGTCGCAGATGTCGTCGCCCGCCCAGGCGCGCATCAGGCCGTAGGTCAGGACCTTCTTCTGGTCCGGGCCCAGACGCTTGTCGATGAACGGCGGCAGCACCTCGTAGCCCTGGATCTTCTCCTCGCAGATGTAGTCGGTGAGCGACTTCATCAGCGCGACGCAGCCCTGGTCGGCGGGGTGCTCGAGCATCCGCACGATCGCGGACTTCGTCTTGAGGTCCTTCCAGTCCGTGAAGTTGATGTCGTCCGGGATCCCCATGACGTAGCCGATGTAGCGCCACAGGGCGATGATGTCGTCGACCTCGCGGTCGCTGAGGTTGATCCCGACCTTGCGCAGGGCGTCGACCACCGCCTCGGTGAACAGGCACCCCATCGTGTACAGCGCATCGACGTTGTCGACCGGGACACCCCAGTCGTTCCAGTCCCAGTCCGCACTGCGGGACAGGTGGTAACGCACCGCCCCGTGGATCATCCGGACGTTCATGGTGAGGCGGAAACCGTCCTCGAACCTGCGCATCCCGTTCGGCTTGGAGGCATTCGCCGCCCAGCGCAGCGTCTCGATCAGCCGCCTGCCGACCTGGTCCCGCTCGATCAGGCGACGACTCAGCACCAACGGTCGCGTGCCGCCGTAGGTACGGAAACCCGCGCCGATGGCGGCGTAGGCGAGGCACATCACGACCATCTTGCCCGCGCGCCAATAGGCGATGCTGCCGCGCTCGAGCTGGTCCCAGTCCACCCAGTCCGGAACGGTGTCCACCGACTTGAACAGCTCGACGAGAGCAGCAGGCGGGTCGACCAGACTGTCGATCCCCTCCTCCAGCGCCTTGGCGTACAACGCCCGTCCTTCAGCGGGGGAACCGCCGAGGTCGTGCAGTGCCGCGTAGGCGGCGTAACCGAGCTCGTCTCCTCGGTTGTAGTGGTCCGCGATGTGCTCGACCGTGGTGCGGCCGTACAGACCCACGGCCTTCTCGAAGTTGACGGTCCGTCGTAGTGACGGGCCCGAGACCAGGTCGTCTGGGATGTCGGCGGGCCGGACATCCGGCTGCGCTGTGGGCATGGAGGCCTCCTAGCAGCGAATCGGGAACAGCCGCAGTGCTGCTCGGCGACAGATTACACGATCTGTCGCCTGCAGCAAGTCCGGACGGGCGACACAACGTGTCGCCTGACGCACTCCTCGACGACACGAGTCGTGAGCGGTGCCATACTCGACCGGGTACGGCTCGCGCGCATCGGTGCGAGCCCGTCGAACGAGGGGGCTGGACATGGCACGACGCTCGGGCGGTGGCGATCTCAGGAATGAGATTCTGGAGGTCGCCACCACCCTGCTGCAGCGCCTCCCGCTCCACAAGCTCACGATGGAAGACGTCGCCCGCCAGACCGGCATCGCGCGACAGACGATCTACAAGCACTTCAGCGGGCGGGACGAGCTCCTGATCGCGCTGTACATCCGGCAGATCGACCAGAACCACCGCCCGGTGCTCGAGCGACACTTCGCCGACACCGAGCCGTCGACGCGCGCGCTGCTCGACCTGATCATGACGGAGATCAAGATCGCCAGCGAGTTCGCCCTGTTCGACGAGGTCCTCGACCCCAACATCGCCCCTCGGATGGCGGAGCTCGTGTTCGGCTCGGTCGGCATGGCGGAGGCTCGCGAGGACTACTGGCTGCCGATCCTGCGGCGGTACGAGGAGAGCGGCGTCCTCCGCCCCGGACTCGATCACCGGGCGATGAGTCGATGGATCACCTATCAACAGTTCTGGCTGTTGACCCACCCCACCGCACTGACCAAGGAGGAGGACGAACTGACCGCGTACGTCCGGGACTTCATGGTGGCCGCTGTCGTGACCGCCCCACTCCCTCCGGGTGAGATCATCCCCACCCCACGCGAGAAGGCGACGGGCGACAGTATCGGTAACCTGTAACCTCCGAAGGAGTCCCCGACCACTGCCGGTCGGGGGCGTCCCGAGGAAGGAGCGCGGATGCGCGCGGTCTACATCGAGTCCTTCGCACCCGAGTCGCCGCTCGACGGTCTCGTGGTCGGTGAGCGTCCCGAGCCGGTCGTCCCGCCGGGGTGGTCCCTCGTCGAGGTTCGTGCGGCATCGCTCAACAGACACGACCTGTGGTCCCTGCGAGGCGTGGGGCTGGCCGAGAAGAACCTGCCCATGATCCTCGGCTGCGATGCCGCCGGCGTCACCGAGGACGGTCGTGAGGTCATCGTGCACGCGGTCGTGGCGGATCGAGGCCGACGTTCCGTGTTGTCCGAGCAGCACCAGGGCGCATTCGCCGAACGGCTCGTCGTCCCGACCGCGAACCTCGTGACCAAACCCGCGGAGCTGACGTTCGAGGAGGCGGCCTGCCTGCCCACGGCGTGGCTGACCGCCTATCAGATGCTGTTCGGCAAGGCGGACGTCGAGCCGGGCGGAACCGTTCTCGTCCAGGGCGCAGGTGGCGGGCTCGCGACGGCGCTCGTGCTGCTGGCGCGCTCCGCGGGCTTTCGCGTGCTCGTCACCAGCCGCAGCGAGCAGAACCGGGCGTTCGCGCTCGATCTGGGTGCCGAGGGGGCGTACGAGAGCGGGGCCCGGCTGCCCGAGCGGGTCGATGCCGTCATGGACTCTGTCGGAGCCGCCACGTGGCCGCACTCGCTCAAGTGTCTGAAGCCGGGCGGGACCATGGTCGTGTCCGGAGCGACCAGTGGCTACCAGATCACCGTCGACGCCGCCCTGGTGTTCGCCAAACAGCTGACCATCCGCGGCTCCTCGATGGGCTCCCTCGAGCGCCTCGACCGGCTCGCGAACCTGTGCGCGTCCGCGGGCATCAAGCCGCCGATCCACCAAGTCCTCCCGTTGGCCGAGGCACACGCCGGATTCGCCGCCATGGAGCAGGACGACCTGCGCGGAAAGATCGTGTTCACTCCCTGACCGGGGGCGGTTCGCGAGTGGGTGCCGTCCCGCCCCCTGGCACCCACCCGCTCCTCCGCGTCCCGCCCGCCCCTGCGGGCTCGGCGAATCAGCGAAGCCGGTGTCGCGGCTCGCCGTACCCGCCGTGGCCGGCCCGAGGCAGCTGCTCGGTGGGGGCCCCCGGGTCGGCGACGCCCGCTTGCGGCTGGGCGATGTGTGAGGCTCGGATCGCCGCCTGGGCGGCAGGCGACAGGGTGTGCATCATGTCCCGCACGCGCTGCTGCCTGCGAGCTACGGCCTTGCGCTCCGGCACTCCGGCGGAGACCTCCAGCTGAGGCTTGATGGGTGGCAGGCCGTCGAGTTCTCCCGCCTCCGCCATCTCCCGCTCGGCCTGCGCGGAGTCCTTCTCCTCCGACATGCCGATCGGTCCCTCGCGCCGACCGTTGAGAAACTGCGACACCACCGGGTCGTCGCTGGTCAGCAGAAGCTCGCGTGGCCCGAACATGGCCAGGTGCTTGCGGTACAGCATGCCGATGTTGTCCGGGACCGTCTGTGCGGTGTTGATGTCGTGGGTGACGATCAGGAACGTCGAGTCCGTCTGCGCGTTCAGGTCGATGATCAGCTGGTTCAGGTACGCCGTGCGCACCGGGTCCAGCCCCGAGTCCGGCTCGTCGAACAGGATGATCTCCGGGTCCAGCACCAGCGCCCTCGCCAACCCGGCCCGCTTGCGCATACCGCCCGAGATCTCACCGGGGAGCTTGGACTCGTCGCCCTTCAGGCCGACCATGTCCATCTTCTCCATCACGATGTCCTTGATCTGCGCCTCGGACTTCTTCGTGTGCTCGCGCAGGGGGAACGCGATGTTGTCGAAGAGGTTCATCGACCCGAACAACGCGCCGTCCTGGAACAGCACGCCGAAGAGCTTGCGCAGCTCGTACAGTCGGTTCTCGTTGCACCGCACGAGATCCGTGTCGTGGATGACGATCGATCCCTTCTCCGGCTTCAGCAGCCCGATAAGGGACTTCAGGAAGACCGACTTGCCGGTCCCGGACGGGCCCAGCAGCACGCTGACCTCGCCCGGAGGCAGGGTCAGGCTCACATCGGACCAGATGTTGGCCCTGCCGAAGGACTTCGACAGCCCCTCGACCTTCACTTCGACTCCGGACACGGGTCGGCTCCTCCAAGGATCGTGACTACGCCACGGGACTGGGTCAGACAGGGGTCAACTCGGAGACGAGCCACTCGTCCGCCGGGCGTTCCATCGTCACGCGGACACGGCTGCCGGCGACATCGGGCGCCCGTCCCTCCGGACCGGTGGACTGGTTGACGAACATGAGCAGGGTGATGCGGTTCGGGCCGTCGTCCGCGGCCACCCCGGAGTCGACGAGCTCGGTCGTGGTGATCAGGACGCTCTGCTGAGCGGCCGGGAGCACGACGTCTCGCATCAGCTTCGCGTAGTCGTCCTTGAACGACCCCGTCAGACGAGCCTCGCGCGAAGCCAGGTCACCACCGAGGCTCGTGTGGTCGAAGGACAGGAGCACCGGAACGGCCTCCTTCGCGACCGCCTGCGCCTCGGCCCGTGCCATCACCGTCCGCTGCTCACGGACGTGCAGCACCGTGAAGGTGGCGATCCCGGCGAGGAGCAGGAGCGCGGCCACTCCCGCGACGATCGCGGCGGGGCGCGGCGCACGCTCGGACCAGGTGATGAGTCTGCCCGGTGCTGTCCCCACCGCCGCCGCACCGGTTCGGAGCGTACCCAGGACACGTCCGACGCCGCTCATCCGACGAAGTCCAGCTTGTTCACGAGCCACCGGTCGTCCTCCTTCATCATCTCCAGACGCATCCGGTAGAGCCGTGGCTCCGCCTCGGGGGAGGAGCTGTTGTCGACCATGCTGCGCACCGCCACCAGCGCCTCCGCCGTCGAGGAGCCGGACTCGATCAGTGCGGCACCGGTCACCTCGCCCGTCGAGTCCACCTTCGACTCCCGGACCATCCCGATGTAGGAGTCCAGGTTCTGCCGGAAGAGGTCGCCGAACTCGCCGGTTCCGGCGTCGATGACACGCTGCACGTCGGCGTCGGCGGAGTCGAAGTTCATCGACGTCAGGGCGACCGCCGCCGAGCGAGCTGCATCGAGAGCCTCGGCTCGTGAGGCCTCCCGGGAGCGGTCGGAGAGGTAGAGCAGGCCGGAGGCCACGAGGCCGAGCAGCAGTGCCAGGAGCACGAGCAGGACGATCCACCGGGCCCGACGCGAGGTCGGTCGGTGCGGTTCGCTCGCGGACGAGTCCGCGGCGTCCTCGTCCCCGGCGGGGCCGTCGGTGATCACCGTGGTCGGCTCGTCGTCCTGGTCGGGCGCGAGCCGGTTCGTTCGGGTCGCGGACATGCCGTGACCTCCTTCTGACGGGGGGCGGATCAGACGGGTTGGATGTCGGCGGTCAGCCAGCGGCCGTCCACCCTCTCCAGCGAGAGCTGGACGCGGCTGCCCGTGAGCAGCGGCTGGGCGAGGCTCGGCGCCTCGGAGCTCTGGTTCAGGAAGAGCAGCAGGGTCACGTGGTCGACGTCCGGGACCGCCACGACCGACGATCCGACGACCGTCGAGGTGGTGACCACCTGCTGGGCGGCGGCCGCCGGGGCCACCGTGCCCGCGACCATCGAGCGGTACCGCTCGCGGAAGTCTCCGGTGAGCTGGTCCAGTCGGAGGTCCACGTCGCGGTCCAGAGAGCGGTAGTCGTAGGACAGCAACTGCTGGGCGGCGAGCGACGCGGCCTCTCGGGCCTCGGCCCTCGCCGTCTCAAGGGAGCGCTGGTGCAGGAGCATGCCTCCGAAGGTCGCGCCGACGACCAGTGCGACGAGGGCGACGCCCAGCGCCGCGACCATGCCCCTCGACCGGCGTGGAGCCGCGGGCTCCTCGCGGGACGAGGTCGACGCGACCGGGTCCGGCATCCCCACCGGGTTCTCCCCGTCGATGTCCTTCTCGGTCTTCTCGCTCACGGGACGAACTCCACCTTGTCGGCCAGCCATTCACCGTCGGGCTGCTCGGTCATCTCGACCGCCATGCGGTAGGTGCGCTGCTCGCCGTCGGGGGCCTGCTGGTTGCGCACCTCGGCCCTCAACGCGACGAGCACCCGGGCCGTGGGCCCGTCGAGGCGTTCCAGCCCGGACGAGACGACCTCGCCGCTGGTCTCGACGCCGCCCTTGCGGACGATGTCGACGTAGGAGTCCAGGTTCTCGGAGAAGATCTTCCCGAAGTCGCCCACGGCACCGTCCATGATCCGTCGGACGTCCTGCTCGGCCGAGTCGGAGCTGACCGACACCAGCGCCACCGCCATGTCCTGGGCTTCCGCGACCGCGCGGTCGCGGCGCTCGTCGAGCTGCCTGCCGTCGTTCCACAGGATTCCGAGGAGCACCGCGGCCGCGACGAGGAGGACCGCGAGCACGGCGGCTGCGACGGTCGCGGGCCGCGGCCGCGGGGCGACCGCCTCTCCCCCACCGCCGCCGTCCGTGCCTGCCGTCTCCACCTCGGACCCGCTGGTGTCAGCGGGCCCCGCGGCCTCGACGGCCTCCGCCTCGGCGAGCGGCTCGGGGGAAGCCGGCTCGGTGGCGCTCTGCTCGTCAGTCTTCATCTCAGGTTCACCTCGTCTCGTCGTCGAGCTCAGGGTCACGGTGGGCTCAGCCGGGCAACAGCAGTCCCCGCAGGTCCTCTGGCGCGGCACCCGGCTGGGCACCCGGCCCGAGAAGGTCCACCGGCACTGCCGGGGTCTGCCCGATGAACAGGGGGGCGTCGGACAGCGCGCCCCCGATCGGCAGCTGGGTGCCCTTCGTGGTGGTGGGCACGAAACCGCCCTCCCGGCACTGCTGGACGGTGGCGGCCCGACGGTTCGCCGGAGCGTCCGGCTCGAAGCAGGGCAGGTTCCGCGAACCGCGGACGAGTCGCTCGTCGTTCTGGGGCAGCTGGCAGTACTGGTCGTCCGGGAACGGCATGTCGGACAGCTCGAAGGCGTCGCGCGGCCCGCCCTCGGCCCCCGGTCCGACCCAGCCCTCGTAGCAGGCGGGGCGGTTGGGGTTGAGCTTGATGTTGAAGTTGATCTGCTCACGCGTGTTCGGCCCCAGCGCCGCCTGGTAGAACGACTGTAGCGCCGGGTAGACGACGAGCACCTGCTCGATCGGGGCGTTGTAGGCCTGGGCCAGCTCGGTCAGCACGATGGTGTTGTCGAGGGTCCCCGGCAGCGGCCCGCGCAGCCGGTCCAGGAAGTTCCCCGCCTGCTCGGCGGCCACCTGGCCGTTGCGCAGCGCCCCGCGCAGGTCACCGTCGCTCTGTTTGAGCTGCTCGGTGACCGAGGCGAGCTGCCGCGACCAGGCCCGGGCGTTGTCCGCACTCGCGATCTGGCTGTCGAGGAAGGGCTCCGCGTCCCGGATGAGCTGTTCGGTCTGGGGGTACGCGGCGTCGGCGGAGTCCAGCAGCAGCCGTGCGTTGTCGGCGATGGAGGACAGCTGCGGCCCGATGCCGCGGAAGGCGGCGTCGAACTCCCGGAGGACGACGTCGAGGTCCTGCTTGTCGACCGTCGCGAGCAGCCCGTTCACCTCATTGAGAACGTTCGCGGTGGGCGTCGGGATACTGGTGTGGCTCTCCGGGATGAAGGCGCCGTCGGCGAGGGGTTCTGTGGCCGAGGCAGGCGGCGCGGACCCTGGCTCGCCGGTGAAGCTCGCATTGGCGACCTCCGGGGAGTCCGGCGGGACGAAGTCGACGAACTGCTCGCCGATCGCGGACACCGACTGCACGTGGGCGTAGCTGTTCGCAGGCGGGGCGAGCGACTCGTCGATCGACATCCGCACGTCGACGGCGCCGGGGACCAGCGTCACCTCCTTGACCTTGCCGATCGTGTAGCCGCGGTAGGTCACGTTGGCGTTGGGATAGATGCCCCCGGCCTCGGGGATCCTGGCGGTCACCTGGATCTGTCCCGCCCCCAGCAGGGTGGGGACCTTCACGTAGCCGAACGCGATGATCGCGAAGGCGGCCACGGACAGCGCCGTGAAGATCACGAGCTGCTTGCGGACGAAGCTGGTCATCGGCCACCCCCGGTCACGGAGTCGAGCAGGCCACCGAGTGCGCCGCCGTCGGGCTGCGGTGCCGTGGTGGGGTCCGGCGGGGCGTTGTACGCGTCCGGGGCCGGGTTGGGCGCCTGGGCCCCGTCTGCGGGAGACAACCCCGGGATCGGCGGGAGGCCCGGGAGCCGGTTCTCCTCCGGGAGCGGGGCCGGCAGCAGCGGGTCCACGGCCTGGGTGACCGTGCCGCCGTTGGCGAGGATCGTCTCCACCTGCCCCAGCGCGCCCGCGAAGGGCGTGTTGGTCAGGAAGTTGTGGTCCAGCGTCCCGAGCGTGAGGTCCACCGTGATGGAGAAGTTGATGAAGTCGCCGCGCACGTAGCGGTCGAACGTGCGCAGCGGGAACACGACGGTGCCCAGCATGTACAGCGAGTCGACGAGAGAGGGCCCCGCATCGGCGAGCCCCGCCAAGGCCGGCTCGAGGTTCGACAGGTTGGCGGCCAGGTCGTCGCGCACGCCGCCGAGCACCCGGTCGGCCTCGACGCCGAACCCGCCCAGCGAGTCCAGCGTCGCCACGAGGTCGGCGCGTTGCGCCTCCAGCTCCGCGAGGGCGGGTGGGAACGTCGCCAGGGCCTCCCGCAGCGCGGGGTCCTGCTCCGCGAAGCTCGACCCGAAGCGGTCCAGCCCGTCGATGGCGCGGACGATGTCGTCGCGCTGGTCGTCGAGCCCGGTCACGAAGGTGTCGAGCTCGGTGAGCAGGTCGCGGATCTGCGGCGTGCGGTTCGACAGCGCCCGGTCGAGCTCGCCGCTGATGGTCTTGATGTGCTGCAGACCGCCGCCGTTGAGCAGGGCGGCGACCGACGCCAGGACATCCTCGGTCTCCGGGTACCGGCCGGTCTGCGCGACCGGGATGACGTCCCCGTCCTGCAGCCGACCCTGCGGAGCCTCCTCGGGCAGGTCGAGCTGGACGAACTTGGCACCGAGCAGGCTGCCCTGCCCGATCTTCGCCCTGGTGTTGCGCGGCAGCTCCACATCACCGTTGAGCGCCACGGTCACGACGGCGTTCCAGTCGTCCAGCCGGATGGCACTGATGGTGCCGACGTTGACGTCGCGCAGCCGGACGGGGTTGTTGGCCACGAGGTTGCCCACGTCCTCCATCTGGATGTCGATCGTGTAGGCCCCCTCCCCCTGGCCCTGCGTGCCCGGCAGCTTCAGCGAGTTGATCCCGCCGTAGTCACATCCGGAGAGCGCGAGCACGCTGCCGACGACGAGCGCCGCCATCGCCTTCACGCCGATGCGTCGTCGCATCAGTTGCCTCCCGTCAGCAGGCCGCCGAGGCCCGGGATGTCGGTCGAGGGGACGAGCTTGTCGTTCGACGGAGCCGTGCCGCTGGTGCGGTCGACCTCGCCGGGACGGTCCGTCGAGAGGCCGCCGCCGGGCCTCGAGATCGGGTTGACGCCGATGGGCGGCTGCTGGATCCGCAGCAGGTTGAGCAGCGGACCGAGCGTGGTGACGCAGGAGTCCGTGCCCTCCTTGGCGCTGTGCGCGGCGGCGGCCGCGAACGCCGAGCACACGAAGTCCGCCGGGGTGTCGAGGTTGTTGACGGTGAGCGTGCCCGTCACGGCCTGCCCGGTCGGCGAGAAGACGTTCAGGAACGCCTGCAGCGTGTTCGGTGCGACGTGGAGGATCTGTGCCAGGTCGTCCCGCTGCGCGGCCAGGGCACCGTTGAACTGCCCGAGCCTCTCGACGGTGGTGTTCAGCTCATCGCCGTTGGTCCGGACGAACTCGTCGATCGCCTGGCCCGCCTGGTCGATGCCGCTGATCGCCTGCGCGAGCTGGTCGCGGTTCTCGTCGAAGATGCCCGACACGTCGTCGAGACGCGTGTTGAACTCGGTGATCTGGTCTCCCAGCCCGGACAGCGCGGTGACCAGCACCTGCAGGTTCTTCACCGTGCCGAACAGGTCCTCCCGGCCGTCGGCCAGTGTCTGCATCGCGGCTGACGCGTCCTGGATCATCGTGTTGAACTCCGCGCCGCGGCCGTCGCCGTTCTCCGCCGACACCCGGAGGAACCGGTTGAGCGCGCCCTGCGGGTCGAGACCGTCCGGGCCGAGCTGGGTGGCGACCTTGGACAGCTCCTTCTTCAGATCGTCGAACTCCAGCGGGGAGGCGGTGCGCTCCAGCGGGATCACGCCGCCGTCCTCGAGAACCTCGCCGCCCTTGTAGGCCGGCGCGATCTGCAGGAAGCGGGTGGCCACCAGGGTGGGGGTGACCACGGCGGCGCCTGCGTCGGCGGGCAGGTCGTACTTCGAGTCGTAGGTGAACTCGACCCTGACCTTGTCGGCTTCCGGAGTGATCGACTCGATCCTGCCGACATCGACGCCCTGGATCTTCACCCGGTCCTGCGGGTAGATGTTCTTCACCGTCCTGAAGTACGCCGTCCCGTGCTTCACCCCGCCCTGCAGCAGGATCACCACCGCGCCCGCGACGAGCGCGAGCACCACGGCCACGGCCACGAACCGGACGGGCATCGCGAGCTTCCCCAGCCGAGCCATCAGCTACCTCCCGTCGGGAGCGGCAGCGGCCCGAGGTTCGGGGTCTGCGCGGTCGGCACCGTCAGCGACGGGACGAACTGCGACGTCGGGAAGGCCCCGAGACCCCCGAGCTCGCCGTAGCCGGTGAACGAGGTGCCGTGCTCCAGGCCTTCACCGAGCCCGGTGATGAACGTCGACACCCGCTCGACCGCCGAGCCGATGTTGTCCTGGTTGTCCTGCAGGATGGAGATCGCGTCGTTCAGGGACTTCAGCGCGGGTTGCAGCCGGTTGCGCTGGTCCTCGTTGAGCCCGACGACCTGCTGGGCGACCCGGGTGGTGTCCCTGAGCAGGCCGGCGATCACCTCTCGACGCGCCTGCAGCTCGCCGAGCAGCGTGTTGCCGTCGACCAGCAGCGTCGACAGCTGTCCGCTGCGCTCGCTGAGGATGCCGCTGACACTGTTCGCCTTGGCGAGCAGCTGCCGCAGGGCGTCGTCGCGCGAGGCGATCGTCTGCGAGATGCGGCTGACGCCCCGGAAGGCCTCGGACAGGTCGTCCGGGGTGTCGGAGAAGGTGTCGGCGAAGACGTCGAGTGCCTGGCCGACCCGCTCGGTCTCGATCTCGCCGGTCCGGCGGGTGACGTCCTCGATGCCTTGGGTGATGCTGTACGGCGCGGTCGTCCGCTCCAGGGGAATGCGGTCGCCCGCCGACATCTCGCCGCCTCCGCGGGAGGAGACCTCGAGGTTGCGCTCGCCCAGCAGGGTCTGGGTGCCGATCGTGGCGGTCGACTCGTCGCCGAGCGACACGCCCTTGACGGTGAAGGAGACCAGGACGTCCCCGTCGACCAGGTCGACGCCGGTGACCTGGCCGGCCTCCGTTCCCGCCAGCTTCACCTTGTCCCCGACGTTGAGGCCGCCCGCCTCGCTGAACACCGCCTCGTAGCTCGACCCGGCGATGAAAGGCATCGCCGCGATCTGGAACGACCCGAAGATGATCACCAGGATGCCGCCGACGCCCACCAGCGCGATGGTGATCGGGTTCTTCTCGCGGAACTTCAGCTTGCTCATCGTCCACCGCCCTGTGCCTGGGCCGACTCGGCGACCTCGCGCTGCTCGGGGGTCTCCAGCGGGGCGACGTCGTCGTCCCGGCAGCGCTCGATGTTGTCGCTCGGACCCACCATCGGCGAGTAGAGCGGCTGGCCGTCCGGCCCGGTGACCTTCACCCGCAGCGAGCAGATGAACAGCGAGTACATCGCGCCGCGGGACGCGACGCGGCTGACCCTCAGGTAGGCGCCGGGCAGCATGCCCAGGACCTCGTTGAGGTTCTCCTCGCCCTGGTTGGCGAGGTCGGCGACGCGCTGGATCTGGTCGACGGTGCCCACGAGCGGGCCCCGCGCCTTGTCGAGGAAGCCGTCGACGCTGGTGACGAGTCGCTGCGTCGCCTCCAGGCCGTCGCCGATCCGCTCCCGGTCCCCGGAGAGCCCGGAGACGAGGATCTGGAGCCGGTCGATGGTCTGGGCGAGCTCGGGCCCCTTCTCGTCCAGGGTGCCGAGCACGGTGTTCAGGTTCGTCACCACCTGGCCGATGACCAGGTCTCGGTCGGCGAGGGTGTTCGTGAGGGAGCCGATGCGGGTCAGGATGGACTCGAAGGTCCCGCCCTGGCCCTGCAGCACCGCGATCAGGTCGCTGGTGAGGCCGTTGATCTCCTCGGGGGCGAGCCCTTCGAACAGCGGGTCGAAGCCGGCGAGCAGGACGTCGAGGTCGAGCGCCGGACGCGTCTGCGCCACCGGGATCTCCGCACCCTCCTCGAGGGTACCGACACCGCCACCCACTCCCCGCCCCACCTCGAGGTAGCGGTCGCCGGTGAGGTTGAGGTAGCGGATGGTGAGGGTGCTGTCGGTGGGCAGCGGCCTGGTGCGGTTGACCGAGAAGGCCACCGTCGCGTGCGCCGCGTCGGCGAGATCGACGTCGGTGACCTCACCGACGTCGACGCCCGCGACCCGTACCGAGTCCCCCACCTGCAGGTCGGAGGTGTCGGTGAACACCGCCTTGTACTCGGCACGGTCGTGCAGGCCTGCGACGTTCGCCCCCAGCTCCAGTGCGATCACCACCAGCACCACGAGGGCCACGGCGACGAAGATGCCGCTCTTGATGGTCGGCTTGAGAACCGCCTGGGAGTTGCTCGTGCTCATCGGGGTCCTCCGGAACCGGGCTGCTGGAGCGCCCCGGTCGCGCCGGGCTCGGTCGTGAGCGGGGCGCCCGCGAGCGGCCCGAACAGCTGGACCACGAGCGGCGGATCACCGACGCGGAGACTGTCGCGCTGCTCGTTCGTGCCCTCCGGCGGGGTCTGGACGTCGACGGCCGAGTCCGGGACCCGCGCACCGTCGAGGTCGGGCAGCCCGTGGCACTGCGGCCCGCTGCTCTGGTCGACCTCTGGCAGGTCGTTCGGATACGTGTAGACCTCCTCGCCCGGCTCGAACGACACGTTGCCGTTGATCGCGGCCACCTGGCCCTCACCGCCGAAGAAGTGCTCGGCCCGTCGGTTCGAGTGGTCGAGACCTTGAAGGAAGCAGGGGAACATCGGTGAGTACTTCGACAGCAGCGCCGTCGTCGGCAGAGCCGTGCGCACCGTGGTCATGAGCCTGTCGCCGTTCTCCGCGAGGAAGTTCCCGCCGATGTCGCCCGCCCTCGTGACCTGGAACAGGAAGCTGTCGATCTGTGCCTGCTGTTCCACGATGGTTCGACTGGTCGTCGAGAAGTTGCTCAGGATGGCGCCGAGGTCGGGGGCGATGTCGCTGTAGAGCTGGGCCGTGTCCGCGCCCTTGGCGAAGTCTCGCTGCAGGGTGGGCAGGTTCTCATTGAAGCGGCGCAGGTAGTCGCCGAGCCGCACGGCAGTGTCGCCCAGCTCGTCGCCCTTGCCGTCGAGCGCCTGGGCGACGGAGCCGAGGACCGCGTTGACCTTGGAGGGGCTCGCGGTGGCCAGCACGCCGTCCAGGTTCTCGAACAGGTTGTTGACCTCGACCGTGATCCGGCCGGTGCTCAGCAGGTCGCCGGCGGCGAGGTTCCTCGCCGAGGGGCTCTCCGGCTCGACGAGCGAGACGGTCTTGGCGCCGAACGCCGTCAGCTGGTTGAGTGCGACCCCCACGTTGGACGGGATCATGTCGAGCAGGTCGGGGTCGATGTTCAGCGCGATGTCGACCGCGTCCCCGCCGTCGGCGAGCGCCACCGCGTCGACCTCGCCGACGTCGACACCGCGCAGCTGCACCCGGTTGCCCGGGTACATCTGCAGGCCGGCCCGGTCGGCTTTCAGGGACACCCTCGCGTACGGGGTGAACGCCTCGTTGGCGACGGCGACACACAGGGCCACGAAGCCGCCGATGATGCCCAGCATCACGAGCGCATAGATCTTGTGCCTCACGCGGTCACCCCGAGATCCGGAAGACGTCGGAGTTGGTGTAGAGCGCCATCGAGATGACGAGCTCCATCGCCAGCACCGCGATGAGGGAGGTGCGGACGGCCTTGCCCACGGCCTGTCCGACGCCGGCGGGGCCACCCGAGGCGGTGTAGCCGTAGTAGGTGTGGATCAGGATCACCACCACCGCGACCCCGAGGGCCTGGGCGAACGAGAAGGCTATGTCCTGCCATTGCAGGAACGTGTCGAGATAGTGGTTGTACGTACCTGCGGACAGCCCGAAGAAGTCGACTTGGGTGATCTTCCAGCCGAACCAGGCGCCCACCATGGACATCGCGAAGATCGGAATGATCGTGATCATGCCCGCGACCAGCCGCGTCGTCACCAGGTAGGGCAGCGACCGGACGCCGATGACCTCCAGCGCGTCGATCTCCTCCGCCACCCGCATGGCGCCGAGCTGGGCGGTGAAGCCCGAGCCCACGGTCGCGGCCAGCGCTGCGCCCGCGACGATCGGCACCAGCAGCCGCGGATTGATGATCGCCGAGGTGAAGCCACCCAGGGCCTCCAGCTGCAGGTCCTTGAGCGCGCTGAAGGACTGCAACCCGCCGGTGACGCCCGCGAACAGCGTGATGAACAGGGTGATGATCGACGAGCCGCCGATGACGGCGAGCGCGCCCGTGCTCATGCCGACCTCGGCGATCAGGCGGACCTGCTCACCCTTGTAGCTCTTGACCGCCTTGGGGGTCCAGGCGATCGACTTGCCGTAGAACTCGGCCTGTCTGCCGAGGTCGTCCAGCAGCCGGAAGGGGGTCCCGACGACCTTCTTGACCCCGTCGAGGAACTTCGACTCCATCGCCCTCTCCTCAGACGATCCCGAGCGAATACGGGATCTGGGTCAGCATGATGTTGAGCGGGAACAGCGCGAGGAAGGTGTAGACCACCGTCTCGTTCACGGCGTTGCCGACGCCGCGGGGTCCGCCCTTGCAGGTCATCCCCCGGTAGCAGCCGATCAGCGCCCCGACGACGCCGAAGCACACCGCCCGGATCTCGCCGTGGATCAGGTCCTCGTAGCCGACTAGAAGGTCGACGGAGTCCACGTACTGGCCAGGGCTCGCGTCCTGCAGGTAGACGCCGAAGACGTAGCCACCCGCCAGCCCGATCAGGATCATGATCCCGTTGAGCATGGCGGCGTTGAGCGCAGTGGCCAGCACTCGCGGCGCGACCAGCCGCTGCACCGGGTCGATGCCGAGGACCTCCATGGCGTCGAGCTCCTCGCGGATCTTCCGCGCACCGATGTCCGCGCAGATGGCCGTGGAGCTCGCTCCCGCGATGATGAAGGTCGTCGCCACCGGGCCGATCTGAGTGATCGTGGCGAAGCCCGATCCCGCCCCGGAGAGGTCGATGGCCCCGAGCTCGACGAGCACGATGTTGAACTGGAAGGTCACCAACGCCACGAACGGGATGCCCAGCAGGATGGTCGGCCCCAGCGAGACGCTGCAGATGAACCACGTCTGCTGCAGGAACTCGCGCCACTGGAAGGGCGGCTTGAACATCGCGACGAAGGTGTCCATCGTGAACGCGAAGAAGCCGCCGATGGGCTTGACGGCGCGGCCCGCCGTCTGCGTGACGGTCACCGCACGCTCCACTCGGCAGCCGCTGCCGCACGACCGCGCAGAGAGCGCCGCTCCTGCATCGCGAGCGACGGGTGCCCTCGGCGTACTGCTGTATGACTCATCAACCCCGCCTCTTCGTTGAGACCCAGAAGGATCAGAGCCGGGTGTGCGTCGCACTCCGACTTCGATGGGCTCAACGAACGAGACGGCGACAGGTTACGGAATTTGTCGCTCGACGCTTCCCCGCGGCATCATGCCTGGTCAGCGACGTGAGCTTGCCACTATAGAGTGAGGCGCCGGCAAGGCCCGACGTCTGTCGGGTCAGAAGATCGACGTCTCCATGTCGACCCCGTAGCGGCGGAGCTTGCGGTAGAAGGTGCTGCGTGAGATGCCGAGCTGCTCGGCCGCATCGGTCTTGTTGCCGCCCGCTGCCCGCATCGCCTGCCGGATCGCGTCCGCTTCGGCCTGTTCCATCGCGGTGAGCCTGCGCCGGGACGCGGCGGCCACCAGCCAGGGCGGGAGGTCTGCCGCGCCGATGAGGGGTGCGGCGGAAAGCGCGGTCAGTCGGGCGAGAACCGACCGAACCTGAGCGACGTTGCCTGGCCATGGGTACCGGATGAGCACCTGGAGCGCGTCCTGGCCCACGCGAACGGGACGCCCGCCCTTCGCCTGCAGGAGCACCCGGACGATCGCGGGGAGATCCTCGGCGTGCGCACGCAGCGGAGGAATGGTGATGACGGACCCGAAGAGCGCCGCCACGCGGGAGACTGCTCCGGCCACCGGCTCGACGGCGGTCGCCAGGACCAGCCGCTCGTCGTGCAGCGCGCCGGTCAGGGCGTCGGCGAGACGGTGGTCCGCCTCCGCCGGGAGGTGCTCGATGTGGCGGAGCACGATCGCCCCCCGGTCGGACCCCAGGGAGACGACCAGCTCGTCGACGTCGCGAGCCGACCGGAGGTCGCCGCAGTCCACGCGCTGCACCGATTCGTAGCACGTCGCCGCCGCGGCACAGGCGAGCAGCAGCTTCCCGCTGCCCGCCTCCCCCACCAGCAGGGACGGCGTGTCACAGGCGACTGCCGTCGCGACCTCCTGACAGGCGGCTTTCCACACGGCACTCCCGCCCTCGACCCCAGGGAGCTCGACGCTCGGGGCGGCCCCGGACGCCTCGACCCGCCGGATCCGCTCGAGCTGGATGGAGGAGCCGATGACCTCCCGGCCGTCCAGGATCGGTGCGCAGTCGGCCATGACCCGGCCGCCCGCAGGGAGCGGGATCTCGCGTCGCCCGCTACCTCCTCCGCGGGTCGCCTCGAAGGCGTGCTCCCACAGCACCGCCTGGTCGATCTGGTGCAGCAGCCGGGCGGCGGCCGCGTTCGTGATCACCATGTCGTTGCTGACGCACACCAGCGGTCGGCTCGAACGCCGCTTCACCCGGGTGAAGCTCTGCACGAGCAGGCTCTCGCGCCGGCTGGAGTCCTCACCGAGCCGCTCCGAGATCGCGTCGGCCGCCGAGATGACCAACGGCATCACGATCTTGTTCGCCTCGCGGTACAGGCAGGTGATGTCCAGCATCGCCACGTACTCGCACGTCACAGGGTCCCGGACGGGGGCGGCGAAGCAGCTCATGTCGTGGATCTCGGGATGGAAGTGCTCGGCGCCTGCGACGTAGCACGGCCTGCGCGCCGCGGAGAACAGCGCGGCGACGGTCGTGCCGACGACATCCTCACTGAAGTAGAAGCCGGGCTCGGTCGGGATGGGGTGGAAGCGGCGCTCGATGGTGCCGTCGCACCACCTGCGGTCGATCATCATGCCGTCGGGGTCGCAGAGGAAGATCGCGGTCGTCGTGTCGCTGAGCTTGTCCGCCAAGTCGTCGAGGATGTCCTTCGCCGCCCGGTACAGGCGCGAGTCCGTGTCCACCTCGTTGCCGAAGACCGGGCCCAGGCGGTGCTCGGGATCGAACCTCCCGTGGTCGGAACGCTGCCAGGAGGCCAGGATCTCGGGACGCACGGCGGGTCCGATGTCCACGGCGTCGCCGCTGCGGAAGCGCTCCCAGGCCATCAGGGTGTCGCGTCCCCCGAGCTTGCCCACCCGACCATGCTCCATCGCACGCTCCTTCGACCGTCGCCGCAGCCGGATCCCGAGCCCGTCATCCGGGGCCGTGAGCCTGCGGAGGCCGAGACCGGCCACACTGCCGCGCTCGCGTTGTCCCGACGAGACGATAGCCACGCCGGGCCGTGCCGGGGTGTGTCAAGGACGATGTCGTTCGGATTTGACACAGATGACGCAGATCACTCGCCGCTAACGTCCGGTCCGTGCCCACCCGGTGATCCTGAACCGGGAACCATGCCCCGACGACGAAGTGGGAGCGCATCTGTGAAGTTCGACATCGTCACCGTCCCGACCATCCCGGCCACCCCGGAGGAACGCCGGCGCCTCAAGCCGATCGGGCGGAACAAGGAGAAGGTCCAGGAACTCTACCGCGAGATCACCGAGTGTTGCGTCGCGGCCGAGAACGCGGGGTTCGATGCCTTCAGCACCACCGAGCACCACTTCCACACGGAGGGCTTCGAGTTCTCGGTCTCCCCGCTGGTGCTCTACTCGCACCTCTCCGCGATCTGCAAGAAGATCACGTTCGCGCCACTCGGCGTCGTGCTGCCGACTTGGGACCCGATCCGGCTCGCCGAGGAGGTGGCGATGCTCGACCAGCTCACCCAGGGACGGGTGTGCGTCGGGCTCGCCCGCGGCTACCAGCCGCGGTGGACGAACATCCTCGGCCAGAAGTACAACGTCAAGGCGGCGACGATGGACGGCTCCGCCGCCGACGTGAACAACCGCGAGGTCTTCGACGAGATGTTCGAGATCCTCATCAAGGCCTGGACGAAAGAGACGTTCGACCACGACGGCAAGTACTACAAGGTGCCCTTCCCGCACGAGGGCATCGACTGGCCGGTCCACGAGATGACCCGCGAGATGGGCGCACCCGGCGAGCTGGACGAGAACGGGAAGGTCGTCCAGATCAGTGTCGTCCCCGGGCCCTACCAGGATCCGCACCCGCCGCTGTGGCAGGCCTACGCCGCGAGCGAGACCACCGTCCGCAGGTGCGCCGAGAAGGGCATCACCCCGTTCCTCATCATCTCGGACCCGGAGAAGTTCAACGAGTTCTGCCAGATGTTCCGCGACGTCGCGGCGCAGGCAGGACGGCAGCTCCGGCTCGGTGAAGGACTCGGCGCCAACCGATCGGTCACCTTCGGCGACACCTACGACGAGGCGTTCGAGCTCGGAGTCAAGACCACCGGCGTGGTGTTCCACGAGTACTTCACCCGGTTCGGCTTCATCGAGGGTTTCCGCATCCCGAGCGACCCGCCGGACCGCGACCTGGGCCTGCGCGACCCGCGCGCCGTGTTCCAGCGTCTGGTCGACGCGGGTTTCGCGATCTGCGGTACGCCGGACCAGGTGACCGAGGAGGTCGCCAAGGTCGCGAGGTGCCACGGCGACGGCGAGCTGGACTGGTTCTCCTGGAACCTCTTCCAGCAGGGGAACGTGTCCCTGGACATCAGCCTCGACCAGATCACCCAGTTCGAGAAGCACGTCATCAAGAACTTCGCCTGACGAGGAGATGCGATGACCAGGATCGAAGTGGAGCCCGGTGTGGAGCTCCACGTCCAAGACGTCGGGTCGGGCCCCCCGGTCGTGCTCGTGCCGGGTTGGGCCCAGAGCCACGAGGTGTGGGATGCCCAGGTGCGGGTGCTCGCACCGAACCACCGGGTGGTGGCGGTCGACCCCCGTGGCCAGGGCCGGTCCGACCGGCCGTTCGGCGACTACACGATCGCCCGCCATGCCGCGGACGTCGCGGTGGTCCTGCGCGAGCTCGATCTTCGCGACGCGGTGATGGTCGGCTGGTCGATGGGCGGGTTCATCGCTCTGCGAGCCACCGCCGACAACCGGGACCGGATCGCGAAGCTGGCCCTGGTCGGCTCGAACGGGACCCGCCTCGTCAGCGACGACGGGTTCCCCCACGGGCTGCCTGCCGACGTCGTCGGACAGTTCCTCGGTGGTGAGCTGACGGCGCGTCCGCAGTACCGACGCGGTGCGACGGAGCAGTCGCTGTTCGCCCCCGACCCGGCCACCGTGCAGTGGCTCGTCGCCGACAACATGCAGACGCCCTCGTGGGCGGGTGCCGCGTCGATGCAGGGCCTGGTCGACGCGGACCACCGCGCAGACCTGGCGGCCCTCGACCTGCCGGTCCTGCTGCTGCACGGAAAGAACGACCCGTTGTTCCCGATCGACGGCTCGCACTGGGTCGCCGAGCGGTTGAAGGACGCCCGCGTCGTGGAGTTCGACTCCTGCGGACACGCTCCGCACATCGAGGCCACGGGGCAGCTCAACGCCGCCCTGGTGGAGTTCGTGGACGCCTTCTGACCGAGTGGGAGGACAGAGGGGGGTGGGTGGGCCACGGCTCGCCCACCCCCCTCCTGGATGAGGACTGCGAGGAAGTATGACCGCATCGACCGGCAGCGTGGTGGTCGGCGCCTACGAGCATCCGGGACGCAGCCTGCCCGGTTACACCGTTCCGAGGGTGCTGCGCGAGGTGACGGACGGCGTCCTCGCGGACGCGGGTCTCGGCCTCGCGGACGTCGACGGCTTCTTCTGCGACTCGACCGTCCCGGGCTTCGGCCCGTCCGACATCATGGGCTACCTGGGCCTGAACTGCACTTACGCGGAGTCGACCGACGTGGGGGGCTCCGCGTACATCGCGTATCTGGGTCACGCGGACGCGGCGATCCGGGCCGGCAAGTGCCGGGTCGCGCTCATCACCCTGGCAGGCCTGCCGAAGGCGGACCCACGGAACTTCGTGGGCCGGGAGCTGGTGCCGGGGCCCGCCGCACCGTTCGACGTCGTCGGCACGGTCGGCGGGCATGGCCCGGTCGCGGACTACGCCCTGACGGCGCGCCGCCACATGTACGAGTTCGGCACGACGGCCGAACAGCTCGCCTGGATCCGGGTGGCCGCCTCCGAGCACGCGCAGCACAACCCCGACGCCGTGTTCCGAGACCCGGTCACGGTCGAACAGGTCGTCGACTCACCGCTCATCGCCGACCCCATCCGCCGCCTCGACTGCTGCGTGATCACCGACGGCGGAGGCGCCCTGCTGGTGGTCCATCCCGATGTGGCGCGCGAGCTCGGTCGGGCCGGGGCACGCCTGCGCGGGCACGGCGAGGCCAACCACAACATCGACACCGGCCGGGTGGACCTGACCTGGTGCGGGGCACGGCGCAGCGGCACCCAGGCGTTCGCGATGTCGGGCACCACCCCGAAGGACATCCAGTACCTCTCGCTCTACGACAGCTACACCATCACCGTGCTGATGCAGCTGGAGGACCTCGGGTTCTGCGAGAAGGGCAAGGGTGGTCCGTTCGTCGAAGGCGGCACGCTGCGTGCCCGCGGCGGCGCGCTGCCCTTCAACACCGACGGCGGCGGCCTCTGCAACAACCACCCGGCCAACCGCGGGGGCATGACGAAGGTGATCGAGGCCGTCCGTCAGCTCCGCGGTGAGGCTCGGCCGGAAGTCCAGGTGCACGGCTGCGAACTCGCCCTGGTCTCCGGCATCGGCGGCCGGCTGTCCACGCGGCACGTCAGCGCCACCGCCGTGCTGGAGAGGTTCTCACCATGATCAGAACCGGGTCCACCGCCCTCCCGACGCCGGTCCCCGCCCCCGACCCCATGACGTCCGAGTACTGGGATGCGGCGGCTGCCGGGAGCCTGGTGCTGCCGCGGTGCCGAGCCTGCCGCGAGGTGTTCTGGTACCCCCGCCCACACTGTCCGCTCTGCGGGGCGGACGGCGTCGAGTACGTACCCGCGGTGGGGCGCGGCGTCGTCTACACCTTCACGGTCGTCCGGCGGGCCGGGGGCGCCTGGGGGGAGGCGGCACCTTACGTCCTCGCCATGGTGACCCTGCCCGAAGGCGTCACCGTGTCGGCCAACATCATCGACACCCCTCACGGCCGGCTCCGGATCGGCCTCCCCGTCCGGGCAGTGTTCGAGCGGGGGTCGGCGGACAGCCCGGCCGTGCTGCGGTTCACCGCTGCGGGCGCCGAGAAGGCCCCGTGACGCCGGGGGCCGGTGACCAGGCGGTGAACGCCGCCGACCTCGCGACGTGTCTCGGTCGGCTCGCCCTGTCCCACCCACAGAGCTGCGCGTTGCGCTTCGGCACCGACAGCCGGTCCTATGCCGAGCTGGACCGCCGCGCATCCGATGTCGGGACGCTCCTCGACGAGCGGGGCGTCCGTCCCGGTGACCGGGTCGCGGTGCTCTCCACCAACCGGCTCGAGGTGGTGGACACGTTCTTCGGCATCGTCCGGCTCGGCGCGATCGTCGTCCCCCTCAACACCCGGCTGAGCACCACGGAGGTCCGCTACCAGCTGAACGACTGCGGGGCCGAGGTCCTCGTCGCCGAGCGCGCACTTCTGGAGCGGCACCCCGAGCTCCGCAGACCCTTCCGCGTCGTCCTGGTCGACGACCTGCCGCCCCACGCGGGGACCGCTCCGTGCCCCAGCCCGGTGGTCGACGACCACTCCCCCGCCTTCATCCTCTACACCTCGGGAACCACCGGGCCGCCCAAGGGCGCGATGCTCTCGCACCGCAACCTCGTCTTCCGCACCTACGCCGGCCTGCTGGGGATGGGCGTCGCCGGTGGCGACGAGGTCTGGTACTCCGGTCTGCCGTTGTTCCACATCGGAGGCTGGTCCAGCGTCCTGATGTACCTCTACGTCGGGGCGACCGTCGTCCTGGCCCCGAGCACCGGGTTCGACGCGGACGCCGCGGTCGCGGCCATGGTGGACCACGGGGCGACCGGTGCCTTCTTCGTGCCCACCCAGTGGCAGGCGGTGTGCGACGCCGTCGGAGAAAGACGGATCCCGCTGCGGCGTATGGTCTGGGGCGCTTCACCGGCACCGCGGGTGCTCCTCGAGCGCATGTCGGAGACCTTCCCCGGGGTGCCGAACATCAGCGCGTTCGGCCAGACCGAGACGGCCGCATCCACGTGCATGCTTCGCGGCGACGACTCGATCCGCAAGATGGGTTCGGTAGGAACTCCCCTGGTCGGGGTCGCAGTACGGATCGTGGACGACGAGATGCGCGACGTCCCCCGGGGCGAGGTCGGCGAGATCGTCTACCAGGGGCCGACCGTGTTCCTCGGGTACTGGAACCGGCCGGAGGCCACCGCCGAGGCCACCGCAGGCGGCTGGTTCCACTCCGGCGACCTGTGTCGACAGGACGACGACGGCTTCATCTGGGTCGTCGACCGCAAGAAGGACATGATCGTCACGGGCGGGGAGAACGTCTACTGCGCCGAGGTCGAGTCCGTCCTCAGCACTCACCCGGGGGTCCGGGACGTGGCGGTCATCGGCCTTCCGCACCCGCGCTGGGTCGAGACGCCCTGTGCGGTGATCGTGCCGACCGACCCGGACACCCCGCCCGACCCGAGCGACGTCATCGCCTTCGCCGCCGCCCACCTGGCCTCCTACAAGAAGCCGACGTCCGTCGAGTTCGTCGACATCCTGCCCCGCAACGCGTCGGGGAAGGTGCTCAAGACCGAGCTGCGGTCCCGGTTCCGTCCGCCCGCGCCACACACCGGAGAACGCCGTGACGCCTCCTGAGGACCCCGCCATCCGTCGGCTCGCCTTCGGTGCCCAGCTCACGCGGGCCGCCCAAGCCCGACCCGATGACGTCGTCTACACCTCGCCCGAGCGAACCCTGACCTGGGCGGAGCTCGACCGCCGTGTGCACGGGTTGGCCGCCGGTCTCGCCGACCTCGGTGTCCGACACGGGGACCGGGTGGCGGTCCTGATGCGGAACCGGCTCGAGGTCGTGGAGACCTACCTCGCGGCGTTGCGGCTGGGCGCCATCGCCGTGCCGCTCAACTTCCGGCTCACCGGCCCGGAGATCCGCTTCATCCTCGACGACTGCACCCCTTCGGTGCTGGTCACCGAGAAGGCACTGTCCGGGGCCGTGCCTGCAGGCCCCGCCGATCCCGTCACCGTGGTCGTCGACGCGACGAAGGGTGCGGACGTCGACTTCGAGCATCTGGTCGCCGGTGCCGTGGTCCGTCCCCCCGTCGACGTGGTCGAGAACGACGCGGCGTTCTGCATGTACACGTCGGGGACCACCGGCCACCCCAAGGGCGCCGTCCTGACCCACCTGAACCTCGTGGCGTCTGCGTTCGCGATCTCGCTGGCGACCGGTGGCAGGCACGCGGACGTGCGGCTGCTCGCCGTACCGATGTTCCACATCGCGGGCGTCGCGAACCTGCTCGGTCCCCTGCTCGACCGCGGGCGGCTCATCGTCCCCCCGGGCGACACGTTCGACCCGTCCGCGACCCTGGACCTGCTCGAGCGCGAGCAGGTGACGAGCTGCTTCTTCGTCCCGACCCAGTGGCAGGCGATCTGCGCCGTGCCCGGCGCACGGGACAGGGACCTCGCCCTCCGGCTGCCGTACTGGGGGGCGTCCTCGGCCCCACCGTCGGTGCTGGAGGCGATGGCCGAGACGTTTCCCGGGGCTCCGTCGTTCGCGGCCTTCGGCCAGACGGAGACCAGCGCCACGACGTGTCTGCTCAGCGGAGCTGACGCCCTGCGCAAACAGGGCTCGGTCGGGCGTCCGGTGCCCACGGTCGAGATCCGGCTCGTCGACGAGGATATGAAGGACGTGCCCGTGGGCGAGGTCGGCGAGATCGTCTACCGCGGGCCCACCGTGATGTCGCACTACTGGGGGGCTCCGGAGGCCACCGCGGAGGCGTTCGTCGGCGGCTGGCTTCACTCCGGCGATCTCTGCCGGATGGACGACGAGGGGTTCCTCTACGTCGTCGACCGCAAGAAGGACATGATCATCTCCGGCGGCGAGAACATCTACTGCGCCGAGGTCGAGGCCGCCATAGACAGTCACCCCGGCGTGGCCGAGGTCGCCGTCGTCGGAGTGGAGCACCCGGTGTGGGTGCAGACCCCGCGTGCGTTCGTGGTCCCCAGGGACCCCTCCCGTCCCCCCTCCGCGGAGGAGATCATCGAGCACTGCCGTACACGGCTCGCGTCGTACAAGAAGCCGACGTCCGTCGTGATCGTCGAGGCACTCCCCCGCAACGCCGGTGGCAAGGTCCAGAAGTTCCGGCTTCGCGAGCACGGCGGGAGCGCCGACCGACCAGCCACACCGGTCTCGATCGACTGACCCGCCGCGTCTCCACCCCGTAGCGGAAGCGGACCGGCATAATTATGCTTTGTACTTTATAGACTTGGTGAGGAGTGCCGTGGAAGACCGCACAGAGCTGTACATCGGCGGGGACTGGGTGCCGTCGCTGGGGCAGAGCCGGATCGAGGTGGAGAACCCTGCCACCGGCGAGATCGTGGCGACGGTGCCGTCCGGCAACGCCGAGGACGTCGACCGTGCGGTGGCCGCGGCGCGGGCGGCGGCACCGGGGTGGGCCGCGGTCCCGACGTCGGAGCGGGCCGAGTTCCTGCGCCACATCGCCACAGGCATCGCCCAGCGCCAGGACGAGCTGGCGCGCGCCGTCACGACCGAGATGGGCTGCCCGATCACAGTGGCCACCCGGGTGCAGACCTGGCTCCCCCGAGCCGTGCTGACCACCACCGCCGACACGCTGGACGCCTACGCCTTCGAGACCGAGATCGGGAACTCCCTGGTGGTACGGGAGCCCGCCGGGGTGGTCGGCGCCATCACCCCGTGGAACTACCCCCTGCACCAGATCGTGTGCAAGGTCGCCGGAGCGCTCGCGGCCGGGTGCACCGTCGTGGTGAAGCCCAGCGAGATCACCCCGCTGTCGGCCTACCTGCTCCTCGAGATACTCGAGGCGGCCGGGCTCCCGGCCGGTGTCGTCAACCTGGTGCCGGGGCTGGGTCCCTCGGTCGGCGAGGCGATCGCGGGCCATCCCGACATCGACGTCGTGTCGTTCACCGGGTCCGTCCGCGCGGGTCGACGGGTGGCCGAGGTCGCGGCGGCGAACATCACCAAGGTCACCCTGGAGCTCGGAGGCAAGTCCGCAGGGGTCGTCCTGCCGGACGCGGACCTCGCGACCGCGGTCAAGGCAGGCGTGGCCAACGCGTTCCTGAACGGTGGGCAGACCTGCGCCGCGTGCACCCGGATGCTCGTCCACGAGTCACAGTACGACGAGGCCGTCGAGCTGGCCGGGGCTCAGGCGGCCAAGTACCAGCCGGGTGACCCGCTGGAACCGGCGACTCGCCTCGGGCCGTTGGCCTCCGGCGCCCAGCGGGACCGCGTCCGGGAGTTCATCACGACCGGGATCGCCGAGGGGGCCCGGGTCGTCACGGGTGGCGCGGAGCCCCCGGAGGGGCTGGAGCGCGGGTACTTCGTCCTACCGACGGTGCTCGCGGACGTCCGTCCCGAGGCGACCGTCGCCCAGCAGGAGATCTTCGGTCCGGTGCTGTCGCTCATCCGGTACTCGGATGAGGAGGAGGCCGTCGCGATCGCCAACGACTCGGACTACGGACTGGCGGGCGCGGTGTGGTCCGCGGACCGGGCGCGCGCGGTCGCGTTCGCCCGCCGGGTCCGTACGGGCAGCGTGGACGTGAACGGAGGCGGCTTCAACCCCGCCGCCCCCTTCGGCGGCTACAAGCGTTCGGGGATCGGCCGCGAGATGGGTGTCTTCGGCATCGAGGAGTTCCTGGAGGTCAAGTCCATCCAGCTCTGACATGTCGGTGGCCCGGCAGCGGCCTGCTGCCGGGTCCCATCGGCAGAAGAGCAGGACCGGCTTGACCGCCTCCCCGGACTCGCCGGCCTTGACCGCGCGGTCGATCTCCTCGAACGGGAAGGTGCTCACCATCTGGTCGAAGGGAAACACCCCCGCGAGGTGCAGCCTGATCAGCTCGGGGATGAACTGCTGCGGCACGGCGTCGCCCTCCACGACTCCGACGATCGTCCTCCCGGCCTGCACGAGGTTGTAGTCGAGACGCAGCTCCGCACCCGGGGCGCCCGCGCCGAGAAGCGCCACGGTCCCGGTGGTCCGGACACCCGCCACGATGGCCGCGACCGCTCCGGGGTTGCCCGGCGTCTCGACCGAGAAGTCGGCGCCACCGCCGGTGATCTCCATGATCCGCGCTGTCGAGTCGCCATGCCGCGCGTTGACGACGTGCGTCGCCCCCAGCTCGCGTGCCAGGTCGAGGCGGCTGTCGTGTACGTCGACCGCGATGATCGTCGCCGCTCGCGCGACGACACCGGCGAGCAGCGCGGCGAGCCCGGGGGCCGGCATCCGCCCGCCGCGGCGGTCGCACCGGCGGCCACCGCCTCGGCGACGAAGTCCTCGCACCGGCTCCGCGTCCGCTCCACGGCGAGCGGGCCGAAATCGACGGTCGGTCGACGGGATCACCGATGCGCAGTGCGCCGAAGGCGTCGACCAGGGCGCCCACGACCTCGTCGTGCCGTCGCTCCGACACGAGCACCCTGGTGATCGCGACACAGATCTGCCCTGGAACGTCACCAGACCGGGCATGAGCGCCGGAACGAGGTCATCCAGCGGCATGTCATCGGCGACGATCCCGGCAGACTTGCCGCCCAGCTCGAGCGTCACCTTGGCGAAGCGACCCGCAGCCGCCCGCAGAATGCTGGAACCGACTGCGGCGCCGCCCGTGAAGCTGATCATGTCCACGCCGGCGTCGGCGACGAGGGCTGCGCCGGCGACGGGCCGGCGGCGAACACTGACAGGACCCCCGGCGGAAGGTCCGACCGTTCGACCGCCGCCCCGACCACGCGCGCGACGAGCGAGTTCTCCTCCGGCAGTTCGAGGATCACGGTGTGCCTGCGAGCAGTGCGGGCAGCCGGCTGCCTTCCCTCAGGCGGGATCGGCGACCGGTTCGACCTTCTCCTCAGCACCCCGGTCCGACCTGCCGTAGGCGGTCTCCCGAATACTGAACAGGGCGATCAAACCGATCACCGAGACCCCGATGATCCACCAGGCGGGCGAGGTGGGACTGCCGGTCGAGGCGACCAGCAACGTGGCGATGTAGGGAGAGAATCCTCCCGCGATGACCGCGGCCAGGTTGTACGAGAGCGCGGCACCGGTATACCGGACCCGAACCGGGAACAGCTCACTGAACAAGACCAGCCCGGAGGACTGGACGCCTGACAACAACATGAACAGCAGCAGGGTCAGGCCGACCGCGGCGAACGACGGCGCGTTGGCCAGGAGCAGCAGGATCGGGAAGGCGAGCACCAGATGTCCGAGGGTGCCTGCGATGAGAACCGGTCGCCGCCCGAACCGATCCCCCAGCATGCCGAACAGCGGGATCGAGACCGCTTGGATGACGAGGCACGCCGCGATCAGCCAGAAGACACCGCGCTGGTCGAATCCGCGGGTCTTGACCAGGAACGCGGGAGCGTAGACCAAGCTGACGTAGACCACGCCGCTGAGTCCGATACCGAATCCGAGGGCCTGCAGCATCTGCTTCGGGTACTGGGTGAAGAGCTGACGAAGCGGGACCCGGCGGATCGTCGACGTCTCCACCGCCTTGCGGAACTCCGGCGAGTCCTCGACCCGCAACCGCAGGACCAGGCAGATCACGGTGAGTGGCAGGCAGAGGAGGAACGGGATGCGCCAGCCCCACGCCGTCAGCTGCTCGGCCGTCACAGCCAGGGAGATGATCCCGACGACGACGCTGCCGGTCGCGGCGCCCATCGAGGAGCCGAACGGGTTCATCGCGACGAGGAAGCCCCGCCTGCTCGGCGGAACGGACTCCATGACGTAGGTGACGGCGCCGATCAGCTCGCCGCCCGCCGAGAAGCCCTGGCAGAGCCGAGCCAGCACCAGCAGGATCGGAGCCACCGCCCCCAACGTCGCGTAGCCGGGCAGGAGGCCGATCGCGGTCGACGCCGTACCCATGATCGAGATGGCCAGGATCAGAGCGGCTCGGCGACCGAACTTGTCTCCGTACCACCCGAAGAAGATCGCACCCAGTGGACGTACGAGGTACGAGCTACCGAAGGTGAGAAGCGTGGCGAGGACCGCCGTCGTGCCGTCCTGAGTGGAGAAGAAGTTGGCGGCGATCGCCAGCGTCAGCAGTCCGTAGATCGTGAACTCGTAGTACTCGACGGCGGTGCCGAACAGGCCGGCCGCCACCGCCCGCCTGGCCTCGGCGGGGATCGGTTCCTTCACCGCCGCGCCTCGGCCATGCCTCACGGAGCCTTGCGTAACGCCGTCACCGGACAGTCCGGGAGGCGGGGGGACCTGCGACATGGATCTCCTCCACTCACCTTTGCGCGGGGGATGCGCGATATTGCTTATAAAGTACAAGACTAGCCCGGTAGGGTGTCAAGGCTCACTCAGGGCGACAGCCGCCTGAACCCAGCAGCTCGAACTCGTCGACGACGAAGACGCAGGAGCGGGTGACATCGATGAACCGCAGCTCGTCGGCCATCAGCTCCTTCAGCGCCACCACACCCGCTTCGGAGCCCGCCGCGGCGAGCATCGACGGCAGGTCCGCGAACCACGCGTCGGCGATTCCGTCGAACGGCTCCGCCGTCCCACGCTGCTCCGCGAGACCCTCATTGAGCCCACCGGGCCGACAGTGACCCTGGACGTAGCGGATCATGCCGAGCGTGTCGGCGTGCCGGAGCACTCGCGGCGCATGCTCGTTCAACCAGTACCGGTGGAACTCCACGGCCGAGAGCGCGGATTGCCGCCTCAGGCAGAAGGTTAGGCGGACCCGATCAGGCAACAGTCAGCCCCCCGTCCACCTGAATGATCTGCCCGGTGACGTACGACGCCGCCGGGCTCGCCAGGAACGCGATGACGTCCGCCTGCTCACGGGGCGTCGCCATCCGGCCCAGGGGGATGCCGCGGACGGCGTGCTTGCGGATGACCTCGGGGTCCAGGACCAGCCGCTCGGCGGTCCGCTGGAACGTGCCCGCCATCATGTCCGTCGCCGTCGACCCGGGAGAGACGGCGTTGACCCTGATGCCCTCGGCTGCAAGCTCGACGGCGAGCTGGCGGGTGATCGAGTCGACCGCGGCCTTGGACGCGGGGTAGGCCCCGAAGAACGGCATGACCCGCACCCCCGCGGTGGAGGACAGGTTCACGATCGCCCGGTCCGCCACCGTGTTCTCCAACATCCGTGGCACGAACTCCCGGATCATCCGGTACAGCCCTGTCACATTCACCTCGAGGGTGGCGACCCACACCTCGGGCGGGGTGTCGTGGACCCGGTACGAGCTGGCCTCGCCCGCCATCCCGGCGTTGTTCACCAGAGCCCCCACCCGGCCGAGACGACTCACGTCGCAGCCGAGCTCTCGGACCTGATCGGGATCCGCGACGTCGCAGGCGAAGGCCCAGGCGCTGCCGCCGGCCTCCCGGATCTCCGCCACGACCGAGGCCGCGCCCTGCCACCCGGCGCGGGCCTCGTCCTCGGTGCGCGTCGAGTCCGCGGAACGCTCGACGACGGCGACCCGCCATCCGTCCTGCGCCAAGCGGACGGCGGCGGCGCGCCCGATGCCGTCCATACGGCCGGCACCGGTGATGACGGCAATGTCATCCCTGTCCATCAACGCCTCACACCTGGGTGGAGGCGGGGGAGGTCGGACGCGGGTTGCCGACGACCGTCCACTCCTGGTCCAGCTCGAGGATGGCCTCCTCCGCGTGGATCGCGTGGTAGTCGAAGCCACCGGCGAGGGCGGGCGGGGTGCGGTCGCCGGTGTCGAGCGCCCGAACCGCGGCGAGCATGATCCGGCGCATCCGAATCACCGCCACGTCCGAGGTTCCGAGATGCTCACGGGAGCGGTCGTAGACCGGGCCCATGCTCTCCTGGACCGCGATGTCCTCCAGCGGCGGATACCCACCCATCCCCGAGAAGGAGGTCCCCGCCGTCATCGCAGCGCGGTCCTGGCCCCAGTTGTTCGCGGCGGTGTGCCTCGGCAGCGCGAAGTCGGCGTCGAGGCCGGTGATGCCGTTCCACTCGGCCAGCAGCTCGCGCTGGCCCGGCTTGAGCGGGGCGTCCTCCAGGTGCAGCACGAAGTAGAACATCGTGTGATGGTCGTCGACCGGCACGAACGCCTGGGCGAAGGACCAGCCCTGCCGTGTGGGGATGAGACCCCAGACCGGTGCGACGAAATGGGTGACCCGCACGTACTTCACCGGCGCCCCGTCCTCGTCCCGGTGGGCGTCCCGGATCGCTCCGTAACGGAAGCCGTACGGCGTGTTCTCGATCTTCAGCTTGGGGTGGCCGTCGAGCGCGACCTTCGACAGCAGGCTCTCCCCGCCGCCCTCGTAGGCGTCCTCGCCGTTGGCGAGACGTCCCACGTAGTCGGTGTGCAGGAAGCTGACGTGGGCCGAGTCGATGACGCCTTCGAGTGCCTGCGCCCAGTTGCAGCTCAGCCGGACCCGGAGGATCGCCGTGTGCGAAGGATCGGCCTCCGCCCAGTTGAAGGCGGGGAACTCGGGCGTCTCCGCGGGGTCGCCGAGGTAGGCCCACACCATTCCGCCCGACTCGCGGACGGGATAGGCGACCTGACGGATCCGGTCCTTGAACGTGGCGTCGTCAGGCTCGGACGGGGTCTCGACCACGCGGCCCTCACGATCGACCCGCCATCCGTGGTACAGGCACTGCAGGGAGCAGTCGACGTTGCGCGCCAGGGTCAGCGACGCTCCGCGGTGCGGGCAGTACTCATCGAGCAGACCGACCTCGCCGGAGGTGTCGCGAAACGCGACCAGCCGCTCGCCGAGCAGGGTGACCGGTCTCGGGGCGCCGCCCGCCTCGAGGTCCTCGCTCCGGAAGACCGGCAGCCAGTACTTCCGCATGAGCTGCGACATCGGCGCACCGTTCTCGATACGCACGAGGAGTTCGTTGTCCGCGTTGTTCAGCATCCGTCACCCTCGATCCGACTTCGTGGTGGCCTGACCCCCACCTCGTGGCATACTATACTTTATAAAGCACGGGAGGGATACGGATGGCAACGAGGACGACCCTGGCGGAGCCGTCTCTGGCGCTGCTGTTGGACAACGCTCGCGAAGCGATCATAGCTGGGCGCGCAGCGGGGATCGAGCCCGTTGCCCTGCTGCTCAGCAGCGCGGACTACGCCCAGGTGACCAGGACCAAGCAGCGCGAAGCCCGAGTCGGTCTGCCGCCGGTCGTGCTCGGCATCGAGATCCGGCCGGACTCCGCGATCCGCGAGGGCTCCGTCCGCATCGTCCTCCCCTGACCGCCCCCACCAGGAGTTGGAGCGCCATGAGGCGACGCACGTCCGTGACGGTCGACGGCATCGACCACGGTTCATCCCCCTTCCCTGCGGCGACCAGGATCGGACCGTTCATCTTCTCCAGCGCGCTGTCCGGTCGCGACGCCGACTCCGGGGTGCTGCCGGACTCCGTCGAGAAGCAGGCGGAGACGGCGTTCGAGAACGTCCGACGCGTGGTCACCGCGGCCGGCGCAAGTCCCGAGGACATCGCGAAGGTGGTCGTGTTCGCGCGGGACCGCGCCGCGGTGCGCGCGGTCCTCGACGGACCGTGGACGGCCCTGTTCCCCGACCCCGGATCCCGGCCCGTCCGGCACACCGTCGAGGCCGAGATCCCGGCCCACATGCACCTGCAAGTCGAGTTCGTCGCCGTCCAGGAGGAGAACACCGCATGATCATCGACTCCCACGCCCACCTCGTCGCGCCCCCCGCCATCAACGCCGCCTGGACGCAGATGGAGTCCGCAGGCGTCTACAACGGACGGACGCGCGGCCAGGTCCCCGACGCTGCGCTGATCGAGTCCGCCGACCGCCAGATCGCGCTGATGGACGAGGTCGGCACCGACGTCCAGCTGACCTCCCCGCGGCCCTACATCATGAAGCACTCGTACAAGCCGGGACAGCTGGTCGAGTGGTGGGTGGCCAACCACAACGACGCCATCGCCGTCCAGGCGAACGCCCGTCCTGACCGCATCCGCGGCGTGGCCGGGCTCCCCCAGCAGGACGGCGCGCCGGTCTCCGTGGTGTTCGACGAGCTCGACCGTGCCATCAACGACCTCGGGTTCGTGGGCGTGCTGCTCAACCCGGACCCGGGTGAGGGGAACGGGCGCTCCCCGCTCATGGAGGACGAGTACTGGTTCCCGCTCTACGAGAAGCTCGAGGAGATGGACGTCCCGGCGCTGTTGCACTGCGCGGGCTGCACGGTGCGGGAGAACTACAGCGAGCACTTCATCACCGAGGAGAGCCTCGCGATCACCTCGCTGCTCCGCAGCGACGTGTTCGACCGGTTCCCCGGTCTGAAGATCATCGTTCCGCACGGCGGCGGCTCCATCCCCTACCAGCTCGGCCGCTGGGTCGCTCACGAGGGCAAGTTCAAGGGAATGGATCCCGCCTCGGCGCGCGAGGCGTACGTCGGACGCCTGCGCAAGCTCTGGTTCGACACCTGCCTGTACACCCCGGAGGCGCTGAACCTGCTGATCGGTGTCGTGGGTGCCGACCGAGTCCTGTTCGGCACCGAGCGCCCGGGCAGCGGATACGGACTCGAGGACGTCAAGCCGATGCTCGAGGGCCTCGGGCTGGAGGAGGGCGCGCTGCAGGCGATCTTCGAGAAGAACGCGCGGACCGTCTACACCCGACTCGCATGATCGACGAGGTCGCCGAGGTCCGCGCCGCGGCGCGGTCGCTGGCCGAGGAGTGGCTGGCGACCGGTGGCCGCGGCCGGGCGGACAACTGGGCCCGCGGGCTCGATCCGGCGTTCAGCAAGTCCTTGGCGGCCCACGGTCTGATCGGCCTCACCTGGCCGCGGGAGTACGGCGGTCGGGGGCTCGGCAACGTCGCACGCCTCGCCGTCACCGAGGAGCTGCTGCGGGTGGGCGCCCCGACCGGCGCGCACTGGGTCGGGGACCGGCAGATCGGACCCTCCCTGATCCGGCACGGCACCGAACGACAGCGTGCGGAGTTCCTGCCCGCGATCATCGCGGGCGAGGTCGTCTTCGCGCTGGGCATGAGCGAGCCGGGGGCGGGCTCCGACCTCGCGGCGGTCACCACGCGGGCCACACCGGTCGCCGGCGGTTTCCGCGTGTCGGGTCGCAAGGTGTGGACCTCCAACGCCCATCGCGCGACCCACCTGTACCTGCTGGCCAGGACCGACACGGGCGAGCGCAAGCACGAGGGGCTGTCGGAGTTCCTCATCGACATGGACTCGCCCGGTGTCCAGGTCTCCCCCATCCGTGACCTCGCGGGCGAGCACCACTTCAACGAGGTGCTGCTCGAGGGGGTCGTGGTCCCGGAGGACCGCCTGCTGGGCGTTCGGGGCCGGGGCTGGCAGCAGGTCGTCGGGCAGCTCGCCTTCGAACGGGGTGGGCCGGAGCGGGTGCTGTCCACCTACCCCCTGCTGGCGGAGCTGCTCTCGGCCGGGCTGTCGCTGTCGCCCGCCGAGCAGGACCGGCTGGGTGAGCTGATCGCTCGACTTGCCGCGCTGCGTCACCTCGCGGGCGGGGTGGCGAAGGCGTTGGACGGTGGCGAAGCACCGACGCGGGAGGCCGCCGGCCTGAAACACCTCGGCACCGCGTTCGAGACCGATCTCGCCGAGTTCGTCCGGGACGCGTACGCGGCCACGGGCCGGGCTCCCAGCCCGCTGGTCTGGGACGCGTTGCTGTCCTCCCCCGGGTTCGGCATCCGCGGCGGAGCGGCCGAGGTGTTGTTGTCTCTCATCGCACGTCAGGAGGCTCGGGCGTGAACTCCGACCTGCTCAGACTGGTCGACGAGGTCGTCGAGGACCACGCGGCGGAGAGCCCGGGGTCACTGTGGGACACCTTCGTCGAGCTCGGCCTGACCCGCATAGGCGTCCCCGAGGAGGTCGGGGGGTCCGGTGGTGGGCCGTCCGACCTGCACACCATCGTCCGGCGGTTGGCCCACCACGGCGTGGAGGTCCCACTCGTCGAAGCGGCGGTGGCGGCGTGGGCCCTCCCCGAGGAGCAGGACGACCTCGACCCGATGCTGGCCCACTGTCGTCCGCCGGGTGATGTCCTCGTCGTGGTGAGTCCTGGTGCCCGCGTCGGCTCCCGTGTCCTGCTCGTCGAGGCAGGCACCGGGGTACTCGCCAGGGTCGTGCGAACCCAGCCCGGCCCGCCTCCCACGGCCGACCTGGAGATCGACGAGGCGCCCGTCGTCGATGCGGAGCGGGTACGGCCGGTCGAGACCCGGCTGCTTGCGGCCAACGCGGCCCGCCTCGTCGGCGCCGCGACGGGCGCTTACGAGCTGACCAGGGACTACGTACGCGTACGGGAACAGTTCGGCAAGCCGCTGGTGGCCCTCCCTGCGGTCGCCGCCCACCTCGCCCGGATGCGGACCGCGCTCGAGGTGGCGGGCGCCGGCCTCGACCGCGCTGAGCTCCAGCTCGACGCCGGCCAGGACGCCTGGGCCGCGGCGGCCGGTGCCGCGATCGGCGCTCGGCGGGCGGCGGATCTCGTCGTCTCGACCTCGCACCAGCTGCACGGTGCCATGGGTATGACCGAGGAGTACCCGCTCGCCCGACGCACCTCGCTGGCCCGGCTCCATCGAGGCGCCGTCCCCACCGACTCCGCGACTCGCCTGGGCGCCGCGGCGCTGGCCGGTGGCGAGGAGGAGGTGTGGACGACGTTGACCGGCCACGTCGCCGCAGCCGCCGGGGAGCGGACGTGATCCCGGCGGGCGAGGCCCTCCCCCGGATCTCCTTCGGCGCGGGCACATCTGGAGGTCTGCTCGTCAGCGGTGAGCGCGACGAGCAGCGGCGGGCTGTGGCGACCGCGATCGAGCACGGCATCCGGCACTTCGATTGCGCGCCGATCTACGGCCACGGTGCGGCCGAGACCAACCTCGGCGCCGTCCTGCGCGAGCTCGGGCGACCCGACGTGCTCGTCACCTCGAAGGTCAACATCACCCCGGAGTTCCTGGCCACCGGCGACCTGCGCACCTGCGTCGAACGGTCGGTGCGGGCCAGCCTGACCCGGCTACAGCGGGACCACCTCGACTTCCTGCTCGTCCACAACCCGGTGAACCGCGGTCGGTACTACGACTCGCCGACCGACCCCCGCGCGCGCCTGCTGAGTCAGTACCCGCCGCTCACCGTCGACGACTACATCGGGCTCGACGGCGTGTGGGAGGCCACCACCGCGCTGCGGGAGCAGGGCCTCGTCCGCCGGGTCGGGCTGGGCGGGATGGACAACGACCCCGTCGCCCTCCGTGCCGCGCTCGCGTCCGGCCTGGTAGCGCTGTTCCAGCAGCCCTACCACCTGCTGAACCCGACCGCCGCGCTGCCGGAACACGTGCGCGGAGCAGGATTCGACCCGCTCGCACTGGACGCGGCGGGCCGGGCCATGGACCACCGGGACAGCCTGGTCGCCGCGGAGACTCACAAAGTCGCGGTGTCGGCGATCAGCCCGGTGGCCGCGGGTGCGCTCACAGACGACGCGGTGGCGGGCCGCCCCCCGGACCCGGTGTCGGCGCGAGACGTTCGCTTCGCTGGGCCCGACGGTTTCGCCCGCCAGGTGGAGCTGGTCGTCCCGTTCGCGGAGCTGGCCCGGGAGAGCGGGATGTCGCTCACCGAGCTCGCCTACCGCTTCGCGATGTCACACCCCGCCGTGACGACGGTGGTGGGTGGCTTCTCGCACACCGGACACGTGCTGGAGGCCGTCCGCTACGCCGAGCGCGGCCCTCTCCCCGCCGACGTCGGTGCGGCGCTCGCCGACGTCTGGATCACCACGACGAAGGGCTCGACATGAGCGACGATCTGACCCGCCTGGCCGAGATCGGCACGGCCACCGTGTCCGACGCGTTGGACCGTCTCGGTCTGCGTGGCAGCGCGCACGGGATCGCGCCGGTGCAGGACGGGCTGCGGGTCGCCGGGCCGGCGTTCACCGTGCGCTACGTCCCCGCCGGGTTCCCCGTCGGCACCGTCGGCGACTACGTCGACGAGGTGCCGCCGGGCGCGGTCGTGGTGCTGGACAACCAGGGCCGCACGGACGCGACCGTGTGGGGCGACATCCTGACCGAGTTCAGCGCCTCCCGCGGTATCGCGGGCACCGCGATCTGGGGGGTGTGCCGGGACGTGGCGACCGCGCTGCGCCTGACCTATCCGCTCTTCACCCACGGTCGCTTCATGCGCACCGGCAAGGACCGGGTCGAGGTCGCCGACACACAGGTCCCGGTGGCTCTCGGTGACGCCCAGGTCAAGCCCGGTGACATCGTCGTCGGGGACGACGACGGGACCGTCGTGATCCCCGCGCTGCGGCTGGCCGAGGTGCGGGACCTGTCCGAGACGATCGCCGCCCGCGAGGACGACATCACTCGTGCGGTGCTCGACGGTTCCACCATCGCGGCGGCACGGGCCCGGTTCGGCTACCACTCCCTGCAGCGGGAGAACCCGTGACCTCCGTCGACCCGCCCGCGCTGCGGCAGCTCCGCGTACAGGAGGTCCGGCACGAGGCCGCCGGCGTGGTCTCCGTGCTGCTCGTCGACCCGGCCGGCGAGCCTCTGCCCGCCTGGGAACCCGGCGCCCACCTGGAGCTGGTCCTGCCCTCGGGCCTGCTCCGCCAGTACTCCCTCTGCGGGCCGGAGGGTGCCGCCGGCTACCGGGTCGCCGTCCTGCGCGAGGCCGAGGGGCGCGGCGGCTCGCGGGAGATCCACGACGTCGGGCTCGTCGGGCGCACCCTCGGGGTGCGAGGGCCCCGCAACCACTTCAGCCTGGCCGACGCGCCGTCACACCTGCTGATCGCCGGCGGCATCGGGGTCACGCCGATGCTGGCCATGGCACGGCGGCTCGCCGCGACGGGCCAGGACTGGCGGATGGTCTACGGCGGGCGCACACGGGAGTCGATGGCGTTCGTCGACGAGCTCCGGTCGTTGGGCCCCGTGGACATCGTCCCGCAGGACGAGCTGGGGCATCCCGACCTCGCGGCGGCGCTCGATTCCGCCGCTCCCGGGACCGTCGTCTACGCCTGTGGACCCGCACCGCTGCTGGCCGCGGTCGAGGAGGCGACCGGTGCGCGCTCCCTCGCGCTGCGCGTCGAACGGTTCGCAGCGGACCCGGACGGCCCCTCCGCCGCCCCCGCCGCGGGCGGGGACTTCGAGGTCGAGCTGCGGCGATCCGGTGTGACCCGCCAGGTGCCCGCCGACCGCTCCCTGCTCGACGTGGTTCGTGAGGTGGTGCCCGACGCGCCGGCTTCCTGTGAGGAGGGGTTCTGCGGCTCCTGCGAGACGAAGGTCCTCGCGGGTGTGCCCGAGCATCGCGACACCGTCCTCGACGACGAGGAACGCGCCTCCAACGCCACGATGATGATCTGCGTCGGACGGTGCCTGTCAGGCAGGCTCGTCCTCGACGTCTGACCCCACCGACGTGGGGAAGCCCCCGCGGCTCGCGGGGGCTTCCTCATGCCGCATCGCACTCATGCCTTGCCGAAGACCTGCTTGATCTCGGGCAGGACCTGCTGCTCCCCGGTCGCCTGCTCGGCGAGCCCGGGCGGTGTGAGGGTCGGGATCTGTTCGATCGGGGGGTAGCCGTCGGGAGTCGGGCTGCCGGGCACGGGCGAGAAGTAGTCCAGGTCGGCGAGCGCCTGGGCACCCTCGGGGGTGTACAGCCAGTTGAACAGCAGCTTCGCCGCGTTCGGGTGGGGTGCCCCTGCGGTCAGCGCACCGTAGACGCTGGCCACGTATCCACCGCTGGTCAGCGGGAACTGGAAGCCGACGGGCGCTCCGCCCTTCTTCAGGCGCTGGTAGTCGACGTTGCTCACGCTCAGCCCGACCGGGACCCGGCCTGTCGCGACGGCGGACGACAGCTCCGGTGACGAGCTGGACAGCTGGAGCTGTTGATCAGCGAGGCCGCGCAGGTACGCGTCGTCGAACTGCCCGGAGGCGGTCAGCTGGTACAGCGAGGACAGGCCCGCGCCGTTGGAGGTGGGGTCGGTGATCCCGAGGCGCCCCTTCCACGCGGGGTCCAGGAGGTCCTTCCAGCCCTGGGGCGCGGAGCCCTCGGGCACCTGGGTGGTGTTGTAGAGGAAACCGCGGGCGTCGTACATGAACCCGGTGAGGCCGGGGTAGGCCGGGTCGACGAAGAGGTCGTTCGTCACCGAGTTCGCGGCGAACGGCCGATACGGCTCGAAGCGGCCCGCCTTGTCCAGGTAGCTCATGCTCGTGACCGCGCTGGCCACGAAGTCACCCGTCACGCGCCCTGAGGTGACCTCCTGCTCGACCTTGGTCTGAAGCGGAGCACCGAACAGCGGGACCCCGGTGACCTTGATGTCGGGGAACCGCTTGCTGAACGCGTCGAAGGCGGGCTTCAACGGCTCGGAGAACGAGCTGTAGACCACGACCTCGCGCTCTCCAGCCTCCTGCGCGGCCCGGTAGAGATCGACGAACTGCTGCTCGCCGGCCGGACCCAGCCCCGCGGCGTCGCCGACCATCTGCTCGCCGCCACCGCCTCCGCAGCCCGCCAGCACCACCGCGGCGACCGCCGCAAGCGCCACCAGCGGGGCTCGGCGCCATCCGCGCCTGTCATCGCCCTGGATCGTCATCGCACTCCTCGTCGAGTCGGGAAGGGTCACGAGCCGGTCGCCCCAGCGGGCACCCGCTCGTCCTCGGTGGTGGCCGGGCGGTCTCCGGCGGGTCCGCCGCTCGGCGTGAGCGGCACGAGCTGGTCGGTCGGGAGCTCCACGAGTACCGGCGCCCCCGGGTCGAGATCAGGATCGGTGTGTCCGCGTCCTCGGGACGGGTCCGTGTAGACCAGCGCACTGATCGAGACCCCCCCGACGTCGAGCCGGTAGGCCACCTCTTCGCCGAGGAAGGCCCGATCCGTGACGACGCCGGAGACCGTCGATGCGCCTACCGGAGCCTCCTCGGGCCGATACAGCCGCACCGCCCGAGCTCGCACCCCCACGCACAGCGGGTCACCCGACGAGACCGGGTCGGCGGCGGCGACCTGGACGGACAGTCCGACCGCGCGGGCGGTCGCCGTCCCGCCGCGGACGTCCTCGACGGTGAGGTCGAGCAGGTTCTCGATGCCGACGAAGTCCGCGACGAACCGTGTGCGCGGCCGGTCGAAGACCTCGCGCGCGGTGCCGAGCTGCTCGACGACACCACCGTTCATGACCGCCACCCGGGTGGACAGGGTCATCGCCTCGGTCTGGTCGTGGGTCACGTAGATCGAGGTGGTTCCGACGGTGGCGTGCAGCCGGCGCAGCTCGTCCCGCAGAGTCGCCCGCAGCTTGGCGTCCAGGTTGGACAGCGGCTCGTCGAACAGGAGCAGCTGGGGCTGGGCGGCCAACGCACGGGCCAGTGCGACTCGTTGCTGCTGACCGCCGGACAGCCGCCCGATGCTGCGGTCCGCCAGGTGCCCGAGATCGACGAAGTCCAGCACCTCGCGGACCCGGCTCGCCGTCTCGGCACGGGACCGGCCTCGCCGACGGAGTGGGTACCCGACGTTGCCCGCGACCGTCAGATGCGGCCACAGCGCGTAACTCTGGAACACCATGCCGATGTCACGCTTCTCCGGCGGGATGAACCGACCCTGCCCGACGACGGTGCGGTCGCCGATCCGGATCTCACCGGCCTGCGGCGACTCGAGCCCGGCGACACACCGCAGGGTGGTGGTCTTCCCACAACCGCTCGGACCGAGCAGGGTGAGGAACTCCCCCGGGCGCACGTCCAGGTCCAGCCCCCGGACCACGGGCGCCCCGCCGTAGTGCTTCACGAGGCCGTGCACCTCGACTCCGATCATCTCGGTCCACCTCTCTCGTTCGGCTGAGGAGTTGCGCGGCGCAGGAGGGCCGACACGCTCGCCCGCAGGGCCAGGAGCAGGACGAACACCGCCGCGAGCGACGCCAGGAAGACACAGAGCACCGCGGCCGCCTGGGCGGTCTGCCCGGTCTGGGAGTACAGGCTGTAGACGATGGTCGGCACCGTCGGCGTGCTGGGCGAGGCCAGCAGGACGGGGATGTCGAGGTTGCCCGCCGCGAGCACCCCGGTCACGAACCATGCCCCGAGGAACGCGGGGAGGATCAGGCGCAACACCACGTCGACGACGGTGCGAGCCTGCGAGGCACCGGCGGTCCGGGCTGCGTCCTCCAGCTCCGGGCCGATCTGGACGACCGCCCCGGACGTGGCGCGGGCGGCGATCGGTGTCACCAGCGCCACGAGGGCGAGGACCACGATCCACACCGTGCCGTAGAGGCCGCCCAGCACGGGTGTGCTGAGGTAGGCCCACAGCACACCCAGCGACACCACGACCCCCGGAACAGCGATGATCAGCCACAGCGCAAGGTCGGGGAGCGTGCGCAGCACCGCGGTGGTGCGCAGCCGTGCGTAGGAGATCAGGGCGGCGAGCAGGGTCGCGACGAAGCCCGCCACGACACCCAGCAGGAGGGTGTTGCTCAGCGCCTCGAGGACGGTCCGGTCGTCGAGGACGTCCAGGTAGTTGTCGAGTGTGAACGTGCCGTAGACGCCGAACACCGGCTGCAGCGAACCCAGCACCAACTGCAGGAACGGCAGGACCACCGCCACCAGCCCGTATCCGACGACCACCGCCGTGCACGCCCAGCGGGCGCGACCGAGCGGCAGGACGTCCCCGGCCCGGGCCTTCCCTGTCACGGTGACGAACTCCCGCCCTGCGAGCACCCGGTTCTGCGCGGCGACCAGCAGCAGGACGATCACGACCAGGACCAGGGCGAGCACTCCGGCTCTCGCGTACTCCGGAGGTGAGGCCGTCATCAGGTAGCCGTAGATCTCGGTCGGGAACACCGAGATTCCCGCCGGGACCCCGAGGACGAGCGCGACGTCGAGAAGGCCGAGCCCCAGGACCAGGCACAGGATCGCGACACCCGCGACGGCCGGTGCGAGCACCGGCACCTCGACCCGCCAGAACGTCGTCCACCGGCGAGCGCCCGCGAGCGACGAGGCCTCGGTGAGCGACCGGTCCATCGCACCGACCGGTCCTGACAACAGCAGGTAGGCCACCGCGGTGACCTTGAGCGCCGTCGTGCCGATCAGGCCGAACCACGAGTACGCCGTGAGCCAGGTCGTGTCGGCGCCCGACACCGCGGCGACCGCGGTGTTGAGGGTGCCGTTCGGGGGCTGGGCCAGCATCCCCCAGCTCAGCGCCGAGAACAGCAGCGGTACCGCGAACACCACCATCATCATCGGCGTGACGACGCGCCGGAGCGGGGCGTCCGTCCGGGTCACCACCCAGGCCAGGAAGAACCCCAGGACCACTCCCACCGCGGTGACGGTGACCGCCAGCGCGGCGGACTGGAGCAGGGTCGACCAGGTTCGCGGGTCGGACAGCACGGCGGGCACCGCCTGTGCCGACCACTCTCCCGGCACGCCGGGGGCCGAGGTGCGGAAAGCCCCGATCGCGAGCATCGCGACCGGCCAGACGAAGAGGACCAGCGCGAGGACACAGAGGACCGCGACGAACGGCCGGGCGCTGCGGGCGCCGCGGACCGGGACCAGCCTGCGAAGTCCGTCCCCGGTGGCACGCTCCGTCGAGTGAGCCGAGGTCACCACGTCAGCGGGTGACGAAACCGCGGTAGTCCGCGGCGGCCACGTCGTCGCAGATCCGCCGGTAGCGCCCGACGCCACCGACGTACGGCATGAAGACCTTGGGCTTCCCGGGCACGTTCGCACCGGTGAACCACGAGTCGGTCTCCGGGTACAGGGTGGCCTCCGCGACCTCCTGGACGTGCGCGGTCCAGTCCTTCGCCGCCACCTCCGTGGCCTCGATGGTGGCGACGCCCCGCTCGCGCATGCTGAGGATCAGGTCCGAGATCCACTCCACGTGCTGCTCGATGGACACCACCATGTTGCTGAGCACGGACGGGCTTCCCGGCCCGGTCACGGTGAACAGGTTGGGGAACTGCGGAACGGACAGCCCGAGGTAGGTGACCGGGCCGTGCTTCCAGGCCTCGGTGAGGGGCACGCCGTCGCGTCCGTGGATGCCCATCGCGGTGAGCGGACCGGTGATCGCGTCGAACCCCGTCGCGAAGACCAGCACGTCGAGCGGGTGCTCCTCCGCCTCGGTCTGCACACCGGCCTCGGTGATCCCGACGAGCGGCGTCTCCCGCAGGTTCACCAGCCGGACGTTCGGCCTGTTGTACGTCGCGTAGTAGTTCGTGTCGAGGCACGGACGCTTGGTGCCGAACGCGTAGCCCTGCGGGACCAGCGCCTCGGCCAAGGCGGGGTCCTCGACGATCTCGCGGATCCGGTCGCGGACGAACTCGCCCGCGGTCTCGTTGGCCGCGCGGTCCAGCAGCAGGTCGTAGTAGGAGGAGAGCACGCCGATGAGCTCGCCGCGGTTCCACCGCTCGGTGAAGGTGGCCGTGCGCTCCTCCTCGGACACCTCGAGCGCGGACTTCGTTGGCCGCTCTGCGGGGATGCCGAACAGCGAACGGCGGGCCGCGACGTGCTCGGCCGGGTAGTCCTCGCGCATCCGCTCGACGAGCGCGGGGTCGATCGGGCCGTTCTTGGCGGGCAATGTGAAGTTGGCCGTCCGCTGGAACACGGTGACCTTCGCGGCGCCCTCGGCCAGGATCGGGATCACCTGGATGCCCGAGGAGCCGGTGCCGATCACACCCACGTGCTTGCCCGCGAGGTCGACATCCTCCTGGGGCCAGGCTCCCGTGTGCATCCACCGGCCTGCGAAGCGCTCCAACCCCGGCACCTCCGGGGGCTTCGACTTGGAGAGGGCTCCGACTGCGGTGACCAGGTGGCGCGCGGACAGCACTCCCCCGCCCTCTGTGGCGACGATCCATCGTCCGGTGTGGTCGTCGAAGTCGGCCCGCCGCACCCGGGTGTCGAAGCGGAAGCTGCGCCGCAGGTCGAACCGGTCGGCCACGTGGTTGAGGTACGCGAGGATGTCCGGCTGGGCCGAGTACTTCTCCGGCCAGTCCCACTCCTTCACCAGGTCCTCGTCGAACGAGTAGGAATACAGCATGCTCGGGATGTCGCACCGGGCACCCGGGTAGCGGTTCCAGTACCAGGTCCCGCCCACGTCGGACCCCGCCTCGATCCCGACGACGTCCAGGCCCGCCGAGCGCAGGCGATGCACCAGGTAGAGCCCGGCGAACCCGGCGCCGACGACGACGACATCCGCCTCGGCGGGGGTGGCGTCGTTCGGGTGTGTGGTCATGCTGCGTTCCTTCGGTCAGGGGGTGGCGGGAGCCGGTATGGCGAGCTGAGCGCGAATGTCGGCCTCGATGCGCGCCAGGCCCTCCGCCCGCAGGTCTCGGGTCAGCGCACGCTTCGCGGCACGGATCGCGGCCTCGGGGGCGGACGCGATCGCTGTGGTCCGTCGGTCGACCTCGGCGGCCAGGTCGGCGTCCGGGACGACCGCACCGACGAGACCGGCGCCGAGGGCGTCGGCCGCGGTCAGCACGCTGCCGCAGAGCACCAGCTCGGCCATCGTCTTGGGCCCGCAGGGGCGCAGCCCGAGGAACTGGGACGGTGCGACGCCGAGCGCCACCTCGGGCAGCCGGAACGTGGCCGACGCCGCCGCGACGGCGACGTCGGACGCGGCCACGAGTTCGGCACCGCCGCCCACGGCAGGACCGTTGACGGCGGCGACGACCGGATAGGGGTGCTCGACGACGGCTCGGATCGCCGCGAGGACGGTGTCGATCGCGTAGTCCAGGAGCTCCTGTTCCGCCAGTCCGGCCGCATGTCGCAGGTCGTCCCCGGCGCTGAAGCAGGCACCCCTGCCGGTGATCACGACGGGGGTCGGTCGGTGTTCGACGGCACGCAGAGCGTCCGCGAGACCGCACCAGCCGGTGTCGTCCAGGGCGTTGCGCCGCTCGGGCCGGTCGATCACGAGCCACGGGATGTCACCGTGCCGCTCGACTGTGATCATCCGTGATCCGCTCTGCCGTCCTTCCCGACCCATCGGGCTGCTTTATATAGTACAAGATACAGAACACAGGTCAACGACGCTCGAGGAGCTCAGGTGGATCTCGGACTCACAGGGATGACGGTGCTGGTCACGGGGGGCAGCCGAGGGATCGGTCGGACGGTGGCCCGCGTGCTCCTCGAGGAGGGGGCCGCCGTCGGCATCTGCGCCCGCGATCCGGAACGGCTCGCCCAGACCGTGAAGGAGCTCGGCGAGCTGGGACCGGTCCACGGCGAGGTCGCCGACGTGGCGGACGCCGAGGCCGTCCAGCAGGTCGTGGATCGCTGCGCCGCCGAGCTCGGCGGTCTGGACGGCGTGGTCGCCAACGCGTCGGCGGGATCGCGCCGCGGTGGCGACGCCTGGCGAACGAGCTTCGAGACCGACCTGCTCGGGCTGGTCAACGTCATCGCCGCCGCCCGGCCGCATCTCGAGGGGAGCGAGCGGGGCTCGGTCGTCTCGATCGCCACGACCTCCGCGCTCGAGGCGGGCGTACTGCCCTCCACCGACAGCTACGCCGCGCTCAAGGCCGCGGGTCTGCAGCACGCCCTCGGACAGGCGAGGGCACTCGCACCTCGCGGGGTGCGGGTCAACGTGGTGTCCCCCGGCCCTGTCCAGTTTCCCGGCGGCACGTGGGAGATGCTGCGCGACCGCGCTCCCGATCTCTACCGGTCTGCGGTCGACGCGACCGGCCTCGGTCGACTCGCCGAACCCGAGGACGTCGCCTCGGCGGTGGCGTTCCTCCTCTCGCCGCGGGCACGACACGTGACCGGCACCAACCTGACGGTGGACGGCGGGTTCACGCGGCGGTTCTCCTACTGAGCTGCGCCCCGGCCCCGCCTGGCAGGGGCCGGGGCGCCTCACCGCGGCACCCCGACCCGCACCGCGTCGGCGAGCAGGGCGACACCCTCGACGGCACCCGGGAGTGCGCCGACCATCGTCAGGAACCCGTGGGCCTGCCCGGCAACCGTGTGAACCCGAGAGGGCACACCGGCGGCCGCGAGCGCCGCGGCGTACGCACGCCCCTCGTCACTCAGCACGTCGTGCTCGGCGAGCAGGACGGTCGCAGGCGGCAGGCCGCCCAACTCTGCTCGCAGGGGCACGAGATCGGGATCCGCGCGATCGGCGCCCGCGGCGTACTGGGCCCAGAACCAGCGGAGCAGGTCGGCGTCGAAGATGAGCTGGTTGTCCGGGTCGAGATAGGACGGCGTCGTCCCGGCGGGGTCCAGCGCGGGGTACGCCAAGAGCTGGTGCGCGATCGTCGGCCCACCCCCGTCCCTGGCCCGCCGGGCGACGACGGCGGCGAGGTTCCCGCCGGCGCTGTCCCCGGACACGATCAGTGGCACGTTCGACCCGGCGAGCTCGATGACCCGGTCCGCCGCCCACCGGACGGCGGCCCACGCGTCCTCGATCGCCGCGGGGAACGGATGCTCGGGGGCCAGCCGGTAGCCGGGCAACAGCACCGCGGCTCCGGCCGCCGTGGCGAGCGCGGCTCCGAAGGCCTCGTGCTGCTCGGGTGCGCCGAGGGTCCAGCCGCCCCCGTGGAAGTGCACGACGAGCGCGGTCACCGGCTCCGCGGGCACGAGCAGGACGCCGCGACCGGAGCCCCCGATCGACACTTCGCGGCGCTCGGCCGGAGCGGGACCGCGGAATCCCCGCGCCATGCCCGCGACAACCTTGCGGGCCCGATCGACGCCGAGGTCGCGCAAGGTGGGAACGCCGGGGGCCCGGGCCGCGTCGACCGCGGCCCGGGTCGCCTCGTCGAGGCTCATCGCCGCGCCTTCTTCAGCGCGCGCGAGAGGATCAGCCGTTGGATCTGGTTGGTCCCGCCCAGGATCTGCAGCGCCTTGACGTCGCGCATCATCCGTTCCACCGGATAGTCCTTCATCAGCCCGGCGCCGCCGAGGCACTGCACCGCGTCCGTCGTCACCTTCATGGCGACGTCGGTGGCGAACGTCTTGGCCATCGACGACAGCTCGTTAGCCCGCGGGCCGCCCGCGTCGACCTCCGCCGCGGCCCGGTAGCCGAGCAGGCGCGCCGCCTCGGTCTGCGTCGCCATGTCGGCGATCATGAAGGACACGCCCTGGAAGTCGTAGACCGGACGCCCGAACGCCTCCCGCTCCAGCGTGTAGTCCAGCGCGCAGTCGATGGCCGCACTCGCGACACCGACCGCCATGCCCGCGGTGCTGGGCCTGCCGTAGTCCATCATCACCTGGACGGCCTTGAACGCCTCCGCCTGGAGCATGTCCTCCGCGGGCACCTCGACGTCGGTGAACGTCAGGCCGGCCACCGACCCGCCTCGGATGCCGATCATCTGCTCCTCGCGGGTGGTCTCCACACCGGCGGTCGTGCGACGGTCCAGGAAGAACAGCCGGTGAGCCGACGGCCCCGCGCCCGGCTCCACCGTGGCGAGGACCGCGATGAAGTCCGCGACCCCGCCGTTGGTGATGTACTGCTTGGCGCCGTTGAGCACCCAGTACCCGCCCTTGTCGACGGCCCGGGTGGTGATCGCCGCGATGTCGCTGCCCGCGCCGGGCTCCGTCCCGGCGAAGCAGCCCATCCCGTTCCGCAGGACGGGGAAGAAGCGCTTCTGCTGGTCGGGCGTCCCGAACAGGCGCAGCATCACGATCGGGCCGTAGCCCTCGAGCAGGGAGCAGGTGGCCAAGGAGACGCGGGAGAGCTGCTCGGTCATCACCACCCACTCGGTCGCGCCCGCACCGTCCCCGCCGTACTCCTCGGGGACGAGCAGGTCGAGCCAGCCCCACTCCACGAAGCGCTCGACGAGGTCGTGGGCGAACTCGCCGGTCTCCTCCATCCGCTGGGCATAGGGGCCGAGCTCGGCCCGGGCGATCTCCGCGACGGTGCGCGCGAGATCGGTCTGGTCCTGGTTCAGCACGGTCATCGTCATGGTGGGCTCCGTCAGGTTCAGGCCAGTGCGGCGCCGGTCGGCACCCGACCCGCGGCGACGTCGTCACGGAGGACCCGCTTGAGGATCTTCCCCGTGGAGGACAGGGGCATCCCGTCGACGACTACGACGGACTTCGGCCGCTTGAAGTCGGCGAGCTGGGCGGTGCAGTGGGCGCGCAGCGACTCGAGGTCGACCTCGGCGCCCGCCGCGGCGGTGACATAGGCGGTGACGGCCTCGCCCCACTTCGGGTCGGGGACTCCGATCACGGCGACCTGACCCACGCCGTCGAACGTGGAGATGACCTCCTCGACCTCGTTGGAGTACACGTTCAGTCCGCCGGTGACGATCATGTCCTTGGTGCGGTCGACGACGTAGAGGAAGCCGTCCTCGTCGAACCGGCCCAGGTCGTTGGAGGTGACCCAGTCACCGCGCCTGCTCGCCGCCGTGGCCTCCTCGTTCTCGAAGTATCCGACCGACAGGACCTTGCCGCGGGTGTAGATCTCGCCGACCTCCCCCGGAGCCACGTCGTTGCCCTCTGCGTCCAGCAGGCGGACCTCGGCACCGAGGAAGCCCTGCCCGACGGATCCGTCCCGGCCCTCCTGCTGGCTCGGGTGGATGCAGGCGCAGGTTCCGAGCTCGGTCGAGCCGTACGGGTGGTAGACGCCCTCGGCCGCGGCGAAATAGCGCTCGACCCGGCGGCGCAGCCCGGTGGACAGGGCGGAACCCATGGCGAGGATCGCGCGGACCGAGGAGACGTCGCGCTCCGCGGCGCCGTCGGCCTCGATCATCATGCTGAGCATGGTGGGCGCCGCGGGCAGGACGGTGACCCGGTGCTCCTCGATCAGCTGCAGCGCACGTGCCGGGTCGAACTGCTCCATCAGCACCACACGGCCGCCGCGGTACAACGAACACAGGCCGAAGACGAACCCCACACCACCGAAGATCGGAGCGGCGAGGAGGTAGGTGTCGTCGCGACCGCTCGCGATCTCCGCCGAGAGCGCGTTCCACTCGGTGACCAGGTTGCGGTGCGGGATGAGCGCGGCCTTCGGGGCACCGGTCGTCCCGGAGGTGAACGGCATCCAGAACGGGGCGTCCGGCGACACCTCGACGGTCGGCGGGGCGGGGTCGCTCCCTGCCAGGAGCTCGTCGTAGTCGAGCCAACCCGGCTCGCCGCCGCCCCTCCCGAGGACCGCGATGTCGATCCCCGCCAGCGCCACCGCCTCACGGACGACGGTCGCGAAACCGGGCGAGGTCACGAGCACCTTGGCGTGGGACCGCTCGAGGTAGTAAGCGAGCTCACGCGCGACGAGTCGGGCGTTCAACGGCACGATGACGGCGCCCGCCTTCGCGACCGCGAACATGAGCTCGTAGTAGGCGGGGTCGTTCCACAGCAGGACGGCCACCTTGTCCTGCACTCCCACCCCGAGACCGCCCAGGGCCCGGGCGAGCCGGTTGGAGCCGTCATCGAGCCGACCCCAGGTGTACGACTCGGAACCCGTGGTCAGCACCACCCGGTCCCGGGTCACGCCGGAGCGTGCGTAGTGGTGGGATATCTGGCCGAGGGTCAGTCCTTCGATCATGGCCTCGTCGACTCCTTCGTCCGGCTCTGCGATCACTCAGTGGGTGGTGATGAGGGTGCGTCCACCCTCTCCGGAGGCCATTCGGTCCAGCGCGTCCCCGATGCCGAGCAGGTCCGTGTGGTGGGTGACGAGTGGGCCCAGGTCGAGCCGGCCGGCCGCCACCAGGGCTCCGATGTCGGCGATGTCCCGGCCCGGCTCGCTGGAGCCGTAGACCGAGCTGGTCAGGGTTCGCGCCGAGCCGAAGAGCTCCATGGCGTTGAACTCGAGCGTGTCGGTGACCCGACCCGCGCCCACGACCACGGCCCGTCCTCCACGGCGGGTGGCATCCCAGGCCGCCCGGATGGTGCGCGACGAGCCCACGCACTCGAGGGCGTGGTCGGCCCCGATCCCGCCGGTGAGCCTGCGGACGTCCTTGGTGAGCGAGGGGCCGCTCACGAGGAAGTCGGTGGCGCCCATGGCCCTGGCCAGCTCCTCCTTCTCCGGGTGGAGGTCGGCGGCGATCACCCGGGCCGCACCCGCGAGGGCCGCACCCGCGACGGCGGACAGGCCGACACCGCCGAGGCCGAGCACGAGCACGGTGTCCCCCGACCGGACGTCGGCGGTGTTGCGCACCGCTCCCATCCCGGTCAGCACCGCACAGCCCAGCAACGCCGCGACCGGGTCGGGAATGCCCGTGGGGAGCTTCACCACGGCGCTCTCCGGGAGCACGGTCTGCTCGGCGAACGCGCCGATGCGCATGGCGACGTTCAGGGGGGTGCCGTCCAGCAGCGTGCCCCTCGGCACCGAGGCCACCGGGGCCGACTCGGCGCAGAGCCACTGCTCGCCGCGCAGGCAGAACCAGCACCTGCGACAGGCGGGCGCCCAGTTGATGACGACCCGGTCACCGACACCCACCTGCGAGACACCGGCCCCCGCCTCGACGACCGTCCCCGCGGCCTCGTGGCCGAGCACCAACGGGAACACCGGCCGGAGGGTGCCGTTCAGCATCGAGAGGTCCGAGTGGCACAGGCCCGCCCCGGTCAGCTCGACGCGGACGTCCCTGGGCCCGACCTCGGGCAGTACGAGCTCGAGGACCTCGGGCGCCTCGCCCTCGGCCTGCACCACGACGCCCTTCACCGTCGTCCCGCTCATCAGGCCTCCTCCACCGGCGGGAAGCCGTACAGGTCGATGGTGCTCGTCCCGCTCTTGATCGCGGTGATGATGTCCTGTTCCTTCCGTTCACGGTCGGCGGCGGCCGCGACGATCTCGGGCGCGGCCTCCCGGTCCAGGACGACGACGCCGTCGACGTCCCCGACCACGATGTCGCCCGCCTTCACGGTGACGCGTCCGACCTGGATCTCCTCACCGAGAGTGCCGCCGCCGGTCAGCTTCTCGGTCCCCCGGATGCAGAGCCCGCGCGCGAAGACCGGGAACCCGACCGAGAGCAGCTCGGCCCGGTCCCGGACGCACCCGTCGATCACGAGCCCGCCGAGATCTGCTGCACGGGCGGCCTCGCTCAGGATCTCGCCCCAGTAGCCCCAGTCGTATCCGGAGCCCACGTCGACGACCAGGACGTCACCCGGTGCCGCACGCCGGATCGCGTGATGTAGGTGGAGGTTGCTCCCTGCGGGGCTGCGCACGGGGTAGGCGGGCCCCGCCACTCGGAACAACGGGCCCACGGGTTTGATCTCCGGAGGCAGGTCGCCGACGCGACCGGCAGCCTCGTGCAGGGTCGCCGTCGGGAACCGCGCAGCGGCCGCAGCGACTCCGCTGGTCTCCGCAGGGATCTCGGTCAGTGCCATGACGCGAACGCCATCCCCACGCCGGTCCCGGCCTCCGAGCGGTAGGCGGCCACGTAGTCGATGACCTCCATCTGCAGCTCGTCGAGCGCGCCCGCCGCCGTGACCCAGTTCAGGATCTCCGAGGTGCCCGAGTTCATCTTGCGGCGGTCGATCGCCGTGAGCGCAGCGGCGTCGTGCGCGGCGATCGCGTCCAGAACCGCCCGGTCGAGCTCCTCGTCGACCACGAAGTGGCTCAGCCCCCCCGTCGTGATGACGGCCACCCGCTCGTCGCTCTCCCACGACCGGATCGCCTCCGCGACCGCCTTGCCCAGCGCGAAACACCGCCGCGGCGACGGCTGCGTGGGCGGGTACAGGGAGTTGAGGTGGATCGGCACCATCGGCAGGATCACCGCCCCCATCAGGCGCCTGCGGCTGTACGTCCAGGCATGACCCAGGGTCCGACCCGGCGGCTGGCGGGTGAGCTGGGCCGGATCGAAGTCCGACTCGGTCAGGTGGCCCGCGATGTGCCAGGCGAGGTCGGCGCGCACGGGATAGGTCTCCACCTGCTCGCCGTGGTAGGCCCATTGGGCGTCGCGCAGGCCGGTGGGCATGCCGGCCAGGACCGGCTCGGGGATCGGGTTGTCCGGCACCGAGTCCCCCAGGAACACGGCGAACGCGGGCATCCCGTCGTCCCCGAACATCTCCTTGTGGTCGTTGCCGATCACCACGGCGACGGTCGCTCCGGACTCCTCGAGGGCGAGCCTGCACTTCTCCAGACCCGCCTGCATCCGCTGGTCCTTCGCCACGAACACCTCGTTCGTGAGCTCGGCATCGAGACCCGGCGGGGCCATGGGCACGAGCTCGGCGAAGTCGTGCACGTGCCCGTCGACACCGATCAGGTCGGTCTTGCGCCGATCCCGCGCGGCGTGGTCGTGCCAGATCTCGACCGGGGTACTGAGCTGGGGACTGTGGGAACAGGCGACCCCGACCACGATCTCCGCCATGGGGCTCCTCTCGACGACGTTCTTCGTACTTTATATAGTATAGTGGCGTCGTGACAAGCGACGTTCCGCAGGCGCTCCCCGAGCACGTCGACGGCGTCCAGGACTTCCTGGGCTTCACGTTCGTCGAGTCGACGCCCGACCGCGTCGAGGTGGTGTGGGACGTCCCGGACCGCGTGCGCCAGAAACAGGGCATCGTCCACGGCGGCGCCTACTGCGCGCTGGTCGAGGCGGCGGCGAGCCGCGGCGCCGCCCGGTGGTGGGGCGATCGGGGGAAGGTCGTCGGCGTCAGCAACTCGACGGACTTCCTGCGACCGGTCCGCACCGGCCGGCTCTCCGTCGTCGCCACTCCGGTGGCCCGAGGCCGCACCCAGCAGCTGTGGGAGGTCGCGATCACCGACTCCGAGAGCCGCCTCGTTGCGACCGGCCGCGTCCGCCTGCAGAACCTGCGGGCGGACTGACCCGCCGCCCGGGCCGGACGGCGGGTCGCCGGGATCACCCGACGAGGCGGCGGGAGAGCAGCTTCGCGATCGTCTCGCGCTGGATCTGGTTGGTGCCCTCGTAGATCTGACCGATCTTGGCGTCGCGCATCATGCGCTCGAGCGGGTGCTCCCGCGAGTAACCCGAGGCACCCAGGCACTGGACGGCGTCGGTGGTCACCCGCATGGCCATGTCCGTGGCGAAGGCCTTGGCCATCGAGACGAGCTCCCCGCCGCGGGGCCCGCCGCGGTCGATCTCGGCGGCCGCCGCGTAGGTCAGCTCCCGCGCCGCCTCGATATCGGTGGCCATCTGGGCGAGCATGTGCGAGACGGCCTGGAACCGGTACACCGGCTGACCGAACTGGTGGCGCTCGTGTGTGTAGCGGACGGCGTACTCCATCGCCGCGTTCGCCATGCCGACGGCCTGAGCGGCGGAGGTCGGACGAGCCGCGTTCATGAAGGCGATGAACTCCTGCGTCCCGTTGCGCCCGCCCAGGCGGTTGGTGACCGGGATCCGGACGCCGTCGACGGCGACTTCGGCCACCGAGACCCCGTTGAGGCCCATGAGGTCCTCTTCGCGCTCGGCCCGCATCCCCGGCGACTCCCGGCCGTCGACGAAGAACAGCCCGATGGCCTGCTTCCCGGAGCCCTCGTCGACCTTCGCCACGACGGTGTAGATCTCGGCGTGGCCCCCGTGCCCGACCCACTGCTTGCGGCCGTCCAGGACGTACTCGTCACCCTCGCGCACCGCGACCGTACGAACCGAGGACACGTCGCTGCCCGCCTCCGGCTCCGACGCCATGAAGCAGGCGAAGGACTCGTCGAGGCGAGGGAAGAACCGGGCCTTCTGCTCATCGGTGCCGAGCAGGGCGACCATCGTGTTCATCCCGTTGTGCCCCAACAGGTGTGCGGCGGACATCGACACCGCTGCCACCTCCTCGGCCACGATGCACCATTCGGTCGTCCCGGCTCCGGCACCCCCGTACTCCTCGGGGACCGTCAGCGACATCCAGCCGAGCTCGCGGTAGAGCGCAACGAGCTCCTCGGGGTCGACCACCCGTTCGTCGAGCTTGCGTGCCATCGGCTCGATGCGCTCTCGGGCCACCTCGCGGGCGACCTCGCGCAGCGCCTGCTGCTCCTCGGTGAACTGCGGCATGTCGACTCCTCAGAGTGTGGGGACGGAGGGCGCGGGCGTGGCGAGCTTGGCCGCGACCTCGTCGCGCAGGACGCGCTTCAAGATCTTGCCGACCGGGCTGGTCGGGAGCTCGGCGCGGACGACGATCCGCTCCGGCAGCTTGTACTTGGACAGGCCCTCGGCGAGCAGGAACTCCCCGAGGGACGCGACGGTCGGCGGCTCAGCACCCTCGCGCAGCACGACGGCGGCGCACACGACCTCGCCGAGCCGCTCGTCGGGCACGCCGATGCACGAGGCCTGAGCGATGTCCGGGTGGGCCGCCAGGAGATCGTCGATCTCCGTCGGGGAGATGTTGAACCCGCCGCGGATGATGATGTCCTTGACCCGCCCCACGATCGCCACGTTGCCGTCCTCGCGCATGACACCGAGGTCGCCGGTCCGCACCCATCCGTCCGCGGTCCGGTAACGGGCGTCGAGCTCCGGGCTGTTGAGGTAGCGGAGTGGGGCGAACGGCCCGATCCCCCAGATCTCGCCGGGCTCCCCGCGAGGCACGTCGGCCCCGTCGGAGGTCACGATCTTCACCGTGCTGACCCGCTCGTCGGACCGCCCGACGGTCACCGCCGCGATGTCGATGGGCAGGTCGAGTCCCGTGTTGATGCTGACCCCGTCGGAGCAGCCGTAGAAGGAGATGGTGCCGAGCCCCAGATCCTCCCGCAGCTTGCGCGCGAGGTGAGCGGGAAGCGAGGAGCCCGCAGACACGACCACGCGAAGCGCCGTGAGGTCCCGGTCGGCGAAGCTCGGCTGCGCGAGCATCATCTGAACCATGGTCGGCACGCCGTAGAAGTGCGTGACCCGGTGACGCTCGAGGACATCGAGCGCCGCGTCCGCCTTGAACGCAGGTGTCAGCACGACGGTCGCGCCGTGCCGGGCGAGCAGCGCGCAGACCTGGACGCCCATGCCGGACCCGAGCGGGACCCCCGGGTACATCCGCGCCGTGGCGTCGATACCCATCTCCGACTGCATCACCTCGAAGGGCCGCCCCACGGCCTCGTGGCTGTAGAGGACCATCTTCGGTGCGGACTCCGTGCCGGAGGTGACGAACACACGACACCCCGCGGACGGGTCCACGCGACGTGCCGCCCAGGGCGTCGACTCGCGTAAGGCGGCGAGCAGGGCGGGGTGGGCGTCCTGTTCCCGGTCCGCGACCACGAGTGTGCGAAGACTCGGCAGCTCGGCGCGCAGTGTCTCGACCATCGCGATGTGGTCGCTGCCGTGGTAGGACCGGGGGCCGATGTAGGCCGATGCGGCGGCCCTGCCGAGGAGCTGGGTCACCTCGCGCTCCCGGTAGTGGGCCGGGAACGGCATGCAGATCGCACCGACGGCCGCGATGGCGAAGTCCACCGCGCAGCTGACCCAGCTGTTGGGGAGCTGTACCGCGACGACGTCGCCGGGCAGGACACCCTCGCGGTCGAGCAGGACGGCGATCCGGTCGACGGCCGCGAGCAGCTCGCGGTAGGTGAGCGTCCGGTCCGCGTCGACCACCGCGGGATGGTCCGGTCGAGCGGTCGCCGTCGCCCGGAAGGCGCCGTAGAGATCGAACTCGTCGTAGAAGCCGCGGTCGCGCCACGTCTGTCGCAGCGCGGGGGGCGTGAGGTCGTCCACCGCCGTCCACCCCGCGCCGTTCGTCGGTTCCCCTCTGCCGGGTTCAGGCATCATCGACCTCCCATGTCCCGGAGCCGGCGCCGCCGTGGTGGACGCGCCTCAGAGCACCGTTGCCACAGTTTATGGAATATAAAGTCACTCTGTCGAGCACGGACCTCGCCCGACCGGGCGAGGTCAGGCCCCTTCTTGCTTCCGCATCCGCTCGAAGCCGTAGGAGACGTGGTCGCGCATCAGGCGGCTCGCCAGGTCTCCGTCCCTGGCGATCAGGGCGGCGATGATCTCGCTGTGGTTGCGATGGGCCGTCGAGACTCCCGGGTCCCTCCGGAAGGCGAGCGCGCGATAGCGGTCCACGAGGTCGGACAGCTGGTCGAGCACACGGATGAGGACGGTGTTGTGGCTCGCCCGGTAGATCTGACGATGGATGGCGCCGTTGTAGCGCAGCAGGGTGAGGGCGTCGTCGGCGGCGGGCGGGTTGTCGACGAGCTCCGCGATGGCCTGCAGCTCGCTGTCGGAGGCCGCCGCGGTCGCCAGTCGGCTCGCGAGCGGCTCCGTCTCCAGACGCACCACGAAGACCTCGGCGAGCGTCTCGTACTCCAGGGGGGCCACGTAGACGTGCCGGTGGGCGGCGGTGGACACGAGCTGTTCGGTCTCCAGCCTGCGCACCGCCTCACGCAGAGGTGTCGTCGACACGCCCAGCCGGCTCGACAGCGCCTCCGGGTCGAGCGCCATGCCGGGCTGGAACTCGCCGCTGAGGATGCGCTCGCGGATCCACTCATGGGCGTACTCGGCCTTGGTCAGGGCGCGGACACCGTACGACGGCGCGGTCACCGCGGTGTAGATCTCGCCTGCGCTCATCCCTACCCCCACCTGCCGTACCGTTTCACACTCTATAAGAGCTACGCGCCCGAGGCGATCAGGCCCGCCGGAGCATGTCCTCATAGGCGCCGCCGAGGACACCGGACGGCTCGAGTCCCGAATCGAGCAGTCGCACCATCTCGGCCTCGCGGGCCGCGATCTGCTCCGCTCGGTGCAGCACCGGCCCCGCCTGCGCGGCGGGCACCACCACCACACCACTGCCGTCGGCCACGACGACGTCTCCCGGTTCGACGGAGCGGCCTGCCACCGTCACGACACCCCCGCACTCGACCTGGTGAACACGCCCCCGAGCGGTGCGCGGCGTCCCGGCGAGCCCGAACACCGGGAAACCCTGCTGTCGGGCCTCGTCGATGTCGCGGCAGGCCCCGTCGACCACCACCCCCGCAACCCCCTTGCGCAGCGCGGCCCGCGACAGCAGCCCACCCCAGCCGCCCATGCCGGTGCGCCCCTCGTTGGCGACCACGATGACGTCACCGGGGGCGCTGCGCTCGATCGCCTCGACACCGAGGTGGACCGTGGTGCGTGGCGGGTTCTCGGGGTCGACCTCGGCCAACCGCACGGTCACCGCCCGACCGCAGACGGCCGCCCCTGCCCACAACGCCGCCAGGCCCGGGGCGACCGCATCGATCCCCAAGGCGTCGCAGGCGTCGGACACCGTGCACGCGTCCAGCCGCGTGAACTGCTCGACCACATCGGTCATCGCTTCTCCCTCCACTCGATGGGTTTATACTCTATATATGTCGCTGCAGTCGGCCTCGTCCGAGGAGATCCCGCTCGCTCGCCTCTTCGCACCCCGCTCGGTCGCGCTGGTCGGCGTGTCCGGTGATCCGGCGAAGGCGATGTCCCGCCCACTCCGCTACCTCGCCGAGCGCGGGTACACCGGCAAGATCCATCCCGTGAACCCCCGCTACCGGGAGATCCTCGGCATCCCCTGCCATCCCACCCTCGCCGAGGTCCCCGGCCCGGTCGATCTCGTGCTGAGCTTCGTCCCCGCCGCGGCCACGGCCGAGGTCGTCGAGGCGGCGGCGAAGGCCGGAGCCGTCGCGGTGGTGGTGTTCGCGTCGGGCTTCGGCGAGACCGGCCCTGAGGGCGCGCAGCTGCAGGAGCAGCTGCGCGACGTCGCGGCACGGCACGGCATCCGAGTGGTGGGCCCGAACTGCCAGGGGCTCATGTACGCCCCTTCGCACCTGTTCGCCACCTTCACCGGCGCGGTGGACCGGGAGCTGCCCCCCGCGTCCGGCATCGCGTACGTCGGCCAGAGCGGGGCCGTCGGCGGCTCGGTGCTCGACCTCGCAGCCGAGCTCGGCGTCGGTCTCACGGCGTGGGTGAGCACCGGCAACCAGGTCGACCTGGATCTCGTGGAGATCGCCCGCACCCTGGTCATGGACGAGGCCGTCCGCGTCGTCATGCTGTATGCGGAAGGCATCGGCGACGGCGCCCGGTTCACCGCCCTGTGCCGGGAGGCCCGGGACCGCGGCGTCCGGATCGTCCTGTTGCGCACGGGCAGGTCGGAGTCCGGCAAGCGCGCAGCAGCGTCGCACACCGGTTCGATGCTGGGCGACGACGCGGCACTGTCGCTGGTCTGCCACGAGGAGGGCGTGCTGCAGGTCGACGACGTCGACGAGCTGCTGGTCGGCGCGATCGTGGCCGCCAACCCTCCCGCCGGTGGACGAGCCGCCATCGTGACCACCTCGGGCGGGGCCGGCGGTCTCGCCGCCGACCAGTGCGACCTCGCGGGCCTCACCGTCCCGGAGCTGTCGGCCGCGGTCCGGGAACGCCTCGCTCCCCTCATCCCATCCTTCGGCGCCGTGGCCAACCCGGTCGACGTGACCGCGGAGATCCTCAGCCCCAAGGCCAGGGAGCGGTCCCTGGGTGAGGTCTGCCGGATCCTCGCGGACGCCGAGATCGACTTCATCCAGGTCGTACTGACCATGGTGACCGGCGATGCGGCGGCGGCGCTCGCCCGAGACCTGGTGCGCACGCTGCCCGACCTACCGGTCCCGGTCTACCTCACGTGGCTCGCGGGGAACGACCTCACCCTGCAGGGCCGGGCCCTGCTGCACGAGGCCGGAGTGCCGGCTTTCGCCTCGGTGTCGTCGGTGACGCGTGCGGTGGGCAGGCTGCTCGCCCCGGTACGCGAGCGGCGGTCGTCGACGGCGGAGTCGGACGACGAGCTGATGTCGCTGGTCAGGACGACGGCTTCCGGATCCGCCGGAGACGTTCTCCTCGATCGGTTGGGCGTCGACCACCCCCGCAGCGCCGTGGCGACCACGGCGACCGAGGCGGCTGTGGTCGCCGCCGCGGGCGGATCCTTCGCTCTCAAGATCCATTCCCCGTCCCTGCTCCACAAGTCGGACGTCGGTGGCGTCGAGCTCGGCGTGGACGCCGCAGACGTGCCCGCGGCGTTCGAGCGGCTGCAGGCTCGCGGCGCCGAGCTCGACCTGCCGGACCTCCGGGGCATCCTGGTCCAGGAGATGATCCCCTCCGGGACCGAGCTGATCCTGGCTCTGACCAGCGGCGGCGACGGCTTCCCGTCGATCCTCACGGTCGGGGTGGGCGGCGTCACGACGGAGCTCTACCGCGACCTCGCCTCGGCTACCGCCCCGGTGGACGAGGCCGAGGCCGAGGACCTCCTGCGCCGGCTGCGAGGCTGGCCCCTGCTCGACGGCTTCCGCGGCTCGCCGCGCGCCGACGTCGCCGCCGCGACACGTGCGATCGCCGCTTTCAGCAGGCTGGGCGCCGTCACGGCAGGCCATCGCCTCGAGGTCGAGGTCAACCCGCTCGTCGTCGGCGTCGAAGGCGCGGGTGCAAAGGCCGCAGACATCCTGGTGACCACCGACATGGACGGCGAGTAGCTCCAGCTGCCGATCCCGTCTCGCGGGCTGACCCACGCCCTCACACGGCCACGGCCGCCCGGAGGTCGTCGAGTGTCCGGGCGGTCGGCAGCCCCTCGATCGCGGTGAGCATGCGAGCCGTCCGGTCCGCTCCGACATGTGGCTCGACGAGGCCGAGGAGCTTGCGTCGCAGCACGACCTCACGCCGGTCGAGCTCGCTCGGTGTCGCCGGGTCGGGGACGCTGACGTCGACCTCGGCGACGAGCTCAGGGCCGTGACGGCGGCGGACCCGGACCTCTGTGGCCGGGCTGTCGTCCGCACGAGCCACGATGTCGACGCGTTCGCGGACGGCCGCGAGCCTCGGGTCGGCAGGCGACTCGGCGGTGAACGACCGCTCGGACAGGTCGCCGGTGACGAGGGCGAGCGCGGCCGTGTGCCGGAGACTGAACTTGGCCTCCAGCGGCGTCGTGGGATCGGGAATCGCACAGACCCGCAGGTGCCCCGGGGGCACACGCAGCCGGACCGCCTCGACCTCGTCGGCGCGCAGTCCCTGCTCACGAAGCCGCAGCAGCCCCTCGACCGAGGAGTGGGTGAGGAAGCACGACGCATGCCGCTTGAACAGCACGTCCAGGATGTCGAACGCGCCCTCGGGCGGGAGGACCCCGGTGCCGCCCAGCACTTCTCGGAAGCCCTGCTCGGCGCCCAGCACGTCGCGGTGTGCGGTGAACCCGCGCGCGGCGAGCGACGCTGCGCGGACACCGGTCTCGGCCGCGAAGCCCGCGTGCAGGGGTTTGGTCATCGTCCCGAACATCGACTTCAGCCCGGCCGCCCGGGTGGCGGCGATCCCGAGTGCCCGACACCAGCCGTCCTCGTCGAGTGCAGCGGCGTGGGCGGCAGTCGCCGCCGCGCCGACCGCACCGACCGTGGCGGTCGTGTGGAACCCGCGGGCGTAGTGCTCCGGGCCCATGAGCCTGCCGACGAGACACGCCGTCTCCACACCGGCGACGAACGCGGCGAGCATCTCCGGCCCGTCGAGGCCGTGCCGTTCGGCCGCGGCGAGCGCGGCGGGCAGGACGACCGTCGAGGGGTGCCCGCCCATGGCGGCGCTGACGTCGTCGAAGTCCAGGGCGTGGGCTGCCGTCCCGTTCACCAGCGCGGCGGCCGCGGCGGGCAGCCGGCGGGGGTCGCCGACCACGCCGGCGGGTCCGGACGACCGCTCGTCGAACATCTCCGCTCGCACCAGGGTGGCAGGCGGGGTGGTCGACCCCACGACAGCCACCCCGACCACGTCGAGCACGCAGTGGACGGCGGTGCGTCGCACGGGTTCGGGCATCAGATCGAACCGGAGAGGCCGGACCCTGTCGACCACGGCGCGCGTGAGACTGCGCGGGGTCGCGTCCCCCAGCACCGTCACCGGTGCTCCGTCATCCCCGCGCACCCGCCTCAGTCGCCGACTGACCCGGCTCCGCCTCGGACCCGACGCCCTCGGAGATCACCTCGAGCGACCGGTTCCGCGTCCGCTCCCCGAAGACGCCGATGACGATGCCCGCGACGATGCCCGCGCACCCGAGCGCGACGAAGACGGTGCCGCTGCCGAGGCCCGCGAGCAGGGAGGCGATCAGGAAGCTGCTGGCGAACGTCGCCAGCCGTCCCGCGCCGTTGCCGATCCCGGCACCGAGCCCACGCAGGCGCGTCGGGAAGATCTCCGGCAGGTACGCGTAGGTGCAGGCGGTGCCCGCCTGCATGATCAGCACGAGCAGGAAGCCGCAGACCAGCAGCACACCGTAGCTGTCGACGAACGCGAAGGTGAGGAGCATGCCTGCGACCACGAAGTTGATGACGAGCAGCGCGGTCCGTCGCTCGACACGGTCGATGAAGAGCATCGCCAGCAGCGCACCCGGGCAGGCCGCGATCCCGATGATCGAGCTGAAGGTCAGGCTCTCCGCCGTGGTGTACCCGTTCTCCACCAGCAGGGTGGGCATCCAGGCGTTGAAGCCGTAGAAGACCGAGACCGCGACGATCATGTACGCGCTGAGGACCAGCACGCGCTTGCCGAAGGGCGGGCGGAACATCTCGCCGGGCGTCGCCGGGAGGGGTGCCGGCTGCTGCTCGACGGGCGGCAGCTCGGCGCCGGTGCGACGGCGGGCCTCCTCCTCCAGGCGGGTGACCAGGCGATCGCTCCGGTCGCCGGCGCCGTTGGCGGAGGTCCACCGCACCGACTCGGGCAGCGCACGAACGGCGACGAGCGCGACGACCAGGCCGACCGCTCCCAGGACGAAGATCCAACGCCAGGCACCCTCGCCGTGCGGGATCACCCACCGGGCGAAACCCGCCATCATCGGGATGCCGAGCAGGCTGAAGGCAAGGATCAGGGCCTGGATCCGTCCTCGCGAACGCTTCGGGTACATCTCGGAGATGTAGGTCAGCAGGACCACCGTCATCGCCTGCAGGCCGACACCGGTCAGAACCCGGTAGACGGCGAGGTCGACGACGCCGACCGCGAAAGCGGACGCCAGCGAGAACAGCGAGTAGAACACGGTCGCCGCGATGATGAGTCGCTTGCGGCCGAACCTGTCGGCCAGTCGTCCGCCCACGATGGAGCCGACGAACATGCCGAGGAAGGACATCGCCGTCACGAAACCGATGTCGCCCACCGTCAGCCCCCACTCCTCACGGATGGCGGGTGCGGCGTAGGCGAACGTGTTGAGATCGCCCATGTCGAAGAACAGCAGCAGACCCAGCACCACGATCCAGCCGCGGTGTGAGCGGGTGAGGATCGGGATGCGTTCGAGCCTGTCGCTGGGTGAGCCGACGGCATCGGGTTCGGGTGAGGTCATCTCTCCTCCACGGTGAGGCATTCTGGGAAATGGCCGGTCAGGCGATGCTGCGGCCGCCGTCGACGTCCAGGCAGACTCCGGTGAGGAAGCCCGCCTGGTCGGAGGCGAGATACACCGCTGCATTGGCGACGTCGGTGGGGACCGCGGTCCGTCCCATGGGAATGCCCGCGACGAGCTGGGCTCTCGCCTCCTCGGAGAGGGTGTCCACGCCCATGGAGTTCTTGATGAAGCCGGTCTCGGACACCACGGGGTTGAGGGCGTTCACGCGCACGTCCGGGGCGAGCTCGCCCGCGAGGCCCCGGGTCAGGGTGATCACGGCGCCCTTGGTGGCGTTGTAGACGGTCATGCCCGGCCGCGGCCTGCGCCCCGCGATCGACGCGACGTTCACGATCACCCCGCCCCCGGCCGTCCGCCGCATCGCGGGTACCGCGAACTTGCAGCCGAGGAAGACACTCCGCACGTTGACCGCGAGCTGGGCGTCGACCTCCTCGACGCTCATCTCGATCATGGGCGCGGCCAGATGTGGGAGCCCGGCGTTGTTGACCATGATGTCCACGCGGCCGTACGTGCCCACGGCGGCGTCCACCAGCGACCGCATCGCTTCGGGATCGGTGACGTCGGCACCGATCGCGAGCGCGGACGGGAGGGACGCCGCCACCTTCTCCGCGCCCGGGATGTCGACGTCGGACACCACCACGTGAGCGCCCGCCGCGCCGAAGCCCTCGCTGATCGCAGAGCCGAACCCGCCCGCGGCCCCGGTGACGACCACTACCCGGTTCTCGAAGGACACCTCCACCTCCCCGATCATGCGGTTGAAGAATAATTTGTCAACTAGCAAATTTTTTCCTTCTCTTCCGGGCGCCGAAGCGGTAGGACGGACGTCGACCACCGTCGTTCGACAGGAGATCCATGACCGACAGCTCCGCCGCTCGTCCGCGGACGCCCGTCGAGGCGGCACCTCCCGGTCTGCCCTCGCCGTGGCATACCGCCGAGCGAGAGGCCCTGCAGAAGCAGGCGCGCGAGTTCGCCCACCGCGAGGTCCTGCCCGTCGCGAACGAGCTCGACCCGCAGCGGGCGGAGATGCCGCGGTCGCTGATCGACAAGATGGGCGAGCTGGGCTACTTCGGACTCACGGTGCCCCGAGAGCACGGCGGCCTCGGACTCGGGGTCTTCGAGTACTGCATGGTGACCGAGGAGCTGGCGCGGGCGTGGATGAGCGTCGCCAGCATCATCGCCCGTGCGCAGGGGATGGGGACGGCGGTCGCCGACCCGCGCCGGCGCGAAGACCTGCTGCGCCGCAGTGCGCGAGGCGCCTGGATCGGTGCCGCGGCACTGTCCGAGCCCGACGCGGGCAGCGACCTGGCGGGCGTGCGGACCACCGTCGAGCGGCGTGGGGACCGGCTCGTGCTGCACGGTCACAAGCGGTGGTGCGGGAACGCATTGGCCGCGGACTTCATCCAGGTGCTCTGCCGAGAACGCGATCCCGAGCCCGGGGAGCCGCGGTCCGCCGGTCTGCGCACCGTCCTGGTCGAGAAGGAGCCAGGCCGGTTCCCGCCGGGCCTCACCGGCACGCCGATCGACAAGATCGGCTACCACGGCTTCCTGACCTGGGACCTGACCTTCGACGGGGTCGAGGTGCCAGCGGGGGACCTCGTCGACCCGGTCGGCGCAGGCCAGGACGCGGACGCCGGAAAGCCGGGCCGGTCGACGTTCTCGACGATCCAGCGGGGGCTCAACGTCGCCCGGGTGCAGACCGCCGCGCGCGCGGTCGGACTCGCGAGGGCGGCTGTGGAGGACACGACGACCTACCTCCAGCACCGCCACCAATTCGGCCACCCGATCGCGGACTTCCAGTCCCTGCGGTTCACCCTCGCCGACATGGCCACCCAGGTCGAGCAGGCCCGCGCCCACTATCGCCAGGTCGCCCACCTGATCGACGAGGGCGAGCCCGCCGAGCGCGAGTCGGCGATGGTCAAGCTCGCCGCCTCCGAGATGGCCGTGCGGGTCACGAACTCGGCGATGCAGCTACACGGCGGCAACGGCTACACGACCGAGCAGCAGGTCGAGCGCCACTGGCGGGACGCCCGACTCACCACGATCTTCGAAGGCACGAGCGAGATCCAGCGGCGGATCATCAGCGACCGCCTGCTTCCGCGCAGCCCCCTGGGCTGACGACCCCTCACGGAGGACACGTGAACGCACCGACGGTCCCATCGACGGGCCTGCGCTCGTTCGACAGGCTCTACATCGGCGGCCGGTGGCGCGCACCGGCAGGCGACGAACTCATCGAGGTGGTCTCCCCCAGCACCGAGGAGCGCCTCGGTGAGGTCCCTGCAGGCTCACCCGCCGACATCGACCTCGCGGTCGACGCCGCCCGACAGGCCTTCGACTCCGGTGCCTGGCCCGGCCTCGATCCGGCCGAGCGCAGCAGACTCCTGCGTCGGGTCGCGGACGAGATCGACGCCCGGGTGCCGGAGATGACCCACGCCTTCACCGCCGAGGTCGGGGCGCCCCTCGCGCTCAGCGAGATGATCCAGAAGATGGCGGCGCACTTCTGGCGGCGCAACGCCGACCTCCTCGACGCCATGAACTTCGAACAGGGCCGTGACTGGGGCAGTGGCGCCGGCACGCTGCGGCGGGAGCCCTTGGGTGTCGTCGCGACCATCAGCCCGTGGAACGGCCCGACAGCCAACATCAGCATGAAGATGGCGCCCGCACTGGCGGCAGGCTGCACCGTGGTGGCCAAGCCCGCCCGGGAGGGCCCGGTCAGCACGCTGATCATGGCGGAGGCGATCGAGGCGGCAGGCCTGCCGGAGGGTGTCGTGAGCATCGTGCCGGCCGGTCGCGAGGTGGGCGAGCACCTCGTCGGTCACCCGGGTGTGGACAAGGTCTCCTTCACCGGCAGCACCGTGGCAGGCCGCCGAGTGATGGAGCTCTGCGCGGGACGGATCGCCAGAGTCACCCTGGAGCTCGGAGGGAAGTCGGCTGCGATCATCGCCGACGACATCCCTTTCGACGAGTTCCTGCCTGGACTCGTCGCCGGCGGAATCGGCCACAGTGGTCAGGTCTGTGCCGCGCTGACCAGGGTTCTGGTGTCCGAGGTTCGCCATGACGACCTCGTCGAGGCCCTCGCCGCGGCGTTCGCCGCGACGAAGGTGGGCGACCCGTTCGACCCCGCCACGGCTCTCGGACCGCTCGTCGCCGAGCGGCAGCGGGACCGGGTCGAGGGCTACCTCGAACTCGGTCGCTCCGAAGGCGCCCGCGTCGCGGCGGGCGGCGGTCGCCCCGCCGATCTCCCCCGCGGCTGGTTCGTCGAGCCCACGCTGTTCGCCGACGTCACGAACGACATGCGGATCGCGCGCGAGGAGATCTTCGGCCCCGTCGTGTCGGTTCTGCGCTACCGGGACCTGGACGAGGCCGTGGCCATCGCCAACGACTCCGACTACGGGCTGTCCGGGTCGATCTACGCGACCGATCTGGACCTGGCGGGTTCCCTCGCCCGCCGCATCCGGTCCGGTCAGGTCTTCCTCAACGGCTGCGGGACGACCCTGGACGCCCCCTTCGGCGGCTACAAGCAGTCCGGCCTCGGTCGCGAGGGCGGCCCCGAGGGCCTCGAAGCGTTCTTCGAGACCAAGCTGATCGTCGAGCGCGGGCTGTGAGCGCGCGATGAGGACCCGCGGTGCGGTCGTGCAGAAGGCTCCGGGGCCGTACGAGGTCGTCGAGCTCGAGCTCGACGACGAGCTCCGCCCGGGTGAGATCCGCGTCAGGGTGGTGGCCTCCGGGCTCTGCCACACCGACGACCACTTCGCGACCGGCGACATCCCCATGGCGGTCTACCCGGTCGCCGGTGGCCACGAGGGGGCCGGAGTGGTCGAGGCCGTCGGGCCGAACACGCCGGACTTCGATCCCGGCGACCACGTCGTCCTGTCGATGCTCCCGAGCTGTGGGCGCTGTCGGTGGTGCGCCTCGGGCATGCAGAACCTGTGTGACCTCGGCGCGAACATGTTGCGGGGCAGCCGGTTCGATGATCCCGAGAGCTACCGCCTGCACACCCTCGACGGCCGGCCCGTCGCCCAGATGTGCGGGATCTCGACGTTCGTCGAGCACACTGTGGTCTCCGCCGACTCGGCGGTCAAGGTCCCCCGGGACCTGCCGCTCGAGGTGCTCTGCCTGCTGGGCTGCGCGGTCGGCACGGGGTGGGGTTCCGCCGAGAACTCGGCGGGGGTGCGCGCCGGCGACACGGTGATCGTCATCGGGGTCGGCGGCGTGGGCATGAACGCGGTGCAAGGTGCCGTGCACGCCGGTGCCGGTGCCGTCATCGCGGTGGACCCGGTGGAGTTCAAGCGCGACACTGCAGTGGCGTTCGGCGCCCGCCATGCCGTGGCGACCCTCGACGAGGCGGCCGAAATCGCACGGGAACGGACGAACGGACAGGGCGCGGACAGTGCGATCGTGACCGTCGGCATCACGACCGGTGACCACATCGGAGCGGCGTTCGCGGCCGTTCGCAAGGCCGGGACCGTCGTGATCACCGGCGCAGGACAGGCGACGGATGTCGGCCTGCCGATCCCGGTGATGGAGCTGTCGATGTCGCAGAAGCGGCTCCAGGGTGCGCTGTACGGGGCCTGCAACCCCAACGCGGACATCCCGCGCTTCACACGGCTGTACCAGGACGGTCTCCTCAAGCTCGACGAGCTCGTCACCACGACCTATGCGCTGGACGACATCGCGAAGGGGTACGAGGACATGCACGCAGGGCGCAACATCCGCGGCGTCGTCCGCTTCTGACCCTCGTCCGCGCGCCGCTAGGATCGGCGCATGGCCGAGGATCGGCGGCGGGACTCCAGGCTGGACCTGCGGCTGGCCCGCTACTTCCTCGCGGTGGTCGACCACGGCGGTGTGACCGGTGCCACCAGAGCGTTGTTCCTCGCGCAGCCGTCGCTGTCGCAGGCGATCCGGAACCTCGAGGAGCACCTGGGAACACCGATCTTCCACCGCGCAGGTGGTCGCATGCGGCTGACGACCGCGGGCGAGGAGTTCGCCGTCGCCGCCCGGGTCATCGCTCTCGACGTCGATCGGGCGCGCGCTGCCGTGCGAGCGGTGCAGGGACTCGACGCGGGAAGCCTGGAGGTCGCGACCACGACGCCGTGGGAGATGGACCCGCTCCCCGGCCTCGTGGCAGGCCTGGATGGTCCGAGTCGGTTCGGGCGCCGAGACGTCGAGACCCGTCGCGCGCGGGTCGGGGACGTAGCTGATGACCAGGTCGTGGTGACCGTGGTGGAGCGAGGCGGCGACGGACTCCACCGCGTCGAGATCGTCCACCCGCACCGAGACTCCGGGGTGCGCCGCGAGGAACTCGCAGACGAGCCCGGCGTCCAGCTCCCGCTCGAGGTCCCTCATTCGCCTGCGACACGGTCGACGCCGTGACCCCCAGCATCCGTGCCGCGGCCGCGACCCCACCGCCGTCCACGACACCGAGAAGGGCCCGGAGCTGCTGGAGCTGCACCGAGCAAGCCTAGTACCGCCGTTCGGCGGTTCCATAGATTCTGCCTGTTCGAGGGTTGTCCGTTGCGTCTTTGTCGTGGCCCGACCCGCCTTGGTTGACTCGACCGAGAGGTTCCGGCGGCGCTCCCCGGTGTCGGAACCACGGCGTGTTCGACGAGGAGGACGTTGGCGATGGCGGTACAGGACGAACGGTCACCCGGCACGCAGCTCGTGCCGGTGGATCCCACCCGACCCGGTCCGAGCCGGGCCCGTGCATGGTCGGTCACCGGGATGGCGGTGAGGTTCATCGTCGTCAACTGGGCGAACAAGGCGATCCTGGGCATCGCGGCGCAGCCGCTCATGCAGGACCTGGGGCTCACGCCCGCCGACATCGGCTCATCGGCAGCGCCTTCTCCTTCCGGTTCTCGATCACCGGCGTGCTGACCGGGTTCGTCGCGGACCGCGTCGGGATGATGTGGGTGCTGCTCGTCCTGGCCCTGCTCTGGTCGATCACCCAGCTCCCGGTCCTGAGCTGGGCCACTGGAGCCGCGCTGTTGGTCGGCCGCATCGCGCTCGGAGCCGCGGAGGGCCCGGGTGCCGCGACGGCCAGCGTCGCGGCGTTCGGGTGGTTCCCCCCGACCGCCGCGGACTTCCGTCGGCACTGATCAACTCGGGGGCGTCGATCGCGAAGATCGCGATCGCCCCGGTCCTGACACTCGTCGTCGTGACCTGGGGTTGGCGTACCGCCTTCGTCGTGCTCGCCGTGTTCGGGTTCGCGTGGGCGGCGGTGTGGCTGTTCGTCGGTCGCGAGGGGCCCTACACGGTCCGGGCCGGAGACGGTGGCAAGCGGGCACCGCTGCGCACGATCCTCAGCACGCCCACCTTCGTCGGGGCCGTCGTGGGAACGTTCATGATGAACGGCCTGATCGCGGTCGTGCTGACCTGGCTGCCGTCCTACTTCGAGACCGGCCTGGGCTTCACCAGGCTCGAGGCGGGCAGCATGTTCGGCCTTCCCAGCGTCGTCGGCATGGTCGCGATGATCGTCGTCTCCGGGACACCGACCGCCGCCTCGCCCGCGGCGCGAGCTCGCGGGTGATGCGCCTGTGATCGCCGCTGCCGGCCTCGTGGTCGGCGGCGGTCTGCTCGTGTTCCTGCCCGCGGTCTCCCAGCCCTATTTGGCGGTCGCCCTGGTCTCGGTCGGATACGGTCCGGGCGCGTTGTGCCTGCCGCTGCTGTACGCCGCTGTGTCCATGATCGCCCCGGACGGCATGCAGTCCACGGTGTTGGGCATCCTCGTCGCGCTGCAGGCGCTGTCCGGGCTGATCGCGCCCGCCCTCACCGGCCTCCTCGTCGAGAACGCCGACACCCCGGCGGCCGGTTTCGCCTCGGCCTTCCAGATCTGCGAGTTCGCCGCCCTCGTCGGCGGGCTCGTCGTGGCCGCGGTGGTCCGTCCCGAACGCGACCGCGACGCGGTCCACGCCGCCGCGCTCACCGGTTGAGCGTGCACAGGCCCCCGCTCATCGTTCGGCGGGGGCCGGTACGGCCTCGAGCCTCGCGCGCGTCGACTCGATCAGCATGTCCAAGGGGCTGACCGGCTCGAACTCCTCTGGATCCAGGCGCCACTGGTAGCCCACCCCGCGGAGGGTGGCCATGATGAAGCGGGCCTCGGCCTCGGGATCGACTGCCGCTGTGATCGAACCGTCCTCGATGCCGCGTCGAACGGTCGCCGCCAGGTCGGCGCGCATGTCGCGGTGGAAGTCCCGAAACCGCACCCGCAGCTCCTCGTCGGGGCCGAGAGCCTCGAACATGAGCGCGTACAGGACCCGCAGCGACTGCGGGTCCTTCCCGTAGGAGTCCCGGATGGAACGCAACACGATGGTGAGCGCCTCCAGGCCGGGCTCACCCTCGGTCTTCGGGATGACCGTCGCAAGGTTCCACCGCGTGACGATGTGATCGACCAAGGCGTCGAGCAGCTTGGCCTTCGACCCGAAGCGCGCGGTGGCGAGGCTGCGGCTGTAGCCTGCCCGCTCCCCCACCATGGCCAGGGTCACCGTGGCGTAGCCGCCCTCGGCGATGAGCTCCCCCGCCGCCCTGATCAGGAGTCGGGTGGACCGTTCCGAGCGCACGGTGTGGCCGTTGGGCGCGTCCCGCGTCTCGGTCACGACGGAAATTGTAGTGCTGAATCCAACAGTCGGTCCTCCCGCCTCAGCTGCGGCTGAACCCGCCTGCCGCGTCGGGGGCGACGGCCGGGGGCGACTGCAGGGTCAGACCCCCGTCGACCACCAGCACCTGGCCCGTCACGTTCCGCGACAGCTCGGAGGCCAGGAAGAGGATCACGCTCGCCACGTCGGAGGGATGGCCGACCCGGCGGAGGGGGTGGGCCTGCGCCACTGCCTCGTACCACTCGTCGCCCTTGCCCTGCCACCGCGGCGTCGTGTGCAGACCGGGCGACGCGGCGTTGACCCGGATGCCCATCGGGCCGAGCTCGACCGCGGTGACCCGGGTCAGGTGGTTGAGCGCGGCCTTGGCCACCGCGTACCCGAGAGCGGGCTGCTCCCACACGGCGTGGCCGTGCACCGAGCTGACGAGGGTGACGGTGCCGCCCCCGTCCCCGGCCATCAGCGGCGACCCGATCTGGAGTGCGAGGTAGGCGTGCCGCAGGACGTTGTCGAACTGCCACTGCCAGTCGTCGTCCCCCATGGTGAGAATGCCGCCCTGGATGCCGATGGCGATGATGTCGACGATGCCGTCGAGCCTGCCGTGCTCCGCGTCGATCGTCTCGAACAGCCGTTGCATGGTCGGGCGGTCCTGGGCGTCGCCGAGGAACGCCGACCCGCCCACCTCCTCGGCGACCGCCTCGGTGGGCTCGGCGCGCCTGCCGACGCACACCACGTGCGAACCCCTTGGCTCAACGCGTGTGCGGCCTGCCTGCCGATGCCCTGTCCTGCGCCGAGGACGACGAACACCTGGTCGTCGAGCCAGCCCAGCCGGGTGAAGTCCGGCACCGGAGTGGAGTCGGTCATCGGCCCCACCGCCCGAGGACGACATCGACATCGTCCTCGCCCAACGCGGGCCCCCTCCCACGCACGGAGCTGGGGGTGCGGCTGAGCTTCATCGGCGAGCCGACGATCGTCACCGGTTCCGCGGACCCGGGCTGCTCCACGTCCACGAGCATCTCGCGGGCAGCGACGTGCGGGTCGGCGAACACCGCGGCGGCGTCGTTGACCGGGCCCACGGGGACCACTCCGCCCAGCGCCTGCACCGCCTCGGCCGTGGTGCGTTCGAGGAACCAGGGCCCGATCAACGCCCGTACCTCCTCCGAGCGTCGTGCCCTCGTCGCGTTGCCCGCGAAGCGCTCGTCCTCGGCGAGCTCGGGTCGCCCGATGGTGCGGACGAGGGCGTGCCACAACCGCTCCTGCGGTGCCGCGACGGCGATCCACCCGTCCGCGGTCGGCAGGATGTCGAACGGGGAGAGCAGCGGGTGCTTGTTCCCCTCCGGTCGGGGGACGATGCCGAGCATGGAGTGCTGGTAGACCATCCGCTCGCAGAGCGCGAGGACGGCGTCGTACATCGCGACGTCGACGAACTGGCCCTCGCCCGTGCGCTCGGCGTGCCGGACCGCGGAGACGATCCCGAGCGCGAGCAACGCGCCCGGGAAGATGTCACCGATGCCGGGGCCGGATTTCACCGGCGCGCCGTCCTCGGTGCCGGTGATGCTGAGGAACCCACCCATCGCCTGCGCGACGACGTCCAGCGCCGGCCACCGCTCGTACGGGCTCGCTCCGCTGCGATGGTCACCGAATCCTCGCAGGGCCCCATAGACCAGGCGGGGGTTCTCGGCGGCGAGCACCTCGTAGTCCAACCCGAGCCGCTCCATCACACCCGCCGAGTAGTTCTCGACCAGCACGTCCGCCGCCCGGACGAGCTCGATCAAGCGCCCCTTCCCCTCCTCGGTCTTGAGGTCGAGAACCACGCTGCCCTTGCCGCGGTTCACCGACTGGAAGTAGCCGCCCAGTGCCTTCTCGGGATCGTCACCCGGCCGAAGCGGCCCGACGATCCGCGTGGTGTCACCCGCGGGCGGCTCGATCTTGACCACGTCCGCGCCGAGATCGGCGAGCAGCATGGTGGCGTAGGGTCCCGCGAGCATCGCGGTGAGGTCGAGCACGCGGACCCCCGCGAGCGGTCCCGGCCTCGTCGCCGACGTCTCCGCCATCTCCGGTCCCCTCAGGCCAGGACGCCGCAGCGCCGGGCTCGGTCCAGGACGCCCTCGAACACGCGCGAGGTCGCCGCGTCGATCATCATGCCGTTGTACGACGCTGCTCCGAGACCCTCTGCCTCGGCCTTGTGCATGGCCTCGACCACCTCCAGGGCCTGCTTGATCTCGTCCGGGGAGGGGGCGAACACCTCATTGGCCACGGGGACCTGGCTCGGGTGGATCGCCCACTTCCCGACCGCGCCGAGGGTGGACGCCCACGTGGCCTCGCGGCGGTAGGCCTCGGGGGACTTGATGTCGGCGAAGGGCCCGTCCACGGCGTCGATCCCGTGGGAGCGTGCCGCGACGATGACCTGGTTGCGGGCGTAGTGCCAGATGTCTCCCGGGTAGCCGAGTCCGTCGGCGCCGTCCGCCGAGCCCCCGATGTGGCCGATCCGGATGCCCTGACTCGCCGAGAGGTCGCCGACGCCGAGGATGAGGGCCTCGAGCCGCGGAGAGCAGCCGGCGATCTCGTTCACTCGCGCGAGGGCCTCGGTCTCCTCGATCAGCACCTCGATGCCGATCCGGCCCACCTCCAGACCGAGCTTGGTCTCCAGGCCGGTGAGCAGGTCGTCGACGAACCACACCTCGCGCGGTCCCTTGATCTTCGGGACGATGACGACGTCGACGTTCCGCCCGGCCCCGCTGATCACCTCAGTGAGGTCGTCGTGGCACCAGCGGGTCCCCACCGCGTTGACGCGGACGGCACGGGTCTTCGTGCCCCAGTCGAGCTCGTTCAGCCCGGCGACGATGGTGGCTCTCGCTCCGTCCTTGGCCGACGGGGCGACGGCGTCCTCCAGGTCGAGGAAGACGAGGTCGGCATCGCTCGACGACGCCTTGGTGATCATCTTCGCGCTGTGCCCCGGAGTGGACAGCTCGCTGCGCCGGAGGCGGCTGGGACGGTCGGCGGTGGTCATGACGTGCTCCTCGGCTCTCGGCGTTCGATCAGGGCGGTCCGCTCGCCCTCGAACACCACGACGGCGTCCTGGCGGCGGCCCCAGTGCTTGAAGCGGACGACGCCCGCGTTCGGATGGTCGATGTCGTCCGAGACACCGAGGACCTCGGTGAAGGCCTCGACGGTGTCGCCGTGGTGCATGGGTGCACGGAAGCGCAGCTTGTCCCAGCCCAGCTCGGACACGAGGTGCTCGGCGGTGTCGGTGGCGACGAGACCGTAGACCATCGACGCGGTGGCGAGCCCGAACACGAGCCGCCCGCTGCCCAGCTCGGTGCCCTGCAGCAGGTGCTCGTTGAAATGGGCCTGGGCCGTGTTCACGACCTGCTTGGCCAGGAAGCCGCCCTCGACCTCGTCGATGGTGGCCGCGCGGGCGTGGCGCATCCGGCGGCCGACCGGGAAATCCTCGAAGTAGCCGCCGTCCGACAGCAGCCCGTCCGTCGGTTCGCTCACAGGAGGTCCTTTCCGCGCGTCACCACGAGGTTCGTGCGCTGCAGCTCGACCACGAGCTCTCCCCGCTGGTTGTGCGCCTCGGTGTGCCAGGTGACGATCCCGACGCCGGGCCTGCTCGACGAGGTCCGCTTGTCGACGACCTCCGAGCGGGCGACGAGCGTGTCACCGGGGTGTACGGGCACCCCGAACCGGCAGTCGTCGACACCGAGGAACGGCCCACCCGACTCGCTGAGGTCCTCGACGGACAGCCCGACCACCGTGCACAGCACCAGCATCGGGTTCACCACGACGTCCCGGAGGCCCCTACCGCGCGCATACTCCGCGTTGAGGTACAGGGGGATCCACGCGCAGGTGGCCGAGCTGAAGATCGCGTTGTCGGCCTCGGTCAGGGTCCGTCCCCAGTGGTGCGGGATCTTCTGTCCGACCGTGAAGTCCTCGAACTTGCGGCCCTTCACGACCAACGGGAACGAGTCGAAGTCCGGGTCGCTCACAACGTCACCGCCACGAACTTGGTCTGCGAGTAGTGCTGCAAGGCCTCGATCCCCTTCTCGCGCCCGTAGCCGCTGCTCTTGTAGCCGCCGAAGGGACCCTCGACGAGTCCCGCCTGCCACCCGTTGACGTAGACCTGGCCGGCCTCGAGCTCTGCTGCGACGCGATGGGCGCGGCCGAGGTCGCGCGTCCAGACCCCCGCCGCCAGGCCGTAGTCCGAGTCGTTGGCGATCCGAACCGCCTCCTCTTCGTTGTCGAAGGGCAGGACGGCGAGCACCGGCCCGAACACCTCCTCGCGGGCGATCCGCATGTCGTTGTGCACGCCCGTGTAGACGGTGGGCTCGACCAGCCAGCCGTCACCCACCGCACGACCACCTGCGGCCAGGGTGGCCCCGTCCTGCTCGGCGATCTCGAAGTACGACAGCACCTTCCGGTACTGGTCCTCGGTCGTCTGCGGGCCGTACGTCGCGCCTGCCTTCACCTCGGCCAACGCCTTCAGCAGGGCCTCCACGAACTCGTCGTGGATCTCGGCGTCGACCAGCAGCCGGGTTCCGGCGCTGCAGATCTGGCCCGCGTTGAGCACGAACGCCTGGACCGAACCCTTGGCCGCGGCCTCGACGTCGGCGTCCCCGAAGACGATGTTGGCCGACTTGCCACCCAGCTCGAGTGTCAGGGGCAGGATGCGCTCGGCGGCGATCCGTCCGATCTCGCGCCCCGCGCGCATCGAGCCGGTGAACGCGACCTTGCGGACCCGAGAATCCTCGACGATCGGCTGGCCGACCGCCACCCCGGCACCCGTCACGACGTTGAGGACGCCCGGCGGGAGCCCGGCTTCGGACCCGATCCGACCCAGTTCGAGGGCCGTGGCGGACGTGAACTCGGACGGCTTCAGCACGACGGTGTTCCCGGCGGCGAGGGCGGGTGCCACCGCCCGAGCCGCCTGGTTGAGCGGGGCGTTCCACGGGGTGATGACCCCGACGACGCCGAACGGCTCCCTACGGGTGTAGCCGAGCATGCCCGGCCCGAGGTCGAGCACCTCGCCCGCGGCCTGGTTGACGATCCCGGCGTAGAAGTCGAAGTACGTCGCCGCGCCCTGGATCTCTATCGGGGCCTGCCAGGCGGGCTTGCCGGACTCCGCGGACTCGAGCTCGGCAAGCTGTGCGGTCTGCGCTCGAAGTGCCTCCGCGACCGCGGCGAGCACTCGTCCTCGCTCACCCGGCTTGCGGGAGCGCCACTCGACCACCGCCTTCGCGGCGGCGTCGACAGCCTGCCGCACGTCCTCGGCCGTGCCGTCCGCGATCTCGCAGACCACCTCGTCGGTGCCGGGCCGGGTCGACACCCGTCGACCGCCCGCGGCAGGCGGCCGGGGGGACCCGGCGATCCAGTGGTCGTATCGCCGCCTCCTCCCGGTCGTGCCGGGTGCGGCGACCTCTCCGTCGCTGTCGTGCATGGTTCCAGCATCACCAATCAGAGTTGTTTGTCAACCAGTTAATTATTTGTCAGCAACAGCACGACGAGGTGGTCGAGGTCGTCGAAACCCTGCTCCAGCGAGAAGTGGTCGGGATCGAGCATCGCCTGGAACACCACACCACGCAGGCTGCCGAGCAAGGTGCGGCTGATCTGGGCCGCATCGACCTCCGCCGGGACCGAACCCTCGACGATCCCGGCCCGGACCACCGCTTCGGTGACCGCCCGCATCTCGCGGTGGAGGCAGGCGATCGCATCCTGCAGGATCGGCGACGGCAGGGCGGCCTCGAACATCAGCACCGACAGAGCCCGCATGTGGACGGGGCGGCGGCGCCAGCCCTCCCTGATGGCCGCCACGAAGCGATGGAGTGCGGGGACCCCGGTCGACGCGCCGAGCGCGGGTATCACCAGGCCGCCGTCCTCGTCGTGCAGCATGCTGTCGACGAGGGTCCACAGCAGGCCCTCCTTCGACCCGAACCGCTCGGTCACGAGCCCGTAGCTGTACCCGGCGCGCTCCCCGATCACCTTCAGCGTCATCCGGTGGTACCCGCCCGCTGCGATGACCTCCGCCGCGGCATCCAACAGACGACTGGTGGAGAGCTCCGAGCGAGCCTGCTTCACCCGCGGCCGAGGCGGGAGGTCCAGCGGTGGGATGAGGCGCCGCTGCGCCGCCTTGCTCGGCATCAGGTCGCCAGGGCGAGATCGGCCACCCGGAGGAGGTGCTCGGTCTCGTCGCCCAGCAGGAGCCGGTCCACCTTGGCCCGCCGCCAGTACAGGTGCGAGTCGTGCTCCCAGGTGAAGCCGATCCCGCCGTGCACGTGCAGGGCGGTCTCCGTCGCCCGTTCGACGACGGCGGCGCTGTACGCCTTCACCGCCGACGCCGCGGCGGGCAGGCCGTCCGGCTCGCGGTCCGCGGTCCACGCTGCCCACCAGACGAGCGACCGCAGCTGGTCGACGCCGACCCAGGCGTCCACCAATGCGTGCTTCACAGCCTGGTAGGAGCCGACGGTGCGGTCGAAGGCCGTGCGGGTCCGCGCGTACTCGACCGCAGCCTCGACCGCCTTGGCCGCGGTCCCCAGACCCTCGGCGGCCAGGACCACGGCACCGACGTCGCGAGCGTGGCGCCAGGCAGCGGGGTCGATCTCGCGAAGCGACCGCGGGTCACGCAGCCGCACCTTGCCGAGGCCACGGGTGGCGTCGATCGGGACGCCGGCCGTGACCTCGCCCTCTCCCACCACCAGGTGGCCGTCCTGCACCGCGAGGAAACGCGTGGCGGCGAGGGCGTCGAGGACCGGCTCCTCCGGCCCGTCGACCACCGCGAAGAGCTCGGTGCCGGAGGCGAGGACGGCGAGCTGCGCGTCGTCCGCGTCGAGCAGCGCCACCGCGCGCGCCGTCCCGGCGAGCGAGGGCCCGGCCAGCTCACGCCCGGCCTGTTCGGCCACCACGGCGAGGTCGAGCACCGTGCCGCCCCCGCCGCCCGCCGCCTCCGGCACGGTGATCGCGGAGAAGCCGACCTCGGCCAGGGCCTTGCGCCCCGGAGCGGGCTCACCGACGCCGTCGAGGAGCTGGCGTGCGGCGGTGGGGCCTGCCTGGTCCGCGAAGAAGTCGGCGCCGGCGGCGGCCAGTGCCCGCTGCTCGTCGTCCAGGTCGAAGTTCATCGGGCTGCCTTTCCGGGTGTGGGCTCCGGGGCGAGCCCGAGGACGCGCTCCCCGATGATGTTGCGGAGGACCTCGTCCGTGCCGCCCGCGATGGCGAGGCCCGGCATGGAGGCCTGCGTGGTGTGCCAGCGCCAGTCACCGTCGGCCGCCCGCGCGAACGCGGCGTCGGGACCGCTCAGCCGCACGCCCAGCTCGGCCCCGTCGATGGCGGCGCGAACCGCCGAGAGCTTCCCGGCACTGGCCTCGGGCCCGGGCGTCTGCCCTCGGGCGAGCGCGGTGAGCCTGCGGTAGCCCGTGTAGCGGATCGCGAGGTTCTCGACGAGGACCCGTCCGAGCTGCTCTCGCAGTCGGACCTGCTCACCGGTGGAGAAGTGCGGCAGTCGCTCGCGGGCCCGGGCGACCAGCGAGTCCGTTCGCATCCCCAGCTCGTTGCCGGCGCCGCCGATGGCGACGCGCTCGTTCATCAGGGTGGTCAGCGCGACCCGCCACCCCTCACCGACCTCGCCGAGCCGCTCGGCGTCGGAGATCACGACGCCGTCGAAGAAGACCTCGTTGAACTCGCTCGCCCCGTTCATCTGCCGCAGTGGCCGCACGGTCACGCCAGGAGTGGACATGTCGATCACGAACATGGTCAGCCCGCGGTGCTTGGGTACGTCGGTGTCGGTGCGCGCGAGCAGGATCCCGTACGCGGCGTACTGCGCGAAGGTCGTCCAGACCTTCTGGCCGTCGACACGCCACGTCCCGTCGTCCTGCCGTACCGCCTTCGTGCGCGACGCGGCGAGGTCGCTGCCCGACCCCGGCTCGCTGAACAGCTGGCACCACATGTCGTCGGCCCGCAGAAGCCGCCGCAGGTAGCGCTGCTTCTGGTCCTCGCTGCCGTGAGCCATGATCGTAGGGCCGCACATGCCGATCCCGAGATGGTTGACCAACCCCGGGATCGACGCCCGGGCGAGCTCCTCGGTGACGATGGCCTGTCGGATCGCCCCCTCACCCTGTCCCCCGTACTCGCGTGGCCAGGTGACACCGACGTAGCCACCGTCGTAGAGCAACGCCTGCGTACGCCGCAGCTCCTCAATGCGCTCGACGCCCGGTTCCGAGAGGTACTCGGAGTCGCTGTGCTCGAGTTCGTGGTCGTGTCGACGCAGGAAGTCGCGTAGCCGGGCGCGGTACTCCGCGTCGCCGGCCGAGTCGGTGAAGTCCACCGGCATGGCCTTTCTGTCGAGTTCAGCTCAGGAGTGGTGGCTCGCTCGCGCAGGACGGGCGGGCAGGCCGCGGGCACGGGCACGGCGGTGCCGAGCGTCACGAGCAGGACTCCCTCGTCCGACTCGGTGATCACGCTCGGGTGTGCGTCCATCGCCACCTCCCCTGCGCGCCGACAGTAGGCGGAAATATTGATGGTTGACAAGCTTATCTTTCTGGCCCAGTGTTCTGCGAGTCACGAGACGGGCTGCGTGCCACCTCGGCACCGCCCCTCACTTCAGCCACACGACGACCAACGGAGGTCCTCGGTGTCGAGCTCAGTCCCACGACGCCTACTCGGCGTTCTCGCCGCGCTGTCTCTCGGCGTCCTCGCCGCGTGCGGGTCATCGTCGGGAGGAGGCACCGGTACCTCCGGCGACATCGTCATCGGTGTCAACAACTCCGACGAGGGCAACGGCCAGGACCTCGCCTACTTCGGTGACGCCGTACAGGCCTGGGCGAACGATCTCAACCGTCGGGGCGGGATCGACGGGCGGTCGATCCGCATCGAGCGATGCAACGACCAGGCCTCCGAACAGGGCGCCACCTTCTGCACCCGCCAACAGGTGCAGAACTCCGAGATCGTCGCCGCCCTCGGGTACAGCCCGTTGGCGGGGACGATCCAGGGCCCGACCTACTCGCGGGCCGGCGTACCGTTCATGCAGCTGGGTGCCCGGGACCGCTACAGCATCGACGGGACGGGCTCCGTCCTCACCGTGGACCCGCAGACGATCGGGGCGTTCGGTGGGGGACTCGCGCAGACGATCTCCGGGACCCTGGGCAAGAAGAAGATCGCCGTGATCCGCCTGGACGCGGCGTCCCTCGACTTCTCCTTCTCCCTGGTGAAGCAGAGCTTCGAGGCCACGGGCGCCGAGATCGTGGCGGACATCAAGCATCCCGCCACGACGGTCGACTTCACCGCGAGCGTCGTCCAGGCGAAGGCGGCGGGCGCCGATGCGGTCATCGGCCTGCAGACCACGCCCGGCTACATCCGGCTCCTCCAGGCCGCCGCCGCCCAGGACTTCCGGGTGCCGTTCGGCGCGGCGGGCCCCACCCTGACGCCCGACCTCGAGAAAGCCGTCGCGGACACCGGCGCCACGATGGTGCTCAACGCCTTCGCGGCGGACCCCGTGCACTCCACCGATCCCGACCTCGTCGCCTTCCGGGACGCCATGACGGCGTCCAACTTCTCCGCAGACATCCCCAAGGCGGGCTCGGTGGGCGCCTGGGGGGCGGCCAAGGTGCTGGAGAGCGCGCTGACCACGATCGGCGGCGACGCGATCAGCCGGGACGCGGTGCTCAAGGCCCTGACCGACGACACGTTCAGCGACGTGCCTCTCTTCGACGGGCAGGTCGGTCGCGCCAACGGCACTCCGGAGATGCCTGCCCTGGGGTACACGAAGACGTACATGGTCACCCTCGACGGGACCGGCGCGCGTTACACGCCCGAGCCCATCGACATCCGCCCGACGCTCGAACGCATCAAGTCGTAGCGGTCGCCACCACCGCAGCACCGCACGGAGAGGAGACAACGAATGGACCTCGACCTGATCATCAGGAACGGGACCGTCGTCGACGGCACCGGGGCGGACCGCCGCCGGGCCGACATCGGCGTCAAGGACGGCCGCATCACCGAGATCGGTGACCTCGGCGACGCGCGAGCCACCCGGACCGTGGACGCCGACGGGCTGGTCGTCGCCCCGGGCGTGATCGACCTCCACACCCACTACGACGGGCAGGTCCACTGGGACCCGCACCTGACCAACACCGGCACCCACGGGGCGACCACTGTGGCGGTCGGCAACTGCGGGTTCGGCTTCGCACCGTGCAAGCCGGAGATGCGCGACCGCTACATGCAGATGATGGAGCGCACCGAGCAGATCCCGTACGAGGCACTCCGCCAGGGCATGCCGTGGAAGTGGGAGACCTTCCCGGAGTGGATGGAGCATCTCCGTTCGCTGCCCAAGGCGCTCAACATGGCCTCCTTCCTCCCGATCAACCCGCTGATGATCTACGTCATGGGGATCGAGGCGGCGAAGTCGAGGCCGGCAACCGAGGACGAGCGGGCCGAGATGCGGCGGCTGCTGCACGAGGCGATGGACGCCGGCGCCCTCGGGTTCGCCGTCACCTGGCTCGGCGAGATGAACAACCACACCGACTTCGACGGCTCGCCGATGCCCTCGGACATCATGGAGATCGAGGAGGCCTACAACCTCGCGCAGGTCCTGCGCGAGCGTGGCGGCGGCATCATCCAGGCCAACACCGACATCCCGATGCTGCGCAACCGCCGAGACGTGTGCGCGGAGCTCGCCCACATCTCCGGGGCGACGGTGATCCACAACGTGATCATGGTGGTCCCGGACTCCACGGTGCACCTCGACGTGCTCGCCTGGCTCGACGAGTGCACCGAGGAGGGCCTCGACATCTACACGCAGAGCATCGCATCGCGCGGGTGGACGGAGTTCACCGTCCTGAATTACACCTCCTGGGACGTCCTGCCGGTGTTCAAGGCCTTCACCGACCAGGATCCGGACGGCAAGGCGGCGCTCGCCCGGAGCCCCGAGTACCGGCAGCGGGTCGTCGACGAGTACGACTTCGGCCCCCAGCAGCACGCCGGGACCAGGTTCCACGAGTTCACGATGATCGACGCCGCAGGCGCTGCGGAGTTCACCGCGCACGAGAACAAGACGGTCGCGGAGATCGCCGCCGACACGGGCCGCAGCGTCACCGACACGTTCTACGACATCCTTGTGGCCAGCAAGCTGCAGGCGCAGTTCACCCACCTCACCCGGTTCGTCTACGACGAGAAGCTCGTCGGCCCGGTCCTGCAGCACCCCCGGGTGCTCGCGGGGGGCTCGGACGGCGGCGCCCACGTCAAGTTCGTCGCGGGCGGCCAGTGGCCGACCGACCTGATCATCTGGCTGGCCCGCGACAGTGACCAGTTCACGCTCGAGGAGATCCACGCCAAGATCAGCGCCCTGCCGGCGAGAGTGCTCGGCCTGCCCGACCGCGGCACCCTGGTGCCGGGCAACGCCGCCGACATCATGATCTACGACCTCGACGAGCTCGGCTACCAGCACGGACGCTACGAGGTCCGTCACGACCTTCCCGGTGGCGACTGGCGGAAGTTCGTGGACGTGCGGGGGCTTCGGTACGTCCTGGTGAACGGGGAGATCACGTTCGTCGACGGTGTTCCGCAGGATCCCCGCCCGGGCGCCCTGGTCACGACCGCGGTCGGCGCCACCACCTGACCGACGGTCCACAACCCTCCGGCGGGGCCGCGGGCCCCGCCGGGTCGTTCGGAGAGGCTTCCATGTCGCTTGCGCAGCCCGGTTCCCACGACGACGTGAGATCACCGGCCGCACCACCCGCTCTCGCCGCCCACGGCCTCGTGCTCCGCTACGGCGGGGTCACCGCCGTCGACGGCGTCGACCTCGAGCTCCACCGCGGCGAGGTCACGGGACTGATCGGGCCCAACGGGGCCGGCAAGACCTCTCTGATCGACGTGCTGTCCGGGTTCGTCCGGGCCTCGGCAGGGCGCGTCGAGCTGGCGGGCACGCCGATCGACCGGCTCCGACCGCACCAGCGCATGCGGCGGGGTCTGGCGCGGATGTTCCAGCACCTCGAGCTCTGCGCGGAGCTCACGGTCGCCGAGAACCTCTCCGTCGCCGCACGTCGGGTGCCCGGGCCTGCGACCGACCGGATCACCGAGGTCGTCGACGAGCTCGGCCTGGGCGCGGAGCTCGATCGTCGGGTAGCCGAGCTGTCGCAGGGCAGACGGAAGATCGTCGCGCTCGCGCGGGCGGTCGTCTCCCGCCCGTCGGTGGTGCTCATGGACGAGCCGGCCGCGGGTCTGGGGCCTGCCGACACCGCGTCGGTCGGCTCGTACCTGCGGTCTCTCGCCGCCGCCGGGACCGCCGTGCTGCTCGTGGACCACGACATGGGGTTCGTCCTGCCGACCTGCGACCGGATCGTGGTGCTGAACTTCGGCTCCGTGCTGGCCTCCGGCAGTCCGGCCGAGATCCGCCGCGACCCCGCGGTCCAGGCGGCCTACCTGGGCGAGGCGGCATGAACGAGGTGCTGGAGGTCCAGGGCCTCGAAGCCGGCTACGAGGGCCGCGCCGTGGTGCACGGCATCGACCTCTCCGTGGGACGGGGCGAGATCGTCGCCCTGCTCGGGGCGAACGGGGCCGGGAAGTCCACCACCCTGCGCACCGTGAGCGGGTTGCTGCGCCCACTCGGCGGCCATGTCCGTCTCGACGGCGTCGACCTCACCGGGCGTCCCGCCCACCGGGTGGCGTCGGCCGGGTTGGTGCTCGTCCCGGAAGGGCGGGCGCTCGCCCGCGGGTTGACCGTGGAGGAGAACCTGCGCCTGGTCGCGTTTCCGTCGTGGGACCCGCTCACCCTGTTCCCGGAACTGGGTGAGCTGCGGCGCCGGCGGGTCGGGCTGCTTTCTGGGGGCGAACAGCAGATGCTGGCGGTCGCGCGCGCACTCACGATGAGCCCGAAGGTGCTCCTGGTCGACGAGCTGTCGTTCGGTCTGAGTCCGAAGGTCGTCGCCCGGCTGCTTACCGCCCTGCGGGAGCTGGCCACGAAGACCGGCCTCGGTGTGCTCCTCGTCGAGCAGCACGTGCAACAGGTCCTCGAGGTCGCCGACCGGGGATGTGTCCTGCGGCAGGGCGCACTCGTGGCCGACCGACCCGCCGCGGACCTGCTCGCCGACCGGTCCGTCCTGGAGGCCGGATACCTCGGTGACACCGCCACCCCCGCCGTCGCGGTGCGCGGCGCGACCAAGGAGCCCACGCGATGAGTCTGGACCTGCAGCTCGCCCTGAGCGGCCTGGGCACCGCCGGCGCTGTCGCCCTGCTCGCGCTCGGCCTCGTGGTGACGTTCAAGGGCTCGGGAACACTGAACTTCGCGCACGGGGCCTACGCCACTGCGGCGGTCTACACCTATGTGGGCCTCGCCGAGCCGCTCGGGGTCGCGGCCGCCGTCGTCATCGGCCTCGCCGTGCCTGTCGCCATCGCCGCCCTGGTGCAGGTCCTGGTGATGCAGCGACTCTCGGAGGCACCCGTCCTCGCCAAGGTGGTGGCCACCCTGGGGGTGATGCTCACCATTCAGGCGTTCATCTCGGCGCTGACCGGAGGAGCGACGCCCAACCCGCCCCGGCTTCTCCCCGCAGGCCCCGTCACGCTCGGGCCGGGGATCACGATCGGCGCCGACCGGCTGATCATCCTGGGCATCGTCGTGGTCCTCGCCCTGGGGCTCGCGGCGGCGTTCGCCCGGACCCGGTTCGGCATCGTCACCCGCGCGGGCGCCCAGGACGAGGAGGCCGTCGTCCTGACGGGCACCTCGGTGAACCGGGTGGCGCTGGCGAACGGGTGCATCGGGGCGTTCCTCGCCGGACTCGCCGGGATCCTGCTGGCGGGCTTCGCTCCGATCTCCCCGACCTTCTTCACCTCGGTGCTGATCACCGCCATCGCCGCGGCGATGGCGACCGGCTTCCGGTCCGTGCTCGGCACGGTCGGGGTGGCGTTGCTGATCGGTGTCGCGCAGGCCGTCATCGTGCGACACAGCAGCTCGTGGAACGTCTTCGGTCTGGTGGGCTGGGCGGAGGCGCTGCCGGTCCTCGTCATCATGCTCGTCGTGCTCGGTAGAGGGCGCTCGATCCCGGTCCGCGGTGCGACGGCTCGGCTGGGGCTCCCCCAGGTCCCGGTCGTCCGCCGACCGTGGGCGGCGGCACTGGCGCTGCTGGTCGTCGGTGGCCTCCTCGTGTGGGTCCTTCCGGTGTCGCTCGGCGACCCGCTCGCGATGTCGATGATCTCCTTCGTCATCTGCCTGTCCCTGGTCGTCCTGGTCGGGTACGCGGGACAGGTGTCGCTCGGACAGATGGCGTTCGCAGGCCTGGCGGCCCTCGTCACCGCACGGATCGCGTCGGAGACCGGCCTCGGTTTCCCCTGGGCGGGGATCGTGGGTGTCGTCGTCGCCGTCGTCTGCGGTGTCGTCCTCGCGTTGCCCGCCCTCCGGGTGCGCGGCATCGAACTCGCCGTGGTGACTCTCGGTGCCGCCCTGGTCCTGGAGCTCATGGTCTTCAACAGCCCCCTGCTCAACGGCACCACGTCCGGCAGTTCCGTCCCCCCGCCCGAGCTGTGGGGGCTCGACCTCGACTCGATCACCAACCCGGTCGGTTTCGGGCTGCTCACCGTCGTCGTCGCCGCCCTCGTCCTCTGGGCGGTCGCGTCGTTACGTCGATCCGACCTCGGCAGGCAGATGCTGTCGGTCAGGGAGAACGAGCAGGGCGCCGCGGCCTCCGGTGTCTCCGTGACGCGGGTGAAGCTCACCGCGTTCGTGATCTCCTCCGCGCTGGCCGGCGTCGCGGGGGTGTTGTTCGTCTACCGTTCCGGGCAGGTCACCTACGACTCGTTCCTCGTCCTGCAGTCGGTGTTCTTCGTGGCCATCGTCTATCTCGGCGGGATCGGCTCCGTGGGAGGTGCGCTCGTCGTCGCCCTCTTCTTCGCCCCCGGCGGCATCGGCAGCCACCTCAGCGCGGTCATCTGGCACGACGGGTGGATGCAGGTCATCGCAGGCCTGGTCCTGCTCCAGGTGGTCGTCTCCCATCCCGACGGCCTGGCAGGCGTCCCGCGCCAGCTCACGACCCACCGCGCCCGACGCCGCAACAGGACCGCGGCCACAGCACCGGCCCCCGAGACCCCGGTCCCGGCCGGCTCGTCGTCACGAGGGTGAGCCGCCGGTCACGACGGTGACGGGAGCAGCGGATCGATGAGCGCATGCACATCGTCGATCGCCGCCGCCACGCCGACCTCCCCATCGAGCAGGGCCTGGTACGCGGCGCCGCGCAGCGCACCGACGAACAGTCGTGCGGCACGCGGGACGTCCACCGCGGGATCGACCGTCCCATCGTCGACGCCGCGCGCGATGCAGGCGGCGACCGACTCGCGCATCCCCCGGTGCAGCTCCGCCATCCGCTCCCGGAGGAGCGGGATGGGCAGCAGAGCCTCGAACATCAGGAGGTAGAGGGCGCGCATCCGGGCCGGCGCCTCGACGGCGCTCGCATGGATGCCCGTCACCATCGTGTGGAGCGCCGGCCTCCCCCCGCTGTCTCCGACCGCGGGCCCGAGGACCGAGGAGTTCCAGTCGACGACCATGCGTTCGATCATCGTCCAGAGCAGCCCTTCCTTCGACCCGAAGCGCCTGGTCACGAGGCCGGGGCTGTAGCCGGCGCGCTCTCCGATCGCGGCGAGCGTCGCCCGCTCGAAACCGACCTCGCCGATCAGCTCCATCGCGGCGTCGAGCAGGCGTGACGTCGACAGCTCCGAGCGGGCCTGCTGCGGAGTGGGAGGGGTGTGGGATCGTAGGGTCACAGGGCTCCCGATCGACTCGTCGACTTCTGCCGAGACCTCGGCCAGGTCAGATCTTCGTGGCTCCCATGTCCACCGTCAGCTGGGCCCCCGTCATGGTGCGGGAGAGGTCCGACGCCAGGAAGACGACGCTGTCCGCGATGTCGTCGACCTCGGCGATCGACACCTTCGGCAGCAGGCTCGCGAAGGCGGCGGCGTAGGACGGGTGCGCGTCCAGGACGGCCCGCATCCCGGAGCCCTCGCCCATCGGCGTCGCCACGCCCCACGGGTGCAGCGAGTTGACCCTGATCCCATACTCACCCAGCTCGATCGCCGCCGTCTTCGTCAGCCCGACGACGCCGTGCTTGGCGGCGGAGTAGTGGGCCTGTCCCGGCAGGGACTTCAGACCCGCGACCGAGCTGACGGTGATGACCGAACCCCCGTTGCCTGCGGCGATCATGTGGGGAACCGTGGCTCGCAGGGTGCGCCAGACACCGGTCAGGTTGATGTCGATCATGGTCTGCCACTGCTCGTCCGACATCTCCCAGAACCGGTTCCAGTCGCTGATCCCCGCGTTCGCCACGACGACGTCCAACCGGCCGCCGAGGAGCGCCACCCCCTCCGCCACCACCGCGTCGAGCCGGCTCGAGCGGACGTCCACCACGTTCGCGCACACCCGTTGCCCCTCGGCCTCCACCAGGGCCGCGGTGGTGTCGAGATCCTCCGACGTGGCGGGCGGATAGGCGGCGCGAGTGGAGACCCGCTCACAGACGTCCAGGGCGATGATCGCCGCTCCCTCCCGGGCCAACCGAACGCAATGCGCCCGACCCTGGCCCCGTGCGGCCCCGGTCACCACCGCCACCCGTCCGCCCAACAGGCTCATGACGCCTCCATCTTGCTGAGCGCGCCCGACGGACACGACTCCGCGACTTCGTCTGCGCTGCCGTCGACCTCCGTCGCGCCGGGTGGCGCGAGCACCACGACGACACCGTCCTCGTCCTGGTCGAAGAGGTCGGGCCGGGCGAGGACGCACGACCCGGCACCGATGCACCGCGCGCGGTCCACCTGCAGGGTCATCGACCGTCGCCCCACGTCACCGGCATGCGATGCACGCCGTAGATCGAGAGGTCGTACCCCAGCTCGACCTCGTCGTCCGGAACCGCGAGTCGGATGTCGGGCAACCTGCCCAGCAGGGTCGCGAAGCCCGCTCGCATCTCGACGCGGGCCAGCTGCTGCCCGATGCACTGGTGCACCCCGTGCCCGAAGGCCAGGTGGCCTGCAGTCGCTCGCTCGATGTCGAGCACGTCGGGTGAGGCGAACTTCCGTGGATCCCTGTTCCCCGCCGGAAGGGAGACGGTCACCGTCTCCCCCGCGGCGATGCGGATGCCGTCGATGTCGACGTCCTCGATCGCCGTGCGAACGACGGAGAACTGCACGATCGACAGATAGCGCAGGAGCTCCTCCACCGCGGCGGGGATGCGACCGGGATCCGCCACGAGCAGTCGGAGCTGAGCCGGGTTCCTGAGCAACGCGAAGGTCCCCAGCGTGAGCATGTTCGTCGTGGTCTCGTGTCCGCCGAGCAGGAGCAACAGCCCGGCTCCGCCGAGCTCGACGTCGGAGAGATCCGTCGTGGTGACGAGGTGGCTCACGAGGTCGTCACCGGGCCGGTCCCGCTTGTGCCGCGCGAGGGTCTGGACGTACTCGACGATCGACCGGAGTGCCGCCGCGCTCTCCTCCGCCGTGGAGGTCAGACCCAGGTGGACGATCGCGTTGCGCTGGAACTCGGCCCGGTCGGCATCGGGGACACCGAGCAGCTCACAGATGACAAGCGACGGAACGGGCAGGGCGAAGTCGGCGACGAGGTCACTCGGCTGCCCGGCGTCGATCATGGCGTCGACGCGTTCGACGAAGAGCCGCTCCACGGTCGCATGCAGCGCTGCCATCCGACGCACGGTGAAATGAGCGGTCAACGGCTTGCGGAACCGGGTCTGCTCCGGTGGGTCCATGGCCAGGAAGTACCCGGGGGGCGCCGGGTGTCCATAGATCGCGTCCATCCCTGGGCGCGGGATCGGAGAACGCCGCAGCTCGGCGCGTGCACTGAAACGCGGGTCGCTCAGCACCGTCCGCGCCTCCCCGTGCCCCGTCACCAACCAACCGACGTGGCCATCGGGATAGCGCATGCGGCACACCGGGGTCGCTCGCAGTTCTCGGAACTCCGCGGGGGGATCGAAGAAGTCGACCCGCCCAGTCGGCATGGTCACCGGCGAGCCGGCGGTCGTCGTCTCGGACATGCGGAAGCCTCCCGCAGCGTCGTCGCTGAGTGATGGGCCCGGCGGGCCTGGCGGCGAACGTAGCCAGAATTTTGGTAGTTGACAACTTACATTTCTGCCGACCACGCTGAGCCCATCCACCCGATCGACGGCGATACGGGAGTACTGCATGAACCTGCTCGAGGGTCGAGTCGCCCTGATCACCGGAGGAGCCCGCGGCCAAGGGCGCGCGCACGCCCTGACCTGTGCCAGGGCAGGAGCCGACGTCGTCCTGCTCGATGTGCCCGACCGTCTCCGATCCGTGGGGTACCCCCTGGGCTCCGAGGCGGACCTCCGTGACACCGCCGCACAGATCGAGGCCCTCGACCGACGTGTGCTCACGGTTCGCGCGGACGTTCGCGACCGAGATGCGGTCGACGCGGCGGTGGCGCAGGCGCTCGAGGACTTCGGCCGGATCGACATCCTGATCGCGAACGCCGGCATCTGGACGCGTGCAGCGTTCTGGGAGTTGGACGACGACGCCTGGGACGAGATGCTCGGCGTGACTCTCACGGGCACCTGGCGGGCGGCCAAAGCCGTAGCCCCCCACATGATCGCCGCCGGGCGGGGGTCGATCGTCGTCACGTCGTCGATCAACGGTCTCGAGCCCGGGCGACAGTACGCCCACTACACGGCCGCCAAACACGGTCTCATCGGTCTGATGAAAGCGATGGCCTTGGAGCTCGCGCCACACGGCATCCGCTGCAATGCCATCTGTCCCGGCGCGATCCACACCCCCATGACCGACCACCAGGCGGTCTGGGACCTCTTCGCGGGCCACGAGGGCGGAACCAAGGAGGAGATGATGGAGAGCGGGTATCACAACCACGCCCTCAAGGGCGCCACCTTCCTGCCACCGCAGGTCATCGCGGACGCGGCGCTGTACCTCAACTCGGACCTGGCGTCCGCGGTGACCGGCGCCGTCCTGCCGGTCGACGCCGGCCATCTGCTCCTGCCCGGAGTGAACCCCCACCCTGTCCGCTGACATCGGACCTTCGAGGAGGACCCGTGCCCAAGCGTTGGTGGCTCAACCAGCTCAACACCGAGAAGCCTGAACGGCTGGTCGAGTTCTACAAGGCCTTCGGATTCGTCGACGACCACGGTTTCGACCTCCGTCCGGGAGCCGAGGTACCAGCCCATTTCACCCCCGGTGAGCTCTGCGCCGCGCTCGGCTACGACGGCGCCGACCGGCTCGACACCGGTCTCACCCGCGCGATGCTGCGTCTGCCCGGCGACGTCGCGCGCGTCGAGATCCTCGGCTGGAAGGAGGGGACGCTCCGCTCCCCCGGCCCCCGGTACTTCAACTCGCAGGGCCTCGTGCGGATCGGCCTGCTCGTCGACGACCTCGACAAGGAGCTCGCCGCGCTCGCCGAGCGAGAGGTCCCGGTGCTGTGGTCGGGCGAGATCACCTGGCTGAACTGGGGAGTCGTCAAGGCCGCCTTCCTCTACGACCCGGATGGGAACGTCGTCGAGCTCGTCGAAGCCGACGTCGAGAACAACTGACCAGGCCGATACGGCCCAGTCCCACGGACATCATCCAGCACCACGCCGAGGAGGAGAGATGACGCTGACGAGCCCGAACGACATCATCGACGTCGACATCGACAGCCACGAGATGGCACCACTGCACATGTGGGGCCCGATGTTCGGGGAGCACTCGGACAGGTTCGCCAAGATCCTGGAACCGGCGATGTCGCGGTTCGGCGCCAGTGCCAACAACTTCGACCGGCCGGGGCTCACCGACACCGCGCCCATCACCGCCGAGACGGTGTGGAACGAGCGGGGACCGGGCGCCCCCGGTGCCTTCGACTTCGATCGCAGGCTCGCCGTGCTCGATGCGATGGGCACCGAGACCCAGCTCGTCTTCCCCTCCGGCGCGATGACCGCGTTCGGAGCCCTGCTCGGTGGGGAGCTTCGCCAGACGTTCCTCAGCGGACTCGAGTACGACGACTACGCACCGATCATCGAAGGGCTGATCGACGAGTACAACGCCTGGGCGGCACGAGAGACGACCGCGCGCGGGAACCGTCTGCGGTTCGTGGCGCTTCTGCACGGCGCGAACCCGGCGGAGATGATCACCAACACCGAAGCCCTGCTCGCCCAAGGCATCCGTGCACTGCATCTGCCCTCGGGCATCCCGCCTGCCGGCGTCTCGCCCGCGGACCACGCGCTACACCCGCTCTGGAGGATGATCGCCGACGCGGATGCGGCCGTCGTGACGCACGTGGCCGGCCAGACCGGCTTCCTCGCCTCCGCCGCCTGGAACCAGGCCCCGGAGTTCGCGCCGGGCAAGGTCGAGAGCACCGAGGTCGGTTTCGAGCCGCTCAGCATGAGCGTGGTGCACGCCGCGGCGGTGAACTACCTGTCGGCCATGATCCTCGGCGGGGTGTTCGAACGCTTCCCGACCCTCCGGTTCGGGGTCCTCGAGTTCGGCGCGTACTGGGTCGGCCACCTGGCGGAGACCCTGGACGTCTGGGGCACCCGGGTCTTCCGCAAGCGGGTGTCGGGTGTCCTCTCGGCGAAGCCGTCGGAGTACCTCGCGCGCAACGTCCGGGTCAGCCCGTTCCCCTTCGAGGACACCCGCTCCTACTTCGAGCGCCACCCCGCGGTCGCGGACTGCTTCGCGTACTGCAGCGACTATCCGCACGTCGAAGGGGGCATCTCGCAGAAGCAGGTCTTCTTCGACCAGCTGCAGCCGCTGGGCGACGACGTCCTGCGACGCTTCTTCAGCGAGAACGGCCGCCTCCTCACCCCCTAGCCGGGAGGACCATGATGGACTACGAACGATACGAGTACCTCGACATCACCGTCGCCGACGGGGTCGCGTCGGTGTTGAACAACGACCCGCTGCGGGACAACGCATTCACCCCTGCGGCACACCGGGAATGGGCCTACGTCTACCGCGACCTCGCGCAGGACGAGGACGTGCGGGCGATCGTGCTGGGTGGACACGGCGAGCACTTCTCCGCGGGTCCCGATGTGGAGTACCTGCGTGCCCTCGCCACCGACCCCGCGGCCCGTGCGCGCGGTTTCGACGAGACCGAGCAGATCGTCTACGCCCCGCTGACCTTCGACAAACCGGTCGTCAGCGCGATCTCCGGTTCGTTGGTCGGCGGGGCGGCGACCTACGCGCTGATGGCCGACATCATCGTGGCGGACGAGACGGCCACCTTCGTCGACAAGCACGTCACCGCGGGCCTCGTTCCAGGCGACGGCGGCATCCTGACCTGGATGACGTACGCCGGTGTGCTCAGGGCGAAGCGCCATCTGCTCACGGGCGACCCGTTGTCGGCCCATGAGGCCGAACGGATCGGGCTGATCACCGAAGTCGTCCCCCGTGGTGAGGCGCTCGATGCCGCGCGGGGCTACGCACACCGGCTCGCCGAGCTCCCGCCGGCGACGATCCGCCAGACCAAACGAGCGCTCAACCAGGGGCTACGTGTCCTGGCGCCCGTGCTGTTCGACCACAGCCACGCCCTGGAGGCGCTGTCGATGCAGACTCCGGAGTTCCGGGACTGGGTGGCCGCGCTCCCCCACGACGACCCGGCGGAGGCGGTCCACCCCGTCGGCTCGCCGTGAGCACTGGCGGGCCGGTCCTGCGCCTCGCGGGGGTGTCGGCCGGTTACGGTGGCTCCGCAGTCGTTCGGGACATCGATCTGGATGTCGGGGTGGGCGAGGTGGTCGTCGTGCTCGGCGCCAACGGCGCCGGCAAGACGACGACACTGCTCACCGCCGCCGGAGCTGTGAAGCCGATGGCAGGCACGGTGCAGTGGCGGGGCGTGGCCACGACCGCATCGTTGCACCGGCGGGCCCGGAGCGGTCTGCGGCTCGTCACCGAGGAACGCTCGGTCTTCACACGTCTGTCGGTGGCCGACAACCTCCGCATCGGCCGTGGATCTCCGAGTGCCGCCCTGGACCTCTTTCCGGAGCTGGCGCCGCTGCTGGGCCGCCCGGCGGGACTGCTTTCGGGTGGGGAACAGCAGATGCTGACGCTCGGCAGAGCGCTGTCCGCCCGGCCCGCGCTCCTCATCGCCGACGAGCTGTCCCTGGGGCTCGCGCCCCTCATCGTCGAACGGCTGCTGACGACGGTGCGCGACGAGTCCCGACGGAGCGGAATGTCGGCCTTGCTGGTCGAGCAGCACATCCGACCCGCGCTCGCGGTCGCCGACCGCGGATACGTCATGCGCCGCGGTCGGATCGAGTTCTCGGGTTCGGCGGACCTGCTGCGGTCGGAGTCCGCGGCGATCGAGTCGACCTATCTCAGTCGCGCGGCCGGGGTCGGCCCGCCGACGGGATGAGCACGGCACCGGAACAGCCCATTTCATGAACGGGGATCCCATGGTCAGCAGAGGATGGAGCTCGACAGCCGTGATCGCGGCGCTCGCGCTCGCGATGTCCGGATGCGCGTCGAGCTCGCTCGGTGGCGGCGACGCATCGTCCGGTCCCGGCGACACGGTCAAGGTCATGATGTTCAACTCCGGGCAGGCCGCGACTCTGGACTGGTCGCCGGCCGGGACCGCGGTTTCCACCTACGTGGACGCGTACCTCAACCCGGCGGGTGGCGTCCACGGCAGGCAGGTCGAGCTGACGGTCTGCGACGACCAGCTCGACCCCAACAAGGCCGCCGCCTGCGCACAGCGCGCGGTCACCGAGGGCGTCGTCGCGGTCATCGGAGGCATGAGCATCAACGGCAACCGGTTCCTGCCCGGGATCGAGGCCGCCGGGATCCCCTACGTCGTCACACTCCCCCTGTCGAGCGCGGACTACACGAGCCCGGTGTCCTTCCCGATGCAGGGCGGCACCGTCCTCAACTACTCCGGGGCCGCCGCCGAGCTGGTCCGCAAGGGCTGCCCCGACGTCGGACTACTCGTCAACCCGATCGCGACGTCGGCCGCTCTCGAGGACTTCGCACGCAAGGGGGCGGACGCCGCAGGCGGGCGGCTGGTCTCGACGGTCGCGGTCCCGGTGGGCACGACCGACATGTCCGCAGCCTTCGCCAAGCTGAAGGCGGACGGTGCGGACTGCGTGGTGATCGGCACGGTCGAGCAGGACTTCGTCAACTTCGCCAACTACTCCGCACAGAGTGGGTCACCGATTCCGCTGTCGGCCTCGACCGGCGGGGTCCCTCCGCAGGCGCTCAAGGCGCTCTCCGCGGAGGCCGTCGGGCAGCTGGAGCTGGTAGGCGGCTCGTACGGCGCCGGAGATCGTTCCATCGCAGAGATCCAGCAGTACGCCGACCTGCTGTCGAAGACGCACCCGGACGCTCCGATCGAGGACAAGGGCGCCGCGGCGTGGGGGACGGCGGCCGCCCTCTTCGCAGCGATGGCCTCGGTAGAGGGCGATCTGACGCCCGCCGCGATCGCGACCGCTCTCGCGCGGCACTGCCCGGTCGGCACCGAGGTCTACGGACCCGATGTGTGTTTCGACGCCCCAGCGACGTCCAACCCGAGCTACCGCCGGACTTTCAACGCGAACCTGTTCGTCTACGAGGTCGGCGAGGACCGCTCCATCACCTTGGTCGCACCGCCCGCCGCTCAGCCGGAGCTGTTGCCGACGTGAGCACTGGGTATCGCCACCTCCCACCCCGACCGCGAGGGGCCGCCGCATGGATGCCGTGACCTTTCTCCTGCTCGGTGTCGGCGCCGGCGCGCTCTACGTCCTCGTCGCCGCAGGCCTGATCCTGATCCACCGCGGATCCGGATTGATCAACTTCGCCCACGTCGCGATCGGGCTGTGCGGCGCATACACGTACTGGGAGCTCCGCGAACTCCGCGGCGTCCCGACCTGGCTGGCGGTTCTCGCCGGAATCGCGGTGTCCGCCGGGCTGGGCGCCGGCGTCCATCTGCTCGTCATGCGTCCGCTCCGGAACGCCTCCCCCCTGACACGGCTCATCGCCACCCTGGCCGTCATGGCCGGCCTGCAGGCGGCGATGCAGCTGCGGTACGCGGACTCGATCTACGTGCGAGTCGAGCCGATGCTGCCCACCGGCGCCGTGTCCGTCCTCGGCGTGACGGTCCCCGGCGACCGTCTTCTGGTATTCGGGATCACCGTTCTGCTCATAGCGCTGCTGTGGGCGGTGTACCGCTGGACGGCGCTCGGTCGGATCACCGCAGCCGTCTCGGAGAACCTCCGGGCGGCGGCGGCCCTCGGGCTGTCCCCCGACGTGATCGCGTCTCTCAACTGGGCGCTCGGGTCGGCGATGGCTGCGCTCGCCACGATCCTCATCGCACCGATCTCCGGGCTCACCCCGGCGCTCGCGACGTCGCTGATCATCCCGGCGCTGGCGACGGCCGTCGTCGCGCGCTTCGCGTCGTTCCCTATCGCGCTCGCCACCGGCACCCTGCTCGGCATCATCCAGTCCGAGGTGACCTACTTCGTCCCGGTGCCGGGCCTCGACGCGGCGATCCCGTTCGTCGTCGTCGCCGTCGTGCTGTTGGCGCGGTCGAAACCGATCGCCGCCCGCGGCGAACCGGTGTTCCGCTTCGCCTCGGTCGGCACCGGCGGCGTCCGGGCCAGGTACGTGCTGCCGGTGACCCTCGTCGCCCTCCTGCTGATCTGGGGGGTCGTCCCGATCGACTGGGTCTCCGCCGTTGGCGTGCAACTCCCGGTGGCGCTGATCGTGCTCTCCGTCGTGGTCGTCACCGGCTACACCGGACAGCTCTCGCTCGCGCAGTTCGCGTTCGCCGGCATCGGCGCCTTCGTCGCCGCGCGGCTCACCGTACTCGGCGCGCCCTTCGGCGTCGCTCTGGTGCTGGCCTGCGCGTCGACGATCCCCCTCAGCATCGTGGTCGGGCTCGCCGGGGCCAGGGCGCGCGGGGTGAACCTCGCCATCGTGACCCTGGGACTGGCCGTCACGGTCGAGGCGATGATCTTCAACAACCCCGTGCTGACCGGCGGGTTCGACGGACTGCAGGTGGGCACGCCGACCCTGTTCGGCATTGCGCTCGGCGCGATCGCGACGCCTGCGGTGTACGCGTCCTTCACGCTGCTCGTGTTCGTGGGGTGTGCCGTCGTGGTGGGGAACCTCCGTCGCGGCCGAGCCGGCCGCCGGCTGCTCGCGGTTCGCTCGAACGAACGAGCGGCCGCAGCCCTCGGCATCTCCGGACTGGGCGCGAAGGTGTACGCATTCAGCCTCGGCGGAGTGCTCGCCGCCTGCGGAGGAGTACTCCTCACCTTCGCCAACCCGATCGTCACGTTCGGAGACGCGTTCACACCCCTGCGCTCGATCCAGATGGTGCAGGAGGCGGTCGTCGGTGGGGTCGGCTGGCTGGTGGGCCCCCTCCTGGGCTCGACGCTCGACCCGGGGACGGTCGGTTCGAAGATCATGGAGGCCGTGGCAGGCAGCCCGAACCCGGCATGGCTGACGCTGGTGGGCGCGGTGATCCTGGTCGTCGCGCTCCTCCAGGCACCGGACGGGCTCGTCCCGCTCAACACTCACCTGCTCCGTGCGGGATGGGACCGCGTGACGCGCCTGTTCGGTCGCTCACCCTCCGACCGCCCCCTTGCTGCGCGCGGCGTTCTCGGTGGCGACGAGGGACCCTCTCGGGTCGCGCCGCACACTCTCCATGTCACGGACCTCAAGGTGAGATTCGGCGGCACGATCGCACTGGACGGCCCCTCGCTCACCGTGGGCCCGGGCGAGGTGGTCGGGCTCATCGGCGCCAATGGTGCGGGCAAGACGACCCTGCTCGACGGCGTCACCGGCTTCGTGCCGCTCGACCGTGGCTCGGTCCTGCTGGACGGCCTGGAACTGCACACACTCGGACCCGCCCGGCGCGCCCGGGCCGGTCTCGGACGGTCGTTCCAGTCGCTGGAGCTGTTCGACGATCTCACGGTCAGGGAGAACCTGCTCAGCGCCTCCGAGCGCAGGGACCCGTGGGCCTACCTCACCACCCTCCTGCGGCCCGGCGTGCCCGCACTCAACGCGATGACGCGGGCGGCGGTCCAGGAGTTCGACCTCGGCCCGGACCTCGACCGCCGTCCCGGCGAGCTTTCGTACGCCCGCCGTCGGCTCGTCGCCATCGCCCGTACGGTGGCCGCTCGCCCCTCGGTCCTCCTGCTGGACGAGCCGGCGGCGGGGATCGACGCGGCGGAGGCCCACGAGCTCGGCGAGCTGATCCGCCGGCTGGCCGACGTCTGGGGCATGGGAGTACTGCTGGTGGAACACGATGTCGAGCTGGTCATGCGCGTCTGCGATCGGATCCTCGTGCTGGAGAACGGTCGTGAGATCGCCACCGGAACCCCCGAGCAGATCAGGATGGACGCGCGGGTCATCGAGTCCTATCTCGGCGGCTCCACGTCACCGGTCGAGGTGTGAAGCCCGCCACCTCTTCGAGCAGGCGGCGGGCTCGCGCCGCGCATGGTCAGGGGCGGGGCCGACGGTGGAGGCGACCCGGGCGGGCGCCGGTGTCGGCCGTTCCGGCGGGTGACCGTGCCCGCGACGATGGTCACGTCGTACCCGGTCGCGTCCTGGACGAAGCGGTGGGCGCCGCTCGGGAGGTCGTCGGTCAGCCGCGGCGTGCAGGGCGCGAGGGACGCGGGATCGATCACATTGACGTCGGCGCGCTTGCCCACGGCCAGCACACCCCGGTCGTCGAAGCCGTAGAGCTCGGCGGGGTCGCGGGTCAACCTTCTCACCAGACTGTCGACGGCGAACCGCGGACCCCGCGTCCTCCGTCTGGCGAAGTGCGACAACAGGAACGTGGGACAGCGGGCGTCGCAGATGAACTGCGCGTGCGCCCCGCCGTCGCTGAGCCCCATGACGTAGTGGTGGTCGACCAGGAACTCACTGATCTGCGTGAGGTCACCGTCGAGTAGCCCGTCGCCAGCCAGACCAGGACCGCCGCGCCGTCCTCGGCGATTACAAGGTCATGGCATAGCTCCAGCGGTCCCGCCCGTCCGCACGGGCACGGGCGGCGACCGACGCCCGAGGTGAACGAGGCGGGTGTACCGGCGTGTGATCGTCCGTGGGTTCAGGCGTGCGGCGCCGTCGCCCGAGTGGGAGAAGACGAACGCATCATGCGCGAGCTCGTACCCGAGTGCCGCGGCGAGCTCCATGCTCCGTGCCCGATGGGCGGTCAGCAGCGTGACCGACTCCGGATCCAGTGCGATTCGACGGTGCTGGTGGGTCTTGGTGTCCTTCTCCCACGTCTCGGTCTTGAGCTCGGCGATGGACCGCTGGACGCGGAGCGTGCCCGTCACGAGGTCGACGTCGTCCCACCGCAGCGCGCAGAGCTCGCCCCGGCGAGCACCGGTGACCATCGTCAGCCAGACGAGCACCGCCCAGTCCGGGTCCTCCCATGACGCGTTCAGAATGCGCACGGCCTCGGCGGACGTCGGCGGCGAGGGGTTGGCCGGGGGCTGCTTCGGCGGCTCGGCGTTGTCGATCGGGCCACGCGGCAGCCATTTCCATCGGACGGCGCGCCTCAGCGCGCCGCTGAGGATGATGTGGATCTGCCGGATCGTCGATTGCGCGAGCGGCTTGCAGACATGCTGGCGGCAGCGATGATCGCAGTCGTGAACGGTCTTCACCCGATGCTCGATCATCCGCCTGCGCTTGCAGTGGAGCCGGCAGCGGCGGAGCTCGGCGTAGAAGGAGTCGAAGACCTCGGACGTGAGCGCAGCCAGCTTGACCGGGCCGATCAGCGGCACAATGTGAGTCCGAGCGACATTCTGGTAGGTCGCCTTGGTCGTGCGCTCCACGTCGAGCAGCAGGAAATGCTTCTCCAGGAGTTGGCGGACGGTGGCCGAGGTCCGTGGGTTCAGCTGCTCGTCGACCTGGACCAACAGCCGCCGCAGGACCTTTTCCGCCTCCGCGTCAGCATCCGGACCGCGCCGCACGGTCTCCTGGAGGTAGTGGCGCTTCTTGGTGACCGGATCCCGCCCGACGAACACGCGGACCTGCAGCGAGCCACTGCTCAGCTGCACGATCTGGCCGCGGGGGCGTTTGCGGCGGGGAGCGGTGACCATGGCGGGAGCGTAAGGCCGGTTGGCACCACAAGTGGCACCACAACACGACAGGCCCGAGAGTCGGGAGACTCATCGGGCCTGGTGGGAAGGGTGGAGCTGAGGGGATTCGAACCCCTGACCCCTTGACTGCCAGGATTCCACGAACCCCCTCACAAGCCTCCTACCAGCGACAACTCTGACACAATCTCCCTCTCCAGCCTCCAGAACTCGCACCACGTGCAGGGTTTCGCACCACGAGTGGCACCACGTGTGTCAGAGCTTCGGCTGGATCCACCCGAAGCCCGTGGGAGTAAAGCGTCCACACCCGCCCGCCGATGGTCCCGAGGTCCGGGGCCGGAGAGGGCGCGGAAGCAAGCTCTGGATTCTCGGCGAGCTGGGCACGCAGCGCTCGAAGCCGTCCCAAAGGGATGTCGAGCGACCCCACAGAGAAGATCGCGTTGTCATACATCTCCTGCTCAACGAGCGCCATCAGCTCGTCGCACTTCTCTGCATCGCGAGTACCCGCATTTCGGCCTCGTCGAGGTCGGGCCACGGATCGCCGATATTCACCAGCGCGCTCCTCGTCCTGCATCCCTACTGCGAACACGCTGGACCCCTTCGCCATGTGGCCGGCTTTCCCGACCTCGGACTACTACGGGTCCTCCGCCCCACCCCGACAGCATCGGCCGACGACGGGCCTTCCCACCACACCGCCGGCTGCGGCGCGGATCGGGGACCATTGAACCGTCCTGGCCGGTGGAGAGGCTCCTGATCTAGCAAGGAGACTGGAGCTGTGGG